>CANFKD010000061.1 GCA_947447115.1 Caulobacteraceae bacterium
ATAGACGACAGCGGGGTCTTGAGCGGCGCTATCGCATTGGCCGTGCCGCCGACCACGCCATAGACATTGGGCACCCCGGCCTTGACCGAGAAATCGTCCATCTCATCATTCATCAAGAAGCCCGCGCCCTCGACGACCACGCCGGAACCGAAGCTGCCATTGAGCGTATAGGTGTTGGACACCGCATTGCCCCAACGGTCGACGACCGAAAAATGGGTGGTTTCCAGCTTCTCCAAACCCGGATTGATCTTGCGGGTTTCAGAGGGGGTCAGGGCCTTGACCTCGCCTGCGCGCGCCGCAAGGTAGGCCGGATCAATCAGGGCCTGAACGGGGACCTTCACAAAGTCAGGATCGCCGAGATATTCGGCCCGGTCGGCATAGACCCGCTTTTCGATCTCAGCCAAGAGGTGGATATATTGTGGGCTATTGTGGGCGACGCCGTCAAAGGCCGGGGCCAAAATTGACTTCATCTTCAAGAGTTGGATCAGGGCAATGCCGCCAGAGCTGGGCGGCGGGGCGGTAATCACATCAAACCCATTCCAAGTGGCCCGCACCGGCTCGCGCCAGACCGCCCTATAGCTTGCCAAATCGGCCTTGGTGATGATCCCCTTGACCGGTCCACGTCCCATCTGGGCGACGATCAGATCAGCCGTCCGGCCCTCATAAAAGCCCTTATCGCCTTGAACGGCGATGCGTTGCAGCGTGGCGGCTAGGTGCGGCTGCTTGAAGGTCGCCCCCGCATTCATCCCCGCATAATAGGCCGCGAAATTGGTCTTTCCGGCATAGTTTGGCATGTCGGCATCGCGGTTCTTTTGCAAGCGCTCGGGCACCACAAACCCGTCGCGGGCCAGAGCGATGGCAGGCGCAACCACATCCTTCCAGGGCAGGCGGCCAAAGCGGCTATGGACTGCGGCCATGCCTCGCACCGTGCCCGGAATACCCGCCGACAGATTGCCGATCAGGCTAAGGTCTGGAACCACATTGCCCTTGGCGTCCAGATACATATCCGCTGAGGCTTTGGCCGGTGCGCGCTCGCGATAGTCGAGGAAGTAGGGCTTGCCCTCCATCCAGACGGTCATGAAGCCGCCGCCGCCCAGATTGCCCGCCTCTGGCAAGGTCACGGCCAGCGCAAAGGCTGTCGCCACCGCGGCATCGACCGCATTGCCACCCTTTTGCAAGATGGCCTTGGCCACCACAGCGCTATAGGCGTCTGAGGTTGCGACCGCACCAGCCTTGAACTGGGCCTGCGCAACCGGCTGCGCCTTCAGCGCCTCCCTCGCCAGAACCGGCAAGGGCGCGAGGGCCAGTGAGGCGCTCAGGACGAGGGCGGAAAGCTGTTGTAGTGGAGCGAAGGCGCGCATCATTAATATCCAAGAGAGACCATTTTCGCGACCCTAGCCTGCAAGGCCCCTCAAGGTCACGATCTGATCACCAATCGGTGCCATTTGAGTCTGGTCTTTGTCAGAAAAGCAGTATGGTTTGGGCAATCGGGCGGCGATGGCTGCACCGAAGGCCTGATAAACAGGCACTGTTATGACTGGGGAAACGCTGGATGATCACCCTCTATCACTGCGCCGATGCCCGCTCGTTCCGCCCGCTTTGGGCGTTGGAGGAGTTGGGGTTGGACTACGAGCTGAAGATGCTGCCATTCCCGCCGCGCATGCATGATCGCAGCTATCTGCAGATCAATCCACTCGGCACCATCCCCGCCTTTTTCGATGGCGAGATGCGCATGACGGAGTCTGCGGCCATCTGCGAATATCTGGCCGCCAAGTTTGGTGCCGGAACCCTCGGCGTGAGCGTGGATGAGCCCGGATACGGTGCCTATCTCAACGCCTTGCACTATGGCGAGGCGACCTTGACCTTCCCCCAGACCCTGGTGCTGCGCTACACGCGGCTGGAGCCCAAGGAACGGCGCAGCCCGCAGGTGGCGGACGACTATGGCAAATGGTTTCTGGCAAGGCTGCGCGGCCTAGAGGCCATCGTCTCGGCACAAGAGTTCGTTGCGGCGGGCCGGTTCACGGCGGCCGATATTTCCGTATCCTATGCCCTGCTGCTGGCCGGAACGCTCAAGCTCGACGAACAGTTCCCGCCTGCCGTGGCCGCCTATTGGGCCCGGATGCAGGAGCGTGCAGGCTTTAAACGCGCCAAGCTCGCCCAATCTACCGCTGCCAAAGACCAACAGGTCAACCCGTCCTGGAGCTAAGACCCATGCCCACCTTTGAAACCCACTCCGTCGGCACGCGCCGCATCCGTATCGCCACCGAGGGCGAGGGCCCGCTGGTCCTAATGGTCCACGGCTTTCCCGAAAGCTGGTATTCTTGGCGCCATCAGATGGAGCCGATCGCCAAGGCCGGGTTCCGCGCCGTGGCCATGGATGTGCGCGGCTATGGCGGCTCGTCCAAGCCCCACGCCATTGCCGCCTATGATATGGAATCGCTGGTGGGCGACATTGCTGGCCTGATCGAGGTGCTCAGCCCCGGCGAAAAGGCCGTGCTGATCGGCCATGACTGGGGCGCGCCGCAGGTCTGGAACAGCGCCCTGATCCGGCCTGACCGCGTGCGCGCTGTCTGCGGCCTGTCGGTGCCCTATCTGGGCGTGCCAAAGGCCTCGTTCAGCGTCATGATTGATCAGGTCTTCACCTCACGCGGCAAGTTCTTCTACCAGCACTATTTCCAAAAATCACCGCAGGCCGAGGATGATCTCGAAGGCGACATCCGCGATTTCCTGCGTAAGTTCTACTATGCGATCAGCGGCGATGCGCCGGACGGGACCTGGCCCAATGACAAGCCCGTCGATGCGACCCTGCTCGAGGGTCTGGTCGATCCCCAGCCCTTCCCCGCTTGGCTGACGGCTGAGGACTTGGACTATTATGTCAACGAGTTCGAGGTCTCCGGCCTGCGCGGCCCCCTGAACCGCTATCGCAATCACGACCACGACTTTGCCTATCTCCAACAGTTCCAAGGCCGCCTGATCGAACAACCGGCCCTGTTCATCGGCGGCCAGCGCGATCTGGTGCTGAGCATGCTCGGCGATATCGACCTTCTGGCCGCCATGCGCACCCAGATGCCAAAACTCACCAAAGCTGAACTCCTGCCCGGCTGCGGCCACTGGACCCAGCAAGAGGCCCCTGAAGCGGTCAATGCCCTGATCTTGGAATGGCTGGCGGGGTTGCCAGCCTAAGGCCCCCTTCGCGGGGAACGCGGCGGTAGGGACAGTGGATAAACACCCCCCTCTCCCAACCCTCTCCCCCTCAAGGGGGGAAAGGGCTTTTTAATCCGCGTCATTGCGAGCGCAGCGAAGCAACCCAGGGGACTGACACGGACCTAGGTTGATGATCCCCTGGGTTGCTTCGGCGCGATGCGCCTCGCAATGACGCGGAGAAAGAACCCCCTACCCCGGCTACGCCGGTACTTCCCCCAGAGGGGGAAGATTTACCGTCCTTGATCTTCCCCCTCTGGGGGAAGTGGCCCGAAGGGCCGAAGGGGGCCTTGTTTAAGTCTTAAACCAACCTCACCGGCACCCTCACCGGAAATTCCAGCAGTTGCTGCGCCTTGCCCTTGGCCAGGGCGTCGAGTCGAAGCGTCGCCAACTGTCCGCCGCCGAGGGCGTTCTGGCAAAGCAGGTTGATCGCCGTCATGCCGGGCAGGTCGAACCGCGTCACGCTGGGTTTGCGACCGCCCTCAAACTCGTGAGCCAGAAAGCCAAGCACCGCCTCTTCGCTGAGGGCCGCGCGGATATAGGGCAAGAGCTCAGGCTTGCGGGCGATGATGCCGACATTGAACGAGTCGCCCTTATCCCCGGATCTCGCCCAAGCAATGTCGATCAGATCGACCTCTAACATCTCTTCATCATTGGCCGCTGACGAACTGATCTCAAGACCAGACACATCAGGGCGGTCGATCTGATCGGGGGTGAACCGGCGGGGCGGTTCGATGACGGCGACCTCGAAGGTCTGACCGGCCAGATCGACCTTGGGCGACAGGGTGGTGCGGTCAATGAGGCAGCTATAGACCCGGATCACCGGCGAGATGGTCGGGCGGCCCGCGAACCAGCCGGTCGAACCGGGGGACATGGAGGTGGTAGGCGAGTCGATCTCGCGCATAAAGACCTCCATCGCGGCGGGATCGTCATGTTCGACCCCGATCTTACAGACCACCTCGCGCACATCGCGCGCCCGGCTGTTGGCGCCGTAGGTTGCCTCGGCACCCAGAGCCTCGATCCGCTTGGCGCGAAAGGGCGGCAGGTTGCGATTGCGGAGCATCTCCTCCACCCGCTCGATCACCGCGTCGGCCTGACGCTCGGCCTTGCGGGCGGCATCGCGCCCCACCACCGGCATGGCGGCGAGGCAGCGCCAGCCATCGGCATGGGTGACCGAGACCTTGTAGAAGCCGCTCGGCGCGCGGCCCTTGGTCTGGCTGACCCGCACCCTCTGTTCGCCGACCTGTTCTAGCTTGAGACCGGCAAAGTCGCAGACCACATCGGGCAGCATATAGGCCTGAGGATCACCGACCTCGTAGAGAATCTGTTCGCCGACCGTGGCGCAGGTGACCAGACCGCCCGTGCCCTCCGGCTTGGTGACGATGAAGGAGCCATCGGCGGCGCATTCGACGATCGGATAGCCAATATGGGCCCAGTCCGGCACGCTCTCCCAATCGGTAAAGAGCCCGCCGGTGGCCTGCGCCCCGCACTCGATGACGTGACCGGCCAAGGAGCCGCCCGCTAGCTGATCATAGTCGCTGGCCTTCCAGCCGAACTCGTACATCAAGGGCGCCAGCACGAGAGCGGAATCGACCACCCGGCCCGTAATCACCACGTCGGCCCCGGCCCTCAAGGCCGCAACAATCGGGTCAGCCCCGAAATAGACGCTGGCATTGAGCACCGCGTCGGGGGCGGGAAAGCCATCACCGGACACCATCTCGCGCACATGGGCCAGACGGCCCAGATCGCCGCGCAGATCGTCGCCCTCGACAATGGCGATATTGAATGACAGTCCCGCCTCAGCGGCCAAGGCCTCCATACGGGCGCGGCAGGCTCTGGGGTTCAGCCCCCCAGCATTGGTCACCACCTTGATGCCTTGGCGTTTCAGCTCGCGGATATTGTCTTTCCAGACCCATTCGGTGAAGTCGCGGGCATAGCCGCCTTCGGGCCGTCCCTTCTGCATCATGGCCAGCATGGGCATGGTCGCCTCGGCCAGATAGTCGAGGATCAGATAGTCGAGCCGTCCCCCCTCAATCAGTTGGGGAGCCGCCACCGAACTGTCACCGAGAAAGCCGCCCGCGCCTCCAATCCGCACGATCTTGTCTGACATGGCGTCCTCCCGATTTTTGAGTCTGTGGTGCTGAAATGAAAAGGGCCGGCCGTTGCCGACCGGCCCCTTCCTAAAATTATCGAACCCCTTAGAGGCGCTCGATGATCGTCACATTGGCCAGGCCGCCGCCTTCGCACATGGTCTGCAGACCATAGCGCTTCTTGTGCGCGCCCAGAGCGTGGATCAAGGTGGTCATCAGCTTGGTGCCCGAACCGCCGAGGGGGTGACCCAGAGCAATCGCGCCGCCATTGACGTTCAGACGGGAAGGATCGGCGCCGATATCCTTGAGCCAAGCGGTTGGCACCGAGGCGAAGGCTTCGTTGACTTCGTAAAGGTCGATATCGTCGATCTTCATACCGGCCTTTTTCAGGGCGCGGTGGGTGGCGGGGATCGGGGCTTCCAGCATGATCACCGGATCACCGCCAATGACGGTCATGTGGTGGATGCGGGCCAGGGGCTCAACGCCCAAGGCCTTCAGACCGGCCTCGTTGACGACCATCACGCCCGAAGCGCCGTCGCAGATCTGGCTGGAGGTGGCCGCCGTCAAGGTGCCGCCCTCTTGCAACAGCTTGACGCCGCGCATGCCTTCGAGGCTGGCTTCAAAGCGGATGCCTTCATCAATCACATGCATCTCGGTCGAGCCGTCGGGCATGGTGATCTGGATCGGCACGATCTCGTCGGTGAAGGCACCGCTCTTGGTGGCGGCAATGGCCTTCTGGTGGCTGGCATAGCCGAAGCTGTCCATCTGGTCCTTGTCGAGGCCGTACTTGGCAGCGACCATTTCAGCGCCGACAAACTGGCTGAACTGGATACCTGGATAGCGCTCTTCCATGCGCGGGCTCTTATAGATGCCAAGGCCGTTCTTGAAGGGCAGGATGGTCGGCATGCCCATGGGCACGCGGCTCATGCTCTCGACGCCAGCGGCGATAACGATATCCATCGAACCGGACATGACGGCCTGAGCAGCGAAGTGTAGGGCCTGCTGCGACGAACCGCACTGACGGTCAACCGAGGTGGCCGGAACGCTCTCGGGCAGGCTCGAAGCCAGCACGGCGTTGCGCGCGATGTTGGTGGCCTGTTCACCGGCCTGACCGACGCAGCCCATGATCACATCTTCAACCAGTGCCGGATCAGCACCGGTGCGTGCGATCAACGCGTCCAGAACACTTCCGGCCAGATCGGCTGGATGCCAGCCCGACAGACGTCCGCCCTTGCGGCCCCCGGCCGTACGTGCGGCCGCTACGATATAGGCTTGCGCCATGGTCATTTCCTCATGTCAGTGAACAGACCAGACCGCTCATTTGCCGCCTCGCCCTTTTCGAAGCCTCAAAATGCGCGTTTTATAAATGCTCTGTAAAGTCACGATCGCGCGTCTGCCCTTAGGTCACTTGATGACACGGTGGGGCATGAATGGGCTTAAGACCTAGGGGTACTCGCAGACCCATCGCCTCAAAACTGAAAAACGATGGCAAGAAATATCAAAGACTCGGCGATGTCTGGAACAAAGCTGCGTTTTCCAAGTCTTTATGAAAATGGGGCTCTAGGCCTTGGGTGGGGCGCAGGATTGGCGCACGATCAGCTCGAAATCCAACATCCGCCTGATGGGTAGCTTGTCATCCATGGCCCGTCTGGCCTCACCACTGATCAGGATGTCGGCAGCGGCGGCGGCCATCTCGTTGATGGGTTGGCGCACGGTCGTCAGAGGCGGCCAGACCACCCGCGCGGTCGGCGTATCGTCAAAGCCTGCCACGGACAGGTCGGTGGGAATGGACAGGCCCATCCGCGCCGCTGTCGACATCACACCCAAGGCCATGCCGTCACTGGCCGCAAAGATGGCGGTCGGACGCTCCGGATGACGCAGCAGTTGCTCGCCCGCCTGCACGCCCGACTGAAAGGTGAAATAGCCTTGCGCCAGAAGGTCCGGCTGCAGCGGCAAGCCGTGATCGGCCATCGCCGCCTGAAACCCATCAAACCGGCGATAGGATGAGCCATGGTCGGGGTGACCGCGCACAAAGCCAATGCGCCGATGGCCCAGACCCAGCAGATAGTTGGTCATGTCATAGGCGGCCTTATAGTCGTCCATATAGACGCTAGGGCCCCGGTCACGGTCGCGCTCTGGCGAGATACGGACATAGGGTGTGCGGCTGGCCTCAAGCATGGCCAAGATCGCCGGATGGTCGGAGACTGGCGGCGTGATGATCACCCCGTCGACGCGCACATTGAACACCATGGCTTCGAGTTGGGAATCGGCGGTCTCTGAGCGATTGTCGACGGGCTCAACGACGAGATGATAGCCAGACACGCGGCAGCGGGTTATGGCCCCAATCTGGGCCTCGCTGACATAGGCCGGATTGGGATTGTCGAAACAGAGCCCGATCAGGAACGAGCGCGACCCCGCCAGACTGCGCGCCGACAGGTTAGGGCGATAGCCAAGGGCGGTGACGGCCTCCTGCACCCGCTCGCGGGTTTCGGGGCGGACATTGGCCTCGTTATTCAGGACGCGCGAGACGGTCTTGATCGAGACGCCCGCACGGTCGGCAACGTCATTGATGGTGATAGCAGCGACGGACGTGGCCTTAACCCTTCGAACGGTTGGCACCGACGGACGATGCGCAGCGCGACCCTAATGCACAGCGGCCGGAAAATAAACTGCACCCGCCACGATCCGATCGATCTGAGCCTGCACTTTACCCCGTGCTCGCGCCCTTCTATAGCACAGGACCCAAGAGCAGACCGCAATTTGGGCGAACAGGAGACGGGGTGCATGGCCGATGGGCCGCTGCGCAGATTGGCGAAGGGTCGTCACCTATGGGCCGCTTCAGCGGTCGTGGTCGGCCTGTCCGCTATCGCCGTCGTCGCGGTGTCCGAGGTGCCGCGTCCGGTAGCCTCATCCGCGCCCAAGCGGGTCGTGTCGCTCGACTATTGCGCCGACCAGTTCGTGCTGAAATTCGCAGACCGAAGCCAAATCCTCGCCCTCTCGAGCCAGTCCCAGGCCAGCCATTCCTATATGCGCGAGGCGGCCAAGGGCCTGCCGCAGGTGCGCTCGCGGGCCGAGTCGGTTCTGGCCCTTGAGCCGGATCTGGTGGTGCGGACCTATGGCGGAGGCCCCGATGCCGCGCGGTTTTTCCAAGCCTCCGGCACGCCCGTCCTACAGCTGGGCGAGGCCGATCAATATGAGGGCATCCGCGGCAATCTTCGGCTGGCAGCCAAGGGCCTTGGCCATCCAGAGCGCGGCGAGGCTGCTGTGCGTCAGTTTGATGCCACCCTTGCCAAGGCCAAGCGCCAAGGCCCACCTGTCGAGGCGCTCTATGTCACTTCCGGCGGCGTTCAGGCGGGGGCCGATACCAGCCTTGGCCAGATGATGGCGACAGCGGGCCTTGTCCCCTACGATGATCGCCATCGCGGCTGGAGCGAACTGCCGCTGGAAAGGCTAGCCGCAAAGGCCCCCAGCATGGTGGTGACTGGATTTATGAGTTTGGGCGAGGTGGACCTCTTTCCTTGGTCGTCGGCCCGTCATCCCCTCGTGCGCCAGAGCCTCAAATCACGCCCCACAGTCGCCCTGCCCGGCGCAGTGACGGCCTGTTCGGGCTGGTTCCTCGCCGATGCCACCTTGGACATGGCCAAGGGCGGGGATGTTTTGCGCGGTAAGCGGCCATGAGCGCTGGACCGACCGATCATAGCCGCAGTCTGATCCCTGCCCTCGCGGCGGCGAGCCTGCTTGTGGTGATCTTGGCCTGTAGCTTGGGCGAGACCCCCATGGCCTTGGGTAAGGTCCTCGCCAGCCTGTTCGGCGGCGGGGATGCCACCAGCCAGACGATTCTCTGGTCCATTCGCCTGCCCCGCGCGCTGGCGGCCTGGATCGTGGGGGCCAGTCTAGGCCTGTCGGGGGCTGCTATGCAGGGGCTGCTGCGCAATCCTTTGGCCGAGCCGGGCGTTTTGGGTGTGTCAGTGACGGCCTCGCTCGGTGCGGTCATCGCCATCTATTATGGCTTCAGCGCAAGCTTTGCCCCGGCCTTACAGATCGGCGCTGTGGTTGGGGCCCTGTCGGCCACCGCCCTGATCGCCTTTGCGGCCCAAAGGGTGCGGGACATGGTCGGTCTGATCCTGATCGGGGTTGGCCTGTCCAGCCTTGCGGGCGCGCTCCTATCGCTCCTCATGAACCTCGCGCCCAACCCCTTTACGCTAAACGATATGGTCAGTTGGCTGATGGGGTCGGTGGCCAATCGCAGCCTGTCCGACATTGCCCTGTCCGGCCCGATCATCGCGCTGGGAACCCTCATTTTACTGATGACTCGGCGCGGTCTTTCAGCCCTGACCTTGGGCGAAGAGGCGGCCCACGGACTTGGGCTTGATCTAACCCGCACAAGGGTTTTGGTGGCGGTGGGCTGTGGTCTGGCGACGGGAGGGTCTGTGGCGCTGGCCGGAGCCATCGGCTTTGTCGGCATCGTCACGCCCCATCTGGTACGCCCGCTGGTCGGATCGGATCCGGGCCGGGCTCTGGTTCCCTCGGCGCTCGCAGGCGGGGTCTTGCTGGTGCTGGCTGATGTGGGCGCGCGCCTCGTGCCCAGCGATAATGAGCTTAAGCTCGGCGTTGTCGCCGCCTTGGTTGGCGCGCCCATCTTCCTATGGATCGCCGCGCGGCGCAGTGCGCAGGGAAAGGCCCAATGACCGCCCCGCTCCTGTCCCTGCAAAAGGCCGTGGTCCGAAGGGGCCAAAAGGAAATCCTCAAGGGTCTCAGCCTTGATCTCTATGCGGGTGAATTGGTCGGACTGCTCGGCCCCAATGGCTCTGGCAAGACCACGGCAGCGCGCAGCCTGCTGGGGCTCACCCCCCTGTCTAGCGGCAGCGCCCTGATCGGCGGCGATCCGGTGGCGAGTTTGAGCGCCACCGCCCGGGCGCGCCGCGTGGCCTATCTGCCGCAAAGCCGCCCCGTCGCTTGGCCCATCGCGGTTCATGAGGCCATAGCCCTTGGCCGGTTCGCCTATGGCGGTCAGACCGGACGGCTCAGCGCCTTGGATCAAGCCGCCGTCGATGAGGCCGTTGAGGCCTGCGATCTAGAACATCTGCTCGGCCGCGACATTACCACCCTGTCGGGCGGAGAGGCGGCGCGGGTCCATGTCGCCAGAGCCCTCGCCGCCAAGGCCCCCGCCCTGATTGCCGATGAGCCGACCGCCGCCCTCGACCCGCTTCACCAATGGACGATCATGCAGGTTCTGGCCCGGCAGGCGGCGCAAGGCAGCGGTATCTTGACCGTGGTTCACGATGTGACCTTAGCGGTTCAGTTTTGTACGCGCGTGGTGGTGATCAAGGAGGGCGAGTGCCTGGCCTCTGGCCCACCCGCCGAGGTCTTGACGCCGCAGTTGCTGGCCAAGGCCTATGGCATTGATGCGCGCTGGACCTGCGACGCCGATGGCTCGGCGCTGGTGGTCCACGGTCCGGCCGTTCAAGGCCTCTAAAGAAAAAGGGGCGCGCCGCCGTTCGCAGCACGCCCCCTATTATCTGTCTTAACTAGCCGTTCGGCTTGCCCTTTTTGGAAGGCTTAGGCTTCTTGGTGAAGGGGGCCTTACCCTCGAAAGCCGCCTTCTTATCGAAATAGGGCTTCTTGTAAGGCTTTGGTGCGCGGGGCGCTTCGGCTTCGCCCGGACGATCGACCGGTGACCAAGGCTTGGCCGCAGCATCCTTGGGCGGACGCGGCGCAAAGGGCTTAGCGGCAGGGGCTTGGTCGCGCGGGGCAAACTTGCGCGGTGCCCGCTCGCGAGGTCCGCCTTCATCCGAACGGGCGGCTTGTGGCCGAGGTTCGTAGGCGCGGGGCTCATAGGCGCGCGGCTCTTGAGCCCGAGGTTCTTGAGTCCCGGGCTCTTGTGGGCGCGGCGTATAGGGCGGCTTGCCGCCTTGCGGGCGCGGTTCGAACGGACGATCTTGCGAGCGCGGCTCATAGGCGCGTTTTTCGCGGGCCTGAGGGGCTGGACCGCGCTGATCACGCGGCGGACGAGGCCGCTGCTCACGGGGACCATCGCGGTTGGCCGAAGGGGCCACAGCCGGTTCGATACGCAGATCATTGTCGGGCGCACTTTCCGCAGCCGCCTTGATGGCGGCCGTGAAGCGAGCTTCGGCTTCCTTGGTGATCTCGAACTTGGTTTCCCGATCAAAGATCTTGATCGCGCCAATGTCCTTCTTGGTGATGTGACCGGCGCGGCAGATCAGGGGGATCAACCATTTGGGGTCGGCATTATTGTTGCGGCCTGTCGACAGACGGAACCAGACCACATCTTCAGCCGCCATGCGCTCTGGACGGCCACCATCGCGGTCACGATCAAAGGCCCGGTCGCGGTCCTTGTCCTGCGGCGAGCGCGAGGGCGGGGCCATGCTGGCGCGGGGATCGTCGAACAGATCCTCGGGCGCGGGAAGGGCGGACTGGCGCAGACGGATCAACGCCGTGGCGATCTCCATCGGCGTGCGGGTTTCCATGATGGCGTTGGCGAGGGTTAGTTCTTCCTCGCTCGGGGCCTCGGTCAAAAGCGGATCTTGCAACATGCGCTGCAGATCGCCAGCGCGGATCTCTTCGGCGCTGGGCGGACCGCTCCAGGTCGCTTCGATGTTTGCGGACGACAGAATCTGCTCGACCCGGCGACGGCGGCTATAGGGTGCCATCAGGACCGATACGCCCTTGCGGCCCGCGCGGCCCGTCCGGCCACTGCGGTGCAGAAGGCCAGCGCGGTTCACGGGAAGGTCGGCATGGATCACGAGCCCAAGGTCGGGCAGGTCCAGACCACGTGCGGCAACGTCGGTTGCGACACAGACGCGGGCCCGGCCATCACGCAGGGCTTGCAAGGCATCGGCCCGCTCGCGCTGGGACAGTTCGCCCGACAGGGTGACGACCTCAAAGCCGCGCTCACGCAGGCTGGAATAGAGCCGACGGACATTTTCGCGGGTCGAACAGAAGACCAGAGCGCCCGGCGCATCGACGTGACGCAGCACATTGACCACCGCCCGTTCGATCTCGTTGGGGGCGCAGCTGATGACACGATATTCGATATCGCCATGGGGTTCGTTCAGGCTGGTCGTATCGATCCGCACGGCGTCGCGCTGATAGCGGCGCGCGAGGGTGGCGATGTCTTTTGCGATGGTGGCCGAGAACAGCAGGGTCCGGCGCTCGACCGGCGCGGCATCCAGAATGAATTCCAGATCATCGCGAAAGCCGAGATCAAGCATCTCGTCAGCCTCGTCCAGCACGGCGACCTTCAAGGCCGACAGGTCCAAGTGGCCGCGCTCAATATGGTCGCGCAAACGGCCGGGGGTGCCGACGACGATATGAGCGCCGTAGCTGAGCAAACGCTGCTCGCGCCGCGCATCCATGCCGCCAACGCAAGACACGACGACCGCGCCAGCCTTGCCATAGAGCCAGGTCAGTTCGCGGCTGACCTGTATGGCCAATTCACGGGTCGGAGCAATGGCCAGGCACAGGGGCGGGCCAGACTGGCCCATACGCTCAGCATCGCCCAGCAGGGTCGAGGCGGCGGCGAGGCCAAAGGCAACGGTCTTACCCGAACCGGTCTGGGCCGAAACAAGAAGGTCTTGGTCGATGGCCCGCGCTTCAAGGACAGCTGCCTGCACCGGAGTGGGGTCCTTATAACCCTGCTCAACGAGTGCGCTCTGCAGCGCGGGATGGGTAGTGGAAAAGGGCATAAAGGTCCTGACTGATCTGCCCGGCGCACACAAACGATCGCCCGGGGAAAGCGCACGGGGAGGCGCGCTGGCGCTCCTTTAGGGCAATAGGGCTATTTTCTCAACCAAAGCATTGATTCAGCTTAAAGATAGATCGCCAAAGCGCGATTCCGTGGTGCCATAGCGCCCTATGGGCCACAGGGACGTTGAGATTTAACCCCAAACCCTACTGGCTGGCCCAGACAATACGTGACATCCAAGCCAGTTCGGACAGGTTCACCGTCAGACCGGGCAGGCCGGGATTGAGGGCCTCTAGGACCAGCTTTTGCGCCGACCTTTGCGCCAACTGCATGACCCGCATGTCGCCAGAGCGGGTCTTGATCACCACTCGGTCGCCTCGGCGCGCTTCGAGGCTGGGACTGACAACGAGGCGGTCGCCATCGCGATAGATCGGGGCCCACTGATGGCCGCTAATCTCCAAAACAAAGGCCCCTTCTTCGGCCACACCCGGGACCAAGGCGACATCCCAACCTGTGCCGATTGGGTATCCGGAGGGATCAATATGACCGGCTTGCGCAGCCTCATTGAAACCCATCAAGGGGGCATAGCCGATAGGGCTTGCGGCCGTGTCATCGGCCAAGGCCGCAAAGTCTGCAAAACTGATCCCTGCCGCCGCAATGACCTTGGCCAGGCTCTCGGTCGAGGGCCAGCGTGGGCGGGGCGGCCGCTCTTTTGACAACCGCTTGGACCGATTGAAGATTGTGGAATCGAGCCCTGCCATTTTGGCCAAGGATGATGGGGACATGGCAAGCCGCGCGGCCAAGGCGTCAATCGCGCCCCAGATCTGGGCATGTGACAGGGCACTCATGACCGGCTCCGGCGCGGTTGGGGCCAAGACTGTACCACTCAAGACCAACAGCTTAACCGGTCAAAAGTGCTGAAAAACACGTAGCACGGGTAATGGGCGCGCAACAGGCCCCTGATCAGAGAATATTGGCTATGGGCGATTTGGCACACTTGACGTTAACGTAAGGGGCATCTAGCGTTCGAAAAACAAGATGATGGGAGACATGTCATGACCTCTGATCTGAGGCGTCCAGAGCGCACCTTCACCATTCGCAATCTTTGCGTCGAGTTTCGCGTCACCCCGCGCGCCCTTCGGTTCTACGAAGATAAGGGCCTGCTCTATCCGGCGCGCGAGGGCCTGAACCGGGTCTATAATCATCGCGACCGCGCCCGCCTGCAGCTGATCTTGCGCGGCAAAAGGGTTGGGCTTAGCCTTGCCGAAATCCGCGAAATTCTGGATCTCTATGACGAGAATGACGGCGGCGCCGCCCAGATGGCCAAGTCGCTTAAGAAGTTCCGCGAACGGATCTTGGCCCTCGAAGCCCAGCGTGACGATATTGACGGCGCCATCGAGCAACTGCGCGGCGGCTGTGATCGCATGGAGCGGCAATTGACCCAATTGCGTCCAGATCTTTTACCTCGCGCCGCAGATTATGATCAGGTCCTGCGGGCCCGTTTAGATGGTGTGGCCGACAACGCCCACGCCGAATAGGCCGTCTTGCTGAGCACTTAACTCCAGAGTTTCGGAACCTTCATGACCTATCGTGCCCCTGTCCGTGATCAGATGTTCGTTCTGCGGGACGTGTTGAACATTGCGCAATATGCCGACCTTCCCGGCTTTGCTGATGCTTCGGTAGAGTTGGTCGAACAGGTCCTCACCGAAGGCGCGAAGTTCTGTGAAGAGGTGCTCGCGCCCCTCAATGGCATAGGCGACAAGCAGGGCTGTGTCTGGTCACCCGATCACACGGTCAAGACCCCTGACGGGTTCAAGGCCGCCTATAGGGCCATGGTCGATGGGGGCTGGCCTGCCATCGGAGCAGAACCCGAATTTGGCGGTCAAGGCCTACCAGCGGTTGTGACCCTTGCCTACAGCGAGATGTCATCGGCCGCCAATATGGCCTTTGCCATGTATCCGGGCCTGACCCATGGCTGCTATTCGGCCATCCTTGCGGGCGGATCGGATGAGCAAAAGGCCCTCTACCTGCCCAAGCTGGCTACGGGTCAGTGGGGCGGGACCATGAACCTGACCGAGCCGCACTGCGGCACCGATCTGGGGCTCTTGCGCACCAAGGCCGTGCCTCAGGCCGATGGGTCCTATCGCATTACCGGCCAGAAGATCTGGATCTCCGGCGGCGAACACGACATGGCCGAGAATATCGTCCATCTGGTGTTGGCCCGTATCGAGGGCGCGCCCGCTGGAGTGAAGGGCATCTCCCTGTTCATCGTGCCCAAGCACATTCCCGACGCTCAGGGCCATCCAGGCGCACGCAACAGCGCCAACTGTGTCGGCCTAGAAGAAAAGATGGGCATCCACGGCAGCGCCACCTGCGTCATGTCCTATGAGGATGCGACCGGCTGGCTGATCGGTGAGGAAAATAACGGCCTCAAGATCATGTTCGTGATGATGAACGAGGCCCGCCTCGGGGTCGGCCTGCAAGGCCTAGCCCAAGGCGAAGCCGCCTATCAGGGTGCTGTGGCCTTCGCCAAGGATCGCCTTCAGGGCCGCAGTCTGACCGGCCCCAAGAACGCCGACGGTCCGGCTGATCCGATCATCGTCCATCCCGATGTACGGCGGATGTTGATGGAGTCCAAGTGCATTCTCGAAGGCGGCCGAGCCTTCATGCTCTGGACCGGTATGCACGGCGATCTGGCGACCAAGAGCCCAGACGCCGATGTGCGCCAAAAGTCTCATGACTATATGGGCCTAATGACCCCGGTCCTGAAGGGCTTCTTCACCGACAAGGGCTTCAAGATCGCCTCGGACTCGCTGCAGGTTCATGGCGGGTCGGGCTTCACCGAAAGCTATGCCGCCTCGCAATATATGCGCGATGTGCGCATCACCCTGATCTATGAGGGCACCAACGGCGTTCAGGCCCTCGATCTGGTCGGTCGCAAGTTGGCAGCCAGTGGTGGCCGAGCCGTCATGAGCTTCTTTGCCGAAATTGACGCCTTCATCGCCGATCATGACGAAGACGAGACGCTCAAGGTCTTTGTCGAGGGCCTCCAGACCGCCAAGGCCCAACTGCAAGAGGCCACAATGTGGCTGATGTCCAATGGCCTGCAAAATCCAGACAATGCCGGTGCCGCGTCCAGCGACTATCTTCACCTGTTTGGTCTGACGGGCACCGCCTATATGTGGGCCCTGATCGCCAAGGCCGCCGCCGCAAAGATCGCCGAAGGATCAAGCGATCCCTTCTATGCCGATAAGCTGGTCACGGGCCGGTTCTTTGTCGAGCGGGTCCTGCCCGATACCGGATCCCATCTGGCCAAACTCAAGACCGGCTCAGCGACCATGATGGCGCTTGCCGCTGACCGCTTCTGAACCACATCACGATCAACGACATAAAAGACAGGAAACATCATGGGCGTTCTGAACGTTGAAAAGCCAGCCTTCATGGACATTGAAGAGCTCAA
>CANFKD010000062.1 GCA_947447115.1 Caulobacteraceae bacterium
TGCTATGGCAGGGAGCGATCCCGTTGACGGTGGAAGCCATCTGGCTCAGAATGCATGCTGCGCTGACGCTTGTCGGCGTATAGAGATCTGCTGGCCAAAACCACCCGCTGCTTCCTGACATAGGACGTTGTCGCCATGGGGATAGACCCCAGCATCGGTGCCAAACACCATCGTTACGCCGGCCTTGAAGGCCGCCTGAAAGGTCTGGCGCTGCTTGAGACCGATCATCCGTTCCTTTTCCAAGGACTCTGGCAAGATGCCGACCTTTTCGCCTTCACCGAGGATGTAGTCGTCATTGTAGATATCCATAGAGAAGGCAGTGCCGTGGGCCTTGGCCAGCGCGAAGGCTTCTTCGTCGGCGAGGCTGGCATGCTCGATCGTGTCAGCGCCTGCGCGGATGGCGTCCTTGATGCCGCTGGCGCCGTGGGCGTGGGCGGCGACCTTGAGGCCAAGCATGTGAGCCTCTGAGACCAGAGCGGTCATTTCTTCGAGCGTATATTGCTGGCCGCCGACTGTGTCGCCTTTGGAAAAGACGCCGCCGGTGGCGCAGAACTTGATCGATTTGGCTCCATATTTGTGAATCTTGCGGACCATGGCGCGGATCGCATCCGGTCCATCGGCAACGGCCTCACCGACGATATTGTAGGTGTTGGGCAGGAGATTATCGTCGCAGTGACCGCCGGTGGCCCCAATGGCGGGTCCACTGGGGATGATCCTTGGACCCGGAACCTCGCCGCTCTCAATCGCGTCAGCCAAAGCGACATCGGTAAAACCGCTAGCCCCGACATTGCGAATGGTGGTGAAGCCTGCATGAAGGGTTTTCGCCGCATTGGCCACACCGCTGATAGCCTCGGTGACGGGTGTAACAGCCAAGGCGCGATAACCGTGCATGTCGGCGCGTGAGGTGATGTGAACATGCATGTCGATCAGGCCAGGCAGTATGGTCTTGCTACCCAGATCAATCCGCTTGGCCCCCTTGGGTGCGGCAAGGCTGGTCTTGGTGCCGACGGCCGTGATCTTGCCGTTCTCGATGACCACAGCCGGGTTGTCCACCATCCGTCCTGCGACCGTGTCCACCATATGGGCGGCGGTCAGGTAGGTGGTTTCCGCAGCCGCGCTCGAGGCGAGGCCGAGGCTCAGCAAGGTCGAGGTGAGGGCAGTGGTGATGATGGCCAAGCGGGTCATAAGGGGCTCCATTCAATAGCGAATAGTATCGCGGTTCGGGAGCGCTCGCATACCCCTCATTCGAGGGTTCGAAGTGGGAACGCGCAGTCGGCCAAGTCTGCTCGTCTCATGTGCCTTGTACCCGATGGATGCCTAGTCTATGCCCACCTCAACTCGGGCCATCAGGTCCCGTCGGAGACGCGCTTGCGGGTCAGCCGTTAGAGCTTGGGAGATTGTCCTATGGACCATTCCTTTTGGATCTCGACCTTTGTGGTCGCTTTGGCAGAGATCGGGGACAAGACCCAACTGTTGGCAATCCTCTTGGCCGCTCGGTTTAAGCGTCCCATCCCCATCATCTTAGGCATTCTGGTTGCCACCCTTGCTAATCACGGACTCGCGGCCACCTTGGGCTATTTCGTCTCTGGTATCTTGGCGGCCCAATGGTTCGGCTATGTGGTCGGCGTGTCGTTCTTGGTCATGGGCGCTTGGATCTTGGTGCCGGACAAGGCCGAAGAGCTGGATGCAAAGCCTCCGAAATTTGGCATTTTTGCCACGACGGCCATCGCCTTCTTCCTCGTCGAAAATGGCGACAAGACCCAGATTGCTACGGTCGCCTTGGCCGCCAAATATCACGACATATTCTGGGTCGCGGCGGGCACCACGACAGGTATGATGTTGGCCAATGTGCCAGCGGTTCTTTTGGGCGAGGCCGCCACCAAGGTTGCCCCCATGGCGGTTGTGCGCATGGCAGCGGCAGGCCTCTTTGCCGCCATCGGGGGCTGGACCCTGCTCCAAACCTCAGGACTGTTGGGATAGGCCATGGCTGAAGCCTTCAACGATAAGGTTTTATCTGCTGATCGTGCGGCCCGCTATGGCGAGGTCGCGCAAGAGATTGCCGCGGTTCTGGAGGGCGAGGCCAACCTCACGGCGCGGATGGCGACGGTTGCCTCGATGCTGGTCAACAGTTTCGAGCCCTATTTCTGGACCGGCTTCTATTGCGTTGACCCTACCAAGCCGGACGAGTTGGTCGTCGGGCCCTATCAGGGAACGCTCGGCTGCCTTCGCATTGCCTTTGGCCGGGGCGTCTGCGGCGCGGCGGCGCTGACGGGCAAGACCCAGTTGGTCAAGGATGTGCACGCCTTTCCCGGCCATATTGCCTGTGATGGCCGGTCTCAGAGCGAGATTGTGGTGCCGGTCTTTGATGCTGACGGCCAGTTGATCGCCGTCTTTGATGTCGATTCCGACCGGCCCGCCGCCTTTGACGAGGTTGATCAGGTGTGGCTTGAGCAGATCCTCAAGGACACCTTCGCCACACCCATCTAGCGGTCTTCGCGCAGGATTGACCTAGGGAAAGGTCTAGACAGGGCGCGATCCTAGAGGTCTGATCCGGTCATGACCCAGATCACAGCTCCAATGCGCCCGCTCACTCGCCTGCTCGTCGCCAATCGCGGCGAGATCGCTATTCGCGTCCTTCGGGCCGCCGCTGACCTTGGCATGGCCACCGTCGCGGTCTTTTCCGAGGATGATGCGACCTCCTTGCACATCAAGCAGGCCGACGTCGCCGTGCCGCTCAAGGGTGTGGGGGCAGGGGCCTATCTGGACGGCGCGGCGATCATTGCCGTCGCCAAGGCCCAAGGCTGTGATGGCATCCATCCTGGCTACGGGTTCTTGAGCGAGAATGCCAGCTTCGCCGCCGCCTGCGCTGAAGCCGGTCTGGTCTTTGTCGGGCCAAGTCCTGAGATGTTGGCCCTGTTTGGCGATAAGGGCGCGGCGCGCGATCTGGCGGCGCGGCTGGGCGTTCCGCTGCTGGCCGGGATCAATCGGGCTGTGTCGCTGGACGAGGCCAAGGCCTTTTTTGCAGGGCAGGGTCCGAACGGGGCCATGATGATCAAGGCCCTGGCCGGCGGCGGTGGCCGTGGCATGCGGGTCATTACCGAGGCCGATCAGATCGAGGCGGCCTATGAGCGCTGCGCTTCGGAGGCCCAGGCGGCCTTTGGTGATGGTGGGCTCTATGTCGAGCGCCTGATCCGCCGCGCGCGTCACGTCGAGATTCAAATTATTGGCGACGGGGACGTGGTTCTGGCCTTGGGCGAACGCGAATGTACCCTGCAGCGTCAGCATCAAAAGCTGATCGAGGTCGCGCCCAGTCCCAGCCTGACGCCCGTTCTGCGCCAACGTCTGGTCGATGCGGCCCTCAGCATGGCCAAGGCCTGCGCCTATCGTAGTCTGGGCACGTTCGAGTTTCTGGTGGATGCTGAGGCTGATCCAGATGGCCAGGATGCCTTCGCCTTCATCGAGGCCAATCCGCGCCTTCAGGTCGAGCATACGGTGACCGAGGCCGTCACGGGTCTTGATCTGGTCGCTCTACAACTGGTTGTCGCCGGGGGGCAGAGCCTCGCTGATCTAGGCTTGACGCCCGACAGCGTCCCCGCGCCGCGCGGCTACGCCATCCAGCTTCGGGTCAATATGGAGACCATGGACGCTCAGGGTCACGCCCGACCCTCCAGCGGCACCTTGAGCCTGTTTGAGCCACCCAGCGGTCCGGGCGTGCGGGTCGACAGTTTCGGCTATGCCGGTTTTAGGCCCAGCCCCCATTTTGACAGCCTCTTGGCCAAGGTCATTGTCTCAAGCTCTAGCCCGCATTTTGACCGCGCCATTGCGGCAGCATCACGCGCGCTGGCCCAGTTCCGCCTTGAGGGCGTGGCGAGCAACATCGGTTTCCTTCAGAGTCTCCTTAAGAGACCAGAACTACAATCTAATCAAATCTATACACGATTTATCGAAGACCAGGCTTCAAGCCTATTGGCGGCTCAATCGAGCGCACCATCTGCGCAATATTTCGCGGCCAATGCGCCTGCGGCGAGCAGCGCCACCGCCACCGCCAGTCTTGCGGCGGGTCCAGAGGGCAGCTTGCCCCTAAGTGCGCCCATGTCGGGCAAGCTGGTCGGCACGGATGTGGCCATCGGCGATCTGGTTCGTGAAGGTCAGCAGGTCGCCGTGCTGGAATCGATGAAGATGGAGCATGTCATCCTCGCTGACCGCAGTGGCTATGTCCGCGCCATCGGCCCAACGGCTGGCGATACGGTGTTCGAAGCCGATGCCCTGATGTTCATTGAACCGGCTGAGGTCGGGGCTGCGGTCGCAGAGACCGAGGCAGTGGTCGATCTGGACCATATCCGACCCGACCTTGCCACCGTCATTGAAAGCCATTCCTACGGCCTCGATGAGAACCGCCCCGACGCCGTGGCGCGCCGACATGGCCGCAATCAGCGCATGGTTCGCGAAAATATTGCCGATCTCTGTGACGAGGGCAGTTTCATCGAATATGGCGCTCTGGCTGTAGCGGCTCAGCGTCGTCGTCGCTCGCTCGATGATCTGGTGCGCAATACACCCGCCGACGGCATGATCACTGGGATTGGCTCGGTCAACGGGGCTCACTTTAGCGAAGACAAGGCCCGCACCGCCGTCCTCGCCTATGACTTCACCGTTCTGGCCGGCACCCAAGGCCATATGAACCACAAGAAGACCGACCGTCTCTTGGGCATTATTGAGGACTGGAAAATCCCGACGGTCCTGTTCGCCGAGGGCGGCGGCGGGCGTCCGGGTGATGTCGATTCCATCGGGGTGGCGGGTCTGGATGTGCCCAGCTTCCTGTCCATGGCCAAGCTGAGCGGTCAGGCCCCTCTGGTCGGCATTGTCTCTGGCCGCTGTTTTGCCGGCAATGCGGCGCTGCTCGGTTGCACCGATGTGATCATCGCCACGCAGGACTCTAATATCGGCATGGGTGGCCCGGCCATGATCGAGGGCGGCGGTCTGGGGGTCTATCGGCCTGAAGATATCGGCCCCATCGATGTTCAGACCAAGAATGGCGTGGTCGATATTGCCGTCGCCGACGAGGCCGAGGCGGTGGATGTGGCCAAGCGCTATCTGTCCTATTTCCAAGGCCCCTTGGCTGATTGGACCTGCGCCGATCAAAGGCTGCTGCGCCAAGCCATCCCGGAAAATCGCCTGCGGGCCTATGAGGTGCGAAAGGTCATCGAGACCCTGGCCGATAGTGGCTCAGTCCTAGAGCTTCGGGCCGCCTTTGGTCTGGGTATGGTCACCTGTCTGATCCGCATTGAGGGCCGCGCCTTTGGTCTGATGGCCAATAATCCGCACCATCTGGGCGGGGCTATCGATGC
Source organism: Caulobacteraceae bacterium (assembly GCA_947447115.1). Taxonomy (GTDB): domain Bacteria; phylum Pseudomonadota; class Alphaproteobacteria; order Caulobacterales; family Caulobacteraceae; genus CAISGS01. The sequence continues at coordinate 5,346 of CANFKD010000062.1, forward strand.
CGATGCCGCCGATAAGGCCGCGCGGTTCATGCAGCTTTGCGAGGCCTATGGCCTGCCGATCCTGTCGCTCTGCGACACGCCTGGCTTTATGGTCGGACCGGACGTCGAAAAGACCGCTCAGGTGCGCCATGTCAGCCGCATGTTCGTCACTGCCGCGAGCCTCAGCGTGCCCTTCTTTGCCGTGGTCCTGCGCAAGGGCTATGGGCTTGGTGCCCAGTCCATGACCGGGGGCAGTTTCCATGCCCCTGTGTTCAATATCAGTTGGCCCACCGGCGAGTTTGGCGGCATGGGCCTAGAGGGCGCAGTTCGCCTCGGTTTCAAGAAAGAGCTTGAAGCCATCGACGACCCCGAAGCCCGCGAGGCGGAGTTCCGAAAGCGCGTCGATCGCTCATACGCCATCGGTAAGGCCGTCAATATGGCCGCGCACCTCGAGATTGACGCCGTGATCGACCCGATGGAAACTCGCCGCTGGGTCATCCGAGGCGTCAAATCGGCACCGCCGCGCGTCGATAGGGATCATGGTCGCAAGCGCTTTATTGATGCATGGTAAGGGATGACTGACGCCCCAAAGCCATTGCCGTCCCTCGCCGCCCGCATTCCCCGCACCGTCATCGCGTTGGGTTTGGTCAGCTTCTTTATGGATGTTTCGTCCGAGATCGTTCATGGGCTCTTGCCGGTCTTTATGACCACGACCTTGGGCCTGAGCGTGGCCATGGTTGGGCTGATTGATGGGGTGGCGGAATCGACGGCGGCCATTACCAAGGTCTTTTCAGGTTATGTTTCTGATCGAATTGGTCTTCGCAAGCCTCTGATCCTATTTGGATATGGCCTCAGCGCCCTGACCAAACCGCTCTTTGCATTGGCCAGTGGTGCAGGGCTGATCCTTGGTGCCCGCTTTGCCGATCGGGTGGGTAAGGGGATGAGGGGCGCGCCGCGTGATGCCCTGATCACCGATGTGACGCCGCCCGAAGTGCGAGGCCGCGCCTTTGGCCTTCGCCAAGCCATGGATACGGCGGGGGCCTTTACCGGTCCGCTCTTGGCGCTCGGATTGATGGCGCTGTTTTCCGGCAATATGAGGGCGGTCTTTTGGGTTGCGGTCTTACCTGGCGCCTTGGCGGTGGCCTGCGTTCTGTTTGGCGTAGAGGATCGCGGAACGGCACCGACGGATCAGGCGAAGCGGGTGGCCAAGGCTCCGCCCATTCGCTTGGCCGACATTGGACGGTTCAGCTCGGCCTATTGGGGCGTGGCCCTGCTGGGTGTGGTCTTTACCCTCGCGCGGTTTAGTGAAGGGTTTTTGGTGCTAAAGGCCCATGCCGATGGCTTGCCGCTGCTGCTCACGCCGCTGGTGCTGGTGGCGATGAATGTTGTCTATGCGGCGGGGGCCTATCCGGCCGGGGCCCTGTCGGATCGGATGAAGCCTGAGGGACTGTTGATCGCCGGTCTTGCAGCCCTTGTGGCCGCGGATGTGGCCCTCAGCTTCGGCCACGGTCTGGTCGCAACCTTCATCGGCATCGGCCTATGGGGCGTACATCTGGCCCTGACCCAAGGGCTGCTGAGCAAGCTGGTCGCCGACCATGCGCCCTCTGACCTGCGCGGGTCGGCCTTCGGACTGTTCAACCTGTTGTCAGGGATCGCGATGTTGGTCGCCAGCCTGATCGCCGGTCTGGTCTGGCAGTCCTATGGCGCCCCCGCCACCTTCATTACAGGCGGCGGGTTTGCGGTTCTAGCGGCGGTATTGGTGCTGATACAGCATAAGAGATCAGCCGCTTAACCCACTTAAATTTTGAAAGAATTGACCGTAAGCGGAACGCCCACTTCAAACGGCGTGGCGTCGCTCCAGAACCGCTTGGCAAAGCGGCTGCTATCGACGTGATAGGGCCGGTCGGTCTGAAACCTCATCTCCTTGAACTCGCGCAGGAAGGGGACGAAGAGACTGAGCAGTCCGAACAGGATCGGCGGCATGACACTGAGTTTCAGGGGCACGCCCAACCCATCGGCGCCGATTTGGAGAATTTGGCGGAAGGTTCTGGTCGGGGCGCAGGGCACATGCCAAGCTTGACCATAGGCATCTTCAGTCGCGTCGAGCAGGGTGATGGTCGCGCGCGCCACATCGGGCACATAGGCCATGTCATGGGGCAGATCTGCCTGGCCGAGCAGCGTGGCGGCCTTACCGTTGGCGACGGCTCTAAGCCCCGTATCCCCCATGATCGATTGGCCGACGCCTGGGCCGTAGAAATCAGACGCCCGAACCGCGACGCAGCGCACACGGCCTTGGCTGTGGGCCTCTTGCCATAAACGGGTGATCTCCGCCCGAGCCCGAGGTTTGTTGCCGAAATTGGTGAGCGGCAGGTCCTCGGTCAGAGGCTCAGACTGGGGACCGTACATATAGAGATTGTCGACCATCACGAACCGCGCCCCTGCCGCTTCACAGCCCACCAAAAGGTTGGTCATGATCTTGGGCCAGTCACGCACCCATCCGGCGCTGACATAGGGCAGGCCGATGGCGCAGATCACCGCGTTCGCGCTCGCCGTGGCGCGCTTGACGGCCTCAGCATCGGTGGCGTCGCAGGACACAAAGCGGGCGAGGGCGGGAAGGTCGGCGGGACGCGAGCGCTGGGCCACGGTCACGGCCCGGCCTGCCGCTGTCAGTTGCTCCATGATCGAGCGTCCAACAGGGCCCAAACCGAAAATCACAATGGTCTCGCTCATCACCGGCTCCTTTGAGGTTATGGCGGCAGGATGGCGGGTGATTGAACATTTGTGAAATGCATGATTTATCTAACAACTATGCACAAAATGAATTTAAAATCGGTCGATCTGAACCTGCTGACGGCGCTGGGGGCCTTGCTACGCCATCGCCATGTTACCCGGGCGGCCGATGAGGTGGGGCTGAGTCAACCGGCCATGAGCCGGGCCCTGATGCGCCTGCGCCACCTGTTCGGCGATCCCCTGCTGGTGCGAGGTGTGGGCGGACTGATCCTGACCGCGCGGGCAGAGGCCTTGGCGCCGCGCCTGACCCTGTTGCTGAACGAGATCAAGGCCCTGTTGGTCGAGGCCCCCTTTGACCCGGCCAAGGCGCGCAGGACGGTGACCGTGGTCGGGACCGATAGCCATGCCGTCACCCTTATCCCGCCGGTTCTGGCTCGCATTCGCAAAGAGGCCCCCGGCATTGATCTGGTGTTTAAGGGCTTTACCCCTGACGTGGCTCAAAGGGTGCAGCGCGGCGAGGTCGATATGGTCTTTTCCGTCGCCCATCAGCCCTTGCGCGCGGGGGCGGCGAGCGAGTTTCTGCGTAAGGATGGTCTGGCTCTGGTCATGCGGCGCGGCCATCCCCTGTCGCAAACGCCCTTTACCATCGAGGACTATGGACGGTGTGAGCATGTCCTGGTCTCGATCCTTGATGATGGGGCTAGCGAGATTGACGCTATCCTTGCAACCTCGGGCGTTGAGCGCCGCATCGCCCTGACGACGCCGCACTTTATGGGCGCGCTCGCCGCCATTGCGGGCACAGACATGGTCATGACCCTGTCGCGGTCGGTCGCTGAACGCTATCGCCAGACCTTCGATCTGGTCCTGCGCGAACCGCCCTTTGGGAACCGGGCCTATGAACAGACCATGGTCTGGTCCGCCGCACGCGGTTCTGATCCCCTCATGCAGTGGGTGCGCGGCCTGATGCGCGAGGAGGCGGCAGTGCAGGAGGCAGCGGAGACTAGCGGCGAGGTCCTTTTCCCGTGATCTGGCCCGGTCTTTTCGTGTACAAGGCCCGCCACAGAGGGGGCGTTTGGCCCCTCCCAATGGACCCCGCCCCTTGAGCAGCGCCCCCTATCCCTCGCATCGCCTATCGGTCGCGCCGATGATGGACTGGACAGACCGGCACTGCCGGGTGCTGCACCGGACCCTGTCGCGGCGGGTACTGCTCTATAGCGAGATGGTGACCACGGGCGCGGTGCTACATGGCGATCTGGAGCGGTTGCTGGGATTTGATGGGGTCGAACATCCCGTCGCCCTGCAGCTTGGCGGCTCCGACCCGGCGGATCTGGCGGCCTCGGCCAAGATCGGGGCCGACTGGGGCTATGACGAGATCAATCTGAATGTCGGTTGTCCCTCTGACCGGGTCCAGAGTGGGCGCTTTGGGGCGTGCCTGATGCGCGAGCCGCAGTTGGTGGCCGAATGCATGGCCGCGATGGGCGAGGCTGTGAAGGTCCCGGTGACCGTCAAATGCCGCATCGGTGTCGATGAGCAAGAGCCGGCTGAGGCCCTATTCGCCATGGTCGAGGGCTGCGCGGCGGTCGGGGTCAAGACCTTCATCGTCCATGCCCGCAAGGCCTGGCTCAAGGGCCTATCGCCGAAAGAAAACCGCGATATTCCGCCGCTCGACTATCCGTTGGTTTGGCGCTTGAAGGCCGAGCGGCCCGACCTGACCATCATCATCAATGGCGGCATTGCCACGCTGTATGAGGCCCTTGGTCATCTGGAGCATGTCGACGGGGTGATGATGGGCCGCGCGGCCTATCATGACGCTGGACAGCTGGGTCAGGTCGATCGCTGCATTTTTGGCGAGGAGGTCGCTGATCTGGACGCGGCCGATGCGGTGCGGGCCTATCTGCCCTATGTTTCCGCCCAGTTAGAGACTGGCGTGCCGCTGGCCCACATGACCCGCCACATGCTCGGCCTCTTCCATGGCCGCAAGGGCGCGCGAACCGGGCGACGGATCTTGACGGTTGAGGGCTCTAAGGCTGGGGCGGGTATTGAGGTGATTTTGGAAGCGTTGGAGGCGGTTGCTGGATTTCCTCGTGCTTCGACAGGCTCAGCATGAGGAAGCTTGAGATGTCCGCGCACTTCTATTCATCCTCATCCTGAGCCTGTCGAAGGATGGGGATAGCCGCCCATGCTCCGCCGACTTCGCCGATCAATCGGACTTAAGCGAGGCCGAGCTTTTCTGGGCTGATCTTGGACTTGCGGGAGGGAAGGTCGGCCATGATGGAGGTCCGAGCCTCTTCCTCTAAACGACCCCACCCGCCGATCTCCGATAGGGTGCGAAAACAGCCGAGGCAAAGGCCGCTGCTGCCATCGACGATGCAGACCTTGACGCAGGGCGTGGTGATGGGGCGAGGCGGCTTGTTCATAGTCCTGATCTTGCCCATTTGCCGTCCTTGATCAAGCCGTAACCGATTAGGCAGGCAGGGCGTAGGCGACCATGGCACTGGCGCAGGGCTTGTCTGGCCCTTCGGTGTGAAGGTGCACCTCGGCGGTGGCGATCCGGCGTCCAAGCTTGAGCAGGCGCACATCCGCCGTCAGCGGACCCGGCTTGGCGGGGCGCAGAAAGTGCATGGTCAGCGAGGTGGTGACGGCCATCGGCTGCTCGCCAATATGGGCCAAGACCATGGCATAGACGGCGGTGTCAGCGACACTCATCATGGTGGGACCAGAGATGACGCCGCCGGGCCGCAAGGTGCGCTCATTATAGGGCAGGACCAAACGCGCCCGGCCCGGCACGACCTCTATGACCTCGGCAATGGCCGCGTCGGTGGTCAGGGGAAAGGCGCGCTTCAGGAAGGCATTGAGCGCTTCGGCATCGAGTTTGAGAACATCGCTGGACATCATGCTTTGTAGGCATGCCCCGAAGCCAGATCAAGACGATCACGAAGGGCTTTCGTGACACTGACCCCTAGGCAGGGCGGCGGCGGGAGGCTATGGGCAAGGGATGAGCACCAGCCCTTTTGATGACATCGCCGCCCTGATGGCCGACCTGCCCGGCCCCGACCTTGACGCCCGCGACCGTGCGGCGGAACGGGAGGGACGATTGGTCAAGCCGGTCGGTAGTCTTGGTCGGTTGGAAGAGATTATCGACTGGCTTGCGGCTTGGCGCGGTGTGACCCCGCCCACCGTCATGCGGCCCGTGATCGCGCTCTATGCCGGAGCCCACGGCGTGGCAGCTCGAGGTGTTTCAGCCTTTCGTCCGTCCTTTAATCGCCAATCGCTTGAAATGGTCGCCGCTGGCGGTGCCCCCATCAGCCAGATGGCGTCGTTCCATGGTGCAGGCCTAGAGGTCTTTGATCTGGCTGTTGATCGACCCGTTGCTGACACGGTCGAGAAGGCGGCGATGAGCGCGCGGGAATGTGCCGCGACCATGGCCTTTGGTATGGAGGCTCTGGCCAAACAGCCGGACCTGCTGATCTTAGGTGAGGTTGGGGCGGGCAATAGCACTGCCGCTGCCGCCATCGCCCACGCCCTATATGGCGGCGAGGCGCAAGACTGGACCGGTCGGGGCGGCGGCATTGATGATGAGGCCTTGGCCTTGAAGGTTCAGACCGTTGCGGCCATTGTCGCCCGGGCTAAGGCTGAGGGGGCGGACAGCCCGCTCGAAATCTTGCGCCAAGTGGGCGGACGGGAAATTGCGGCTGTGGCAGGGGCGATCCTGGCGGCGCGCGTGCAAAAGGTGCCGGTCTTGCTCGATGGCTATGGTGTCGGTGCGGCGGCAGCGGTTTTGCATGCCATGGATCCGACGGCGCTGGATCACTGCATGGCCGGCCATGTCAGCGCCGAGCCTGGCCATCGCCTGTTGCTCGAGAAGATCGGCAAGGTCCCGCTGTTGGATCTGGGTCTATCGCAAGGCGCAGGGACGGGGGCTGCGGCAGCGCTGGGTCTGGTGAAGCTGGCCTGTGAGGTTCACGCGGGTTGCGCGACGCAGGATTAGGCACTTCCTCGTGCTTCGACAGGCTCAGCATGAGGAAGACTGACAGCGTGCTGTTCCAATCCTCCTCATCCTGAGCCTGTCGAAGGACGAGGAGGACATTCACTATCTGTGGGGTTGCCCATGCTTCGACAGGCTCAGCATGAGGAAGGGTGATGGGGCCTCCTGTTTCCAATTTTCCTGATCCTGAGCCTGTCGAAGGACGAGGGGTGGCTGAACCCTAGCGTTCCAGAACCAGATCGCTGGTGGGTTTGGAGCAGCAGATCAGGATCATGCCCTGATCGATCTCGCGTTGGCGAATACCGCCTGCGGGGGTCATGTCGACCGTCCCAGAGACCAGTTTGCACTTGCAGGTGCCGCACATGCCTTTGGTGCAGGACGACGGCAGACGCATGCCTTCGGCCTTGGCGGCGGCGAGGATGAAGCGGTCGGGCGCGACCTCGATGGTCCGGCGCGAGAGCTTGAACTCGACCTTGAAGCCTTGGCTGGACGTTGCCGCCTCTGGCTCGGGCTGATCCGCGCTCAGTTCGGCAAAATCGAAACTTTCGGAGTGGTAGCGGGCCATGTCATAGCCGCTGGCCTCCAGCATCGCCTTGACCGCCGCCATATAGGGGGCGGGGCCGCAGAGATAGACCTCACGCTCGCGAAAATCGGGAACGATGGCTTCGAGCTTGGCCAGATCGATGCGGCCGCGAGGACCGGTCCAGACCTCGCCGTCACTATCGGCCTCACAGATCGCCGTAACCGTAAAGCCCGGCGCGGACTTGGCCATCAGGGCCAACTCGTCGCGAAAGATCAGGTCGGCGGGCGAGCGGGCACTATGGACGAAGGCGATGTCGGCGCAGCTTCCCAAATCATGATGGCTGCGGGTCATGGACATTAGGGGCGTGATGCCGCTGCCGGCCGACAGGAATAGATATTTGCCGTCCGACTGAGGCGCACAGAAAAAGTCACCCATCGGCCCAAGAGCCTTGATCGCAACGCCCGGCGCGAGGTTCGCGTGCAGCCAAGAGGAAACCGGCCCATCGCCAATGCGCTTGACCGTGATAGACACCCGGTCGGGCCGCGTGGGGGACGACGATAGGGTATAACAGCGATGGATCTCTTCGCCGCTGATGGTCAGCGAGAAGGTCATGAACTGACCGGGCTGATAGGCAAAACGGCGCGGCTCGGTGGCTTGGAAGATGAAGGTTTTGACGTCGTGGGTCTCGGACCGCACGGCGCAGCAGACAAGCGTCTCGTCCTCGTCAGGGTTCCAAAGCGGCGCAGGCGCGCGGGTCGTCAGGGTCATGCAACAGTCTCAAGATGGGCCGATAGGCGGCCCATGTACCACTGACAGAACTTTTCGACCAAGCCTTCGGTATAGGGCGAGTAGGGGCCGGGCTCATAGGCCGGGCTGACCAGACCCGATTGAGTGACCTCGACCAGATGGGCGTCTTGCTTGTTGGTCGCGATCCAGACCTCGGTCAGGGTGGTCTTGTCATAATCGATGCCCTCGACCGCATCCTTGTGCACCAGCCAGCGGGTCCGTAACATCGTCTCGGTCGGGCTGACTGGGATCACCGAGAAGGTGACAATATGGTCGCTCATGAAATGGTGCCAGCTATTGGGCTGGGTCCAGAAGGACAGACCGCCCAAGGCCGGATCGGTGATGGTGCCGAGCAGCTTCTTGCAGGCGACCTTGGTGTCCATGGTCTGGCTCTGACCAGACTGATCGATGGGCAGGCGCTCGGTACGGAACCCCGTGACCCGGTCAGCCAGATGCTCGATTTCGCGAGACGGCAGGCCGGATGCTTCCCAACGATTATGGGCGTCCTTGACCAGGTCTTCATAGCGCTTGGCCTGTTCCAGCTCGTCCTCATCCAAGGTCTTAGGAGAGAAGCCAAAGCCATAGGCGAACAGGGGAATGGTCAGTTCAGGATGGTTGGCACCGCAGTGATAGCACTCGCGGTTATTTTCCATCGTCACCTTCCAGTTGCCATGCTCGATCAGGTCAACAGAATGGGCGATCTTGGTGTTGGGGATGTCGTGTTGGACCAGATAGGGGGTCATGGCGGCGGCCATGTCCTCAATATCGGCGGGGGCCTCTTGGGCCAGACAGATGAACAGCAGGCCCGCGACAGAGCGCAGGTGAACGGACTTTAAGCCCCGGCAGCTCTTGTCAAAATCCTCGCCCATATGGTCGGCAAAGATCAGGTCGCCTTCGAGCGAATAGGTCCAAGCGTGATAGCGACAGACCAGATTTCCGACCTGCTCATGCGGTCCATCGACCAGCCGCGCGCCCCGGTGACGGCAGACATTGTGGAAAGCGCGGATCTGCAGGTCATCATCGCGTACGATCAGGACCGAGGTCTTGCCAATATCGACCACGAAGACATCGCCCGGCTCTGGCACATCGGGCTCGACGCCGACATAGATCCAGTGCCGGCCAAAGATCAGGTCCATATCGGTCTCGAATATATCGGGACGGGTATAGAGATCGGCTTCCAAACTGTGGCCAGCCTTACGGCGGGCGACCAACTGGGCGAGGGAGGCTTGTTTGTTGGCCTCAGACATGGATTCGCGCCTTTGGATGCTGGAAGTTCAATGCGGGACCTTAGCCCAGCGCTTGAGACAATCACTTTTCTATAAGCGACGCGGGGAAATAAGAAAGACGACATCCTGCGGCATGGCGACTCCTTGCCTGTTTCCTTGCCTGTTTCCTTGATTAAATGCGACAGCCATGTCGTTATTCTTCAAGTGCGTCGCCGCCTGTATGATGGCCCTTTCGAGGGCTAGAGCCCATGGTTGGTGCTTCAGTTGACGGGCAAAGTTCATGCAGAAGTTTTCAGCCTTCGAGCTCTTCAAGCAAGGCCTCAATGGCCAAGCCGGGTGGAAGCCCCAATGGCGTTCGCCTGAGCCTAAAGCGGCCTATGATGCAGTCATTATTGGCGGCGGGGGTCACGGCCTCGGCGCGGCCTATTATCTGGCTAAGCAGCATGGCATGCGCAACATTGCTGTGCTCGAAAAGGGCTGGCTGGGCGGCGGCAATACGGGCCGCAACACCACCATCATCCGGTCCAACTATCTGTTTGATGAGAGCGCGGGTCTTTACGACCATTCGGTCAAGCTGTGGGAAGGCCTGTCGCAAGAGCTGAACTACAATGTCATGTTCTCGCAGCGCGGGGTCATGATGCTGGCCCATACGGTGCATGACGTTCAGGTGTTCAAGCGCCACGTCCATGCCAACCGGGCCAATGGGGTGGATAATGAGTGGCTCTCGCCCGACGAGGCCAAGGCCTACTGCCCGCCGCTGAACATCTCCGACAATATGCGTTATCCGGTTCTGGGGGCTGCGCTGCAAAGGCGCGGCGGTACGGCGCGGCATGATGCGGTGGCTTGGGGCTATGCCCGCGCGGCAGACGATCTGGGCGTTGATATTATCGAGAACTGCGAAGTCACCGGCATCCGGCGCAATGCCGCAGGCGCGGTCGAGGCGGTCGAGACCACCAAGGGCCTGATCCGCACGCCCAAGATTGGCGTCTCGGCAGCGGGCCATACTAGCGTGGTTCTGGGCTTGGCGGGCGTTCGCCTGCCGCTGGAAAGCTATCCGCTGCAGGCCCTAGTATCTGAGCCGATCAAGCCGGTCTTCCCTTGCGTTGTGATGAGCAACACCATCCACGCCTATATCAGCCAGTCCGACAAGGGCGAGTTGGTCATCGGTGCGGGCACCGACATCTATACCTCCTATACCCAGCGCGGCGGTCTGCACATTTCGCAGCATACGCTGGAGGCCATTTGCGAGCTGTTCCCGGCCTTCCGCCGCATGAGGATGCTGCGCAACTGGGGCGGCATTGTCGATGTGACGCCGGACCGCTCACCCATCGTTGCCAAGACCCCGGTGCCGGGGCTCTATGTCAATTGCGGCTGGGGAACCGGCGGCTTTAAGGCCACGCCCGGTGCGGCCCATACCCTGGCCTGGACCATCGCCAAGGACGAGCCCCATCCGATCAATGCCCCCTTCACCATCGAGCGGTTCCGGGACGGTCATCTGATCGACGAAGCCGCCGCCGCCGCCGTAGCCCACTGAGGTCCAGATGCTCCTGATCACCTGTCCCCATTGCGGCCCTCGCCCAGAGTTGGAATTCGTCCA
>CANFKD010000063.1 GCA_947447115.1 Caulobacteraceae bacterium
ATTTTGGCCGTCAACGGTGATGTCTGGTTCTTCGCTCATCGGTCTTCCGCAATGGTCAAGGACCCGGCATCCACATGAACACCTTGGGCCCGCCCTTTCAGGTCAGAAAACAGCGCCTCGTCCGTGCCCGTTAGAAAGGCTTGCAGGCCAAGCGCCTCGATCTCATCGAAAAGCGCTGCCCGCCTCATAGCATCGAGGTGAGCGGCGACTTCGTCGAGTAACAGTACAGGATTCGGCGCAGAAACTGCACGAGAAAGTCTCGCGGCCTGGGCCAGAACAAGGTTCAAAAGTAAGGCTTTCTGCTCTCCGGTCGAACATTCCGCAGCCGGACGGTCTTTTTCGCGATGCTGCACCGCCAAATCCCCCCGGTGAGGCCCGCTTAAGGCCCGCCCAGCCCCGGCATCACGCTCGCGGCCCACGGCGAGCGCCCGAGCCAATTTGGCCTCCAGATCCGCCTCCGGCGCGCCAGAAAGGGCCATCTGCTCCCACTCTCCGGTCAGGCTCAGATCGGCCTGAGGAAAGGGCCGGTCCGCGCGGCCTTCAATTTCAGCCTGGAGGGCTACGATCGTCCGGGCCCTGGCCATCGAAAGGGCTGCCCCACTCGTCGCCGCCTGCGCCTCTAGGGCGGTCAGCCAAGCCCCATCGACGGCGCGTCCGGCATCACGCGCCTCGGTCAGGAGCCGCATCCGTTCGCGCAGGGCCTTTTCATAGGTGCTGGCCGCATTGGCATGGCCGGGCTCGACCGCGTGGACCAGACGGTCAAAGAACCGGCGCCGATCAGAGGGCCCTTCCAAAAACAGGCGATCCTGCTGCGGGGTCAGCCAGACCAGCCGGATCTGATCGGATAGACGCGCCGGTGGCACGGTTTGGCCCTGAAGTCGGACCGTGCGGCGCACAGAACCCGGGCTCTCCAGCCCGGTGCCGATGCGATAGTCACCGTCGCCACCCTCGTCTGGATCATCCAGCACGGCCGCCACGCTCCAAGCGCGTCCAACAGCCTCCCCCGGCATGCGCCGCCCGATCTCAACCAGCGGCGCGTGACGAAGGCCTCGCCCCGGCGCCAGCAACGAAACCGCTTCAAGGAGATTGGTCTTGCCCGCCCCATTAGGGCCATAGAGATAGACCGCCCGTCCATCCAAGGACAGGCTGGCGCGGTCATAGGAGCGAAAGTCCGTAACCGTCAGACGGCGCAGGGGCCGTCTTGGGGCGACATGCGCCTCTGAGATCATGGGTGACGCTGCGATCAAACCCGCAGCGGCATCAGCACGTAGCGCACGCCCGCATCGGCGGGGTCGAGCACGAGGGTCGGCGAGGCGGGATCAGCAAAGCGGAACTCCGCCGTATTTTCCTGAATCTGACCAGCGACATCGAGCAGGTAGCGGGCGTTGAAGCCAATCTCGAAACCTTCGCCCTCATAGTCGACCTCGACCTCTTCGACGGCCTGACCCGCTTCCATATTGCGCACGGTCAAGATAACGCGTCCCGGCTCAACCGCCATCTTCACAGAACGGGACTTCTCCGCCGAGATGGTGGCCACGCGGTCAACGGCGGCGGCAAAGAGGGCATTATCGACGATCAGGACGCGGTTATTGTCGCGCGGAATGACCCGGGCATAGTCAGGGAACGAGCCATCAATGACCTTAGAGGTCAGGGCCGCACGGCCAAAGTTGAAGCGGACCTTGGCGGGCGACAGATGCAGCTCAACCGTCTCGCCAGCCGTTTCCAACAGGCGCCGCGCCTCCTGAACGGTCTTGCGCGGAACGATCACGCCGGGCGAGCCTGCAGCCCCCTCGGGGGCGGGCATTTCGGCCAAGGCCAGACGGTGACCATCGGTGGCCACGGCGCGCAACTTGGTCTCGCCGTTCTCGACCACGGTGTGCAGATAGAGACCATTGAGATAGTAGCGGGTCTCTTCGGTCGAGATCGCAAAGCGGGTCTTGTCGATCAGACGCATGAGATCGCCTGTATCGACCAACAGGTGGGTCGACAGGCCTTCGGAGGACATGACCGGGAAATCGCCCGCAGGCAGGACCGGGAGATTAAAGCGCGAGCGGCCCGCCGACACGGTCAGGCGCGGATCGTCACCGTCAAAGGACAGCTCGACCTCGGCTCCATCCGGCAGCTTGCGGACAATTTCGTAGAGGGTATGGGCCGGGGCGGTGATCTGCCCGGGGACCTCGACACGGGCCGAGACCTCGTCGGTGATCTCCATATCCAGATCGGTGGCCGAGAAGGTCAGGGCCCCGTGGCTGGCCGACAAAAGGACGTTGGAGAGAATGGGTATGGTGTTGCGGCGCTCAACAACGCTTTGCACATGTCCCAGAGCCTTGAGTAGGGCTGCCCGTTCAATAGTCAGCTTCATCTTGTCTTCCGATCCGCAGGCCTAGGGAAATTGCCCCTAAGGCCATGAGAAGTTCATCCCTGCGGAACGACCGGAAAGGATGAGAATCCCGTCGGCAGGGTTACCGAGATTAGCTGAAATGACGCGTTGGGGAAGGGGGGCGAGCGCGGAATCTCGCTCCTATCCCCCAAGGTTAACAATTTCTTTAGCCGCGCAGCTTGCGGATAAGGGTTTCGAGGTCGCGCGCCAACTGTGGATCCTCAGCACGGAGGGCCTCAATACGGCGCACAGCGTGCAAAACCGTCGTGTGATCGCGACCCCCAAAACGGCGCCCAATGTCAGGCAAGGAGCGCGTGGTCAGTTGCTTGGCTAACCACATGGCCGCCTGCCGAGGACGGGCGATGGAGCGATTGCGGCGCTCCGAGATCAGGTCAACCTGTTTGAGGCCGAAATGCTCAGAGGTGGCCTTTTGGATATCATCAATGGTGATGCGCTTTTCTCCGCCGCGCAGATGCGGGCGAAGGATGGCCTGGGCCTCATCCAGGGTCAGGCGGGACACGCCTTCGCCAACCCGGGCCACCAGGGTGTTGAGCGCGCCCTCCAATTCCCGGACGCTTTCGGTAAAGCGATCGGCGAGAAATTGCAGAACCTCTGGGCGGGCACTGGCCCCGATCAGACCTTGCTGACGACCCAAGAGGTCCAGTTTCTTTTCCAAGATGCCGAGGCGAAGGGTGCGATCGGCAGGCTCAATGCCGCAGACCAGACCCGCTTGCAGATGGGAGCGAAGGCGCGCGTCAATCTCGTCAAGGGCCGCTGGGGCCCGATCCGATGAGAAGACCACCCGGCGACCATCTTCCATCAGGGCCGTCAGAGTATGGAACAGCTCTTCTTGGGTCGACTGTTTCCCACCGACAAAGTGAACATCATCGATCAACAGAAGGTCAGCCGCGCGGAGCTCTTCCTTGAAGGCCGCCGTCTGCTTGTCCATCACCGCACGCACGAAGGTCGAGAGGAACCGCTCAGCGGTCAGATAGATGACCCGTTTGTCCGGTGCCGTCCGCATGGCTTCCCAGGCCATGGCATTGAGCAGGTGGGTCTTGCCAAAGCCATAGGGCCCATGGATCAGGACGGGATTGAAGTGCCCATCACTCCAAGAGGCCACCCGCTTGGCAACCGCGAGCGCAAATTCATTGGCTGGCCCGGCGACAAAGCTGTCGAAGGTGAACCGTTCCTGCAGACCGGCCATACGAGGGGCGCGCACATCGCCTGAACCGGTCGGCGCCGATGAGGTCGGCATGTCCGACGAGACGGGCTCGATAATTTCGATCAGATCTTGGTTGGCAAGGTCCAAGCTGGCGCTGGCGGCCTGACGGGCAGCACCAGCCAAACCAACATCGGCTTCAAACTCTACGCGTGACTTAAGATCCAAGCGGCGGCCTTCAGGATCATTCATCGCCCAAAGTTCGCAAATCCGGCGCCAAGCGTTGCGGCGGATCCAGTCCCGCGCAATGCCGGTTGGTGTCACAATCACAAAATGTCCGCTGCTCGATTCGCGCAAGGCCGCTTGAGACAGCCAAGAGCCGTAGGTGTCGTCGCCCAATTCAGATTTCAAAGCCGCGCAGGCTCGGTTCCACAGGGTTCCTGCCTTGGTGGCCGTTGGGGACTCCGCCTGAATCTGAATTGCCGCCCCCTTTGAAACCGTCATAAACCCGCCCCGTCAGCCGCTCGGACTTCATCCCAAGGATGAAATCTTATTTTAAAACCTAAGGGTTTTCTTTTCGGCCGAACGCAGCAGAAAAGCCGCATTCAAAATCCAGCCGAAAACCCCGCCCTCCTCCAGTCGATGAGGCCTACTCGAAATAGAGGTCTCAATCTCATCCAGCACCGAAGCGCGGCGGCAACTCGAAGATAAACCCTAAAAAAACATACAGTTAGCCCTCGCAGAACTGACTATAGCTCCGCGTCGTCGTTTTCATCCGTGGTGAGATGGAAGACGTTAGTGACGCAACATTAGCCTCGCCGCCGGGCCGGTCAACGGGGATTCTTCGCTTTTTTTAGTGATATTTTTGTTGACTCTAAAAAGCTCCACAAATGCCTAGGGCTAACAAAATTACTTTCTGTTCACGGCGCAATTTTTTCACGCAAACAAGCAAAAGCCGACAGCGCAGGCGCACCGTCGGCTTTAAATTATTGAGTGATTACTTAGCTTTAGCTAAAGTACGACCCAGAGTCGGTAAAGCTTAAGCTGCGTCGAGCTTCTTAAGTTGTGCGGCTAAACGTGACACCTTCCGTGAGCCGGTGTTCTTGTGAACAACGCCCTTGGAAACGGCCCGCATCAGCTCCGATTGGGCCTCAACAAACGCACCCTTTGCAGCGGCGACATCGCCAGCCGACAGGG
Source organism: Caulobacteraceae bacterium (assembly GCA_947447115.1). Classification (GTDB taxonomy): domain Bacteria; phylum Pseudomonadota; class Alphaproteobacteria; order Caulobacterales; family Caulobacteraceae; genus CAISGS01. Next base: position 4,740 of record CANFKD010000063.1, read on the forward strand.
CCTCTTCAAACTTGCGCAGGAAGGTACGAACGCGCGAACGACGCGCCTTATTGACCTCAGTGCGGCGCTCAATCTTGCGGATCGCCTTCTTGGCGCCGGGCGTATTGGCCATGTGTTTAGAACCTTCGATGCGGACAAGCGCTTCTCGCGTCGTGCGAGGGCGCTGAATTCAAGAGTGCGCGGATATACTGAAAGCCAAGGCCCACGTCAACGCAGCAGTCCAAGCTTCTTTTCAGAATCTCGTCTGAGGGCCCGCGGATCATGGTCCCTCAACCCTGTATCCTAGCCGCCGAAGCCGTTCTGGGACACCATCCTTGCCCAAGAGGTGGCCAACACCCACGATGATGACGGTTCGACCGTGCCCATCCATACGCTGCTTGAGGACCTCAACCCAGCGCAGATTGCGGTCACGGATCAGGGTCTTGTAGAGCGTGGGGGTCGATTGCCTGATGGGCTCGAGGGCTTCACGCACTAGGGCGACAAGATCCCCCGCCATCCAGGATGCCAAGAGGGCTTCATAGGTGTCCGGCTCCTCGTCCATTCGCCTCAATGTCTCTTCCAGCGACGCCATCTGCTCGGCTTCACGGCCATTGGCCAAAACATTGATTTGCTGTTCCGGCGTCTCAAAGGCGCGGCGCTCGACCTTGAGGTCCAGCCCCATCGATAGGACCTGCTCGACCCCATCACGCGCCCAAGCGCCCTGACTTTGCAGGGCCGCCACCGAAAGGGTGGCCTCCGCCAGCCAAGGCCTGAACCGCTCCAACTGCTCCGGCCTGATCCCGGCTCGGGTTGAGACCCGTGCCAACCGGGCACGGCCCGCCACCGAGAGTATGTCACTGAGGTGGGCTCCCTTGGCGACCAACCCCTTCTCTAGGGCCAGTTCTGATACGCGCGATTGGGTGGCCATATCGATCGGTAGCTCGAACCAGACATCATCAGCCTTAGCCAAGGCGGCGATGAGGGCCGCAGGTTGCCAGGCAAGATCAGCAGGCAGGATGTGGACCGACCCGAAAATGACCATTTCGGAATCGGCATCTCGGACAATCCAAATCGGCGGCAGGGCAAGGCTCGGACCGGCCAAGAGGGCGACCAGACCCCCGATCACCCCGGCGGCTCGGACCCTCCAAGGGGCAAGGCGGATCAATCTCATGGTCACGGCCCTCGCCTCAAAGACCCTATTAAAGCTGACAGACGGGGCAGAAAAATGTCGAACGGCCTGCCTGCACCGTCCGTTCAATGACACCGCCGCAAGACGGCGTCACACAGGGCTCACCCTCCCGGCCATAGGCGCGGAATGTGTGTTGGAAATAGCCCAGCGCTCCATCGGCCCCGGCATAGTCGCGCAAGGTCGAGCCGCCCGCCTCAATGGCCTCGGCCAGCACGTCCTTAATGGCCGCCGTCAAGATCTTGATCTTGGCCTTAGAGATCAGGGCTGCGGGCTTGATCGGCGATATCCCCGAGCGATGAAGCGCCTCGCAAACATAGATATTGCCCAGACCCGCCACCACGCGCTGATCCAAGAGCAGGGTCTTTGCCGTCTGTTTGCGCCCCTTAAAGGCCTCGATCAGGACGCCTGCGTCAAAGTCAGGTCCGAGAGGCTCGGGACCCATGGCTGAAAACCATGGATGCTGATCAAGCCTCGCCGTCTCAACCAGCCCCATAAAGCCAAACCGCCTCGGGTCCGAATAGGTCACGGTGGCCCCGGCCTCGGTCATGAACAGCACATGGGCATGTTTGGGATCAGACGCGGGCGCATGAACAAAATCCCCCGGCCTTTGTCTCGGCCCACCCGGCTCATCAATCTCGAAGCGGCCGGTCATGCCCAGATGCATGACCAAGGTGTCGCCCCGGTCCAATCGCGCCAGCAGATATTTGGCCCGCCGCTCTAGGGCGGTGATGGTCGCCCCGGTTAGACGCTGCACAAAGCCGTCGGGAAAGGCAAAGCGCAAGTCAGGGCGGCGTTGCTCGACCCGCGACAGGCGCGCGCCCTCGAGCACCGGCTGAAGCCCTCGGCGGACGGTCTCGACCTCAGGTAACTCAGGCATGGGGCAAATGGTCCATATTGGGGCCCTGCAAGCGCAGGAATGTTCCTAAGACGCTTTGTCCGGTTTGCGGCAGAACGCAACCGGGTTTAAAGCAGAGCCATGAGCGAGCCTTCCCCCCACCCCACAGCCACCTTTGGATTCACCGACGTCGCGGCGTCCGACAAGCCGGGCCTCGTGCGCGGCGTGTTTGATCGGGTGGCCAAGCGCTATGACCTGATGAATGACCTGATGAGCGCCGGGGTTCATCGGCTGTGGAAAGATGCGGTGGCCTCAAGGCTCAATCCGCAGCCCGGCGAAGTGATCATCGATTGCGCAGGCGGCACCGGCGACATGGCGCGGCGCTTTGCTAAGATGGCCCGGGCGGCCAAGCAAAGGCGCGGCGGCGAAGATGCCCGCATCTATGTGATGGACTATAATGCCGAGATGGTCGGCGCGGGCCGCGAGCGCGGCGGCGAGCCAGAGATCGTCTGGTCTGTTGGTGATGCCCAACGCCTCGCCCTGCCAGATGCTTGCGCCGACGCCTATGTCATCTCCTTTGGCATTCGCAATGTCACCGACATCTTGGCGGCCTTGAAAGAGGCGCGGCGGGTCTTGAAGCCGGGCGGACGGTTCCTCTGTCTGGAATTTTCCCACCCCGTCACTGAGGCCCTGCGCAAGGCCTATGACGCCTATTCGTTCGCCGTCATCCCGGCCATTGGCGAGTGGGTGGCCAAGGATCGGGCCTCCTATCAATATCTGGTCGAGAGTATTCGCCGGTTTCCAGATCAGGCGGCCTTCGCGGCCCTGATGCGCGAGGCGGGCTTTTCGCAGGTCAGCTGGACCAACTTTACCGGCGGCGTCGCGGCCATGCACCAAGGCCGCGCTGTTTAATGGCTATCTTGCGTCTTCTGGGTGCGGGTTGGGTTCTGGTGCGTGCCGACGCGCTTTTGCCGCGTGAGGCGCAAGGCCTGATGCCCGCGCCGCTGGTGGCGCTGAGTAAGATATTACGACTATTGGCGGGGCCTCAATCGCGCCGAGGACGGCCGGGCGAGCGCCTCGCCAAGGCCCTAGAGGGTCTTGGTCCGGTCGCGATTAAGCTCGGTCAGCTTCTATCCACGCGAGCCGATATCTTGGGCGTCGATTTTGCCGACGATCTGGCGCGGCTCAAGGATCAGCTTCAGCCCTTTGACACCAAGCTGGCCACCACCATTGTTCAAGCCGGTATTGATCGGCCCATTTCGAACCTGTTTGTTGAATTTGGGCCCGCCGTGGCCGCAGCCTCCATCGCTCAGGCTCACCGCGCAGTTCTGGCCGATGGGCGCGTCGTTGCGGTCAAGGTTCTTCGGCCCGGTATCGAGCAGGCTGTGGCCAAGGATGTGGCCGTCTTGACCCTTGCCGCCGATCTGGCCCACCGGCTGGTTCCGCTCAGCCGCCGCCTTGCGCCGCGCGATCTGGCGGCCACCGTCTCACGGTCCTTGACCCTAGAGCTTGATCTACGGCTCGAAGCGGCCGGCGCCGACGAGTTGGGCGAGGTCATGGCCAAGGACGGGTGGATGAGCGCGCCCAAGGTGGTTTGGGAAGGGGTCGGCAAGCGCTTCTTGACCCTGACCTGGGCAGACGGACAGCCCCTCTCATCGGCCCAATCGCTCGAACAGCCCGGCCTAGACCGCCCCGCCTTGGCCAATGGCCTGATGCGCGGCTTTTTGGCCCAAGCCCTCGATCACGGGGTTTTCCACGCCGATCTGCATGAGGGGAACCTGTTTGTCGGTCCACCCTCCGCCATCGTCGCGGTCGACTATGGCATTATGGGGCGGATTGGACCGGACGAGCGACGCTATCTGGCGGAAATCCTCTGGGGTTTTCTGCGCCGGGACTATCGACGGGTCGCGGAAATCCATTTTGAGGCCGGTTATGTGCCCGCCGTCCATTCGGTCGACGCCTTCGCCCAAGCCCTACGCGCCGTGGGCCAGCCGATCTTTGGCCGCAGCGCCAAGGATGTGTCGATGGGCAGGCTGCTGGGGCAACTGTTCGAGATCACCGCCCTGTTCGACATGCATCTTCGGCCCGAGCTGGTCCTGTTGCAAAAGACTATGGTTACGGTCGAGGGCGTGGCGCGGCGCATTGATCCTGATCACGACATCTGGGCCGCCGCCGAGCCGGTCGTGCGCCGCTGGATCGCCCGAGAACTGTCACCCTCCGAGAAGGTCAAGGGCCTCGTCCAAGACGCCATCGGCGCTTTGCAATCCCTGGCGCGTTTGGCCGAAGCCGAACGCAAGACCCAGCCCGCGCAGCCTGAGCCCACCGCCCCTAGCATCAGCCCCTTCTGGTTGGCCTTGAGCGTCAGCACCGCCCTGACCTTAGCCGCAATTTTGGTGTTCAAGTCTCTAAACGGTTAGCGCGCGCCGCTAATACCGTGCCTTTAAACTCCGCCACACCCAATAGAGCCCGACGACATAGAGGGCCATGCCCGCCAGATAGCTGACCCAGGTCGCGATCCGGGCCCAGCGCAACGTCATCCCCATCTCATCGGTGTAATGGGACAGGATAGCCGGCGCGGCCAAGACCAAGATAAGAGACAAAAGGATCAAACTGGCGGCTTGCCATCGGGCCTTCACCAATCGCGCGCGGTTCTTCCTTTCCCAGTCTTGGAATTCCGGATCGGATGAGGTTTTAAGCACGATCTAGCGGCCCGTTGGATCGTCGCCCTGCTTCTTTTGACGATCGACCTGCTGCTGCCAATAGTCGGCCCCGTCGTCGGGTTTGAAGAAGGCCTTAGGCGCCCCGCTCTTGGCCATCACGGCAAAGACGTTGGTCTTGGCGTCATAGATCAGGGTATCGCCATTGGGCCGCGATAGGGTCTGGCCCCCCTTGGGCGGATGGCTGGTAAAGGCATGGGCCTTGGCGACATAGTCATCCAGACGATCCGCGCTAAAGGCCTTGCCGTTGCGTTCGAACTGACGCTCAGCACTTTCTTGGGCGCTATAGCGGCGGCTTTCGCCCCACATGGGCACGCCATCGACGAGCGGCACATCATCCGACGCTGCTCGCTCGCGCTGAGGACGACGCCCCCCTTGAACATCGGATTGATCTTGAGGCTCAGCCCGGCTGTCGCGCTCATCCATCCGCGCCTCGGTCTTGTCCCGATGGGGCACAGCAGACGGCCCCGCATCGCAAGACCAGAGAGCCCCTAAGGTTAGAACGGCCAATGCCGATAGGGCGACGCCCTTGATTATACGCATTTTTAGCCCCCCAATTTCACCATCTGAAGTAGATTGACTCCGATATTCGACCTTGTCAAACGCGGGACCTAGGGAACGAACCCTCGCGCCATTTGCCCGCCTGCTCGCAAAGCGCTATGCAATCGGCTCTGGCTTGGGAGCGCAGCACGGTGAGTGACAAACGGGTCCTGTTGATCGTGGGCGGCGGCATTGCCGCCTACAAATGCCTTGAGCTGGTGCGCCTTTTGCGCAAGTCCGGCATTGCGGTGCGATGTATCCTGACCAAGGGCGGCGAAGCCTTTGTCACCCCCCTGTCGCTGGCGGCCCTGTCCGAAGATAGGGTCTATCAAGAACTGTTCTCACTGACCGATGAGGCCGAGATGGGCCACATCCAGCTGTCGCGCTCTGCTGATCTGGTGGTGGTGGCCCCGGCGACCGCTGACCTGATGGCCAGAGCGGCCAATGGCCTGGCCAATGATTTGGCGACCACAGCCTTGTTGGCCACTGATAAGCCCGTCCTGATGGCCCCGGCCATGAATGTGCGGATGTGGAACCATCCCGCCACCCAGCGCAATATCGCCACCCTCGCTGGCGACGGCATTAGCTTTGTCGGACCCGATGACGGGGCCATGGCCTGCGGTGAATTTGGACCGGGCCGCATGGCCGAACCAGCCGCCATCTTTGTCGCCATCATGGAGCGCTTTACCCAAGAGCCTGCGTCCCAAGATATGGCGGGCAATCTACCGCTCAAGGGACGCCGCGCTCTGGTTACGGCCGGTCCAACCGTCGAGCCCATTGATCCCGTCCGCCTGCTCACCAACCGCTCGAGTGGCAAGCAGGGCTTTGCGATTGCACAGGCCTTGAGCGCGCTCGGGGCTGAGGTGACGCTGGTTGCGGGACCTGTTGCCCTGCCCACCCCGCCCGGAGTGCACCGCATCGATGTCGAGACCGCGATCCAGATGCAGGCCGCCTGCCAAGCGGCGCTGCCGGCTGATGTCGCCATCTGCGTGGCCGCCGTCGCCGACTGGCGCCCCGCTGAAGAAGGTGCCCTCAAGATCAAGAAGGGCCCCGACGGTCCGCCCGCCATCAACCTGATCGAGAACCCGGACATCTTGGCTGGCCTCGCGGCCCAAGGTCCAAACCGCCCCAAGCTGGTCATCGGCTTTGCGGCGGAAACCAACGATGTCGAAGCCCACGCCCGCGCCAAACTGACCAAAAAGGGCTGCGACTGGGTCATCGCCAACGACGTGACCCAGCCCGGCGTGATGGGCGGCGAGGACAATACGGTTCTGCTCGTCACGCCTGAGGGTACCGAACGCTGGGAAAAGGCTCCCAAATCTGACGTCGCTAAACTGATCGCCATCCAAATTGCCAAGGCCCTGACATGACCCTCGCTACTGGACTTGCCGCCCCAACCATCGCCGTTGTTCAGATGGCCCATGCTCAAGGCCTGCCCCTGCCAGCCTATGAGACCTTAGGCGCTGCCGGGATGGATCTGCGCGCCGCGGTCGAAGATGAGGCCCCAGTGGTTCTGCGCCCCGGATCGCGCACCATGGTCCCGACGGGCCTGTGTATCGCGGTTCCAGCAGGCTTTGAGGTTCAGGTCCGGCCCCGGTCGGGCCTAGCCGTCAAGGCTGGCATCACCTGCCTCAACAGTCCCGGCACGGTCGACAGCGACTATCGCGGCGAACTGAAGGTCATCTTGATCAATCTTGGGGCAGAAGACTTCATCATTCGGCGCGGCGAGCGCATTGCCCAGATGGTGGTCGCGCCGGTGGTGCAGGCCGCTTGGCAGCAGGTCGACAGTCTTGATGAGACCGCGCGCGGCGCTGGCGGCTTTGGGTCGACCGGGGTCTAGGCCTTCAGACCCAAGACATCTTGCATATCATAGAGGCCGGGCTTGGTCTGGGCGACGGCCCAGAGCGCGGCCTCAACCGCGCCCCTTGCAAATAGGCCTCGGTCGCGCGCCGAATGGGACAGGGTCAAGATCTCGTCTTCAGCGGCAAACAGCACACTATGCTCGCCGACAATGCCGCCGCCGCGCAGGACGCTAAAGCCGATATCGCCTTCCTTGCGCGGCCCGGTCAGGCCATCGCGGCCTCGGTCTGAATGGCTGGCCAGATCAATGCCGCGCCCCGCCGCCGCCGCCTCGCCCAACATTAGGGCGGTCCCAGAAGGAGCATCAATCTTTCGGCGATGATGGGCCTCGAGCACCTCAATATCATAGGCCTTAGGTCCCAGCGCCCGCGCGGCCTGACGCACAAGACCCAGCAGCATATTGACGCCAAGCGAAAAGTTGCCCGAACGGACAATGACGATCTGGGTTGCGGCCGCCGTGAGCATCGCCTCATCTTCAGCATCAAATCCGGTCGAGCCTATGATCAGGGCCGGACGAACGGTGCCGACAGCCCGAGGCTCGGCGCAGGACCGCGCCAAGGCGGCAGAGGCCTTGGGCAGGGTGAAATCAATAATGACGCGGCTGGCCTCGATGGCCTCGATGGCCGAGGTCAGGATACGCGTCCCACTGAGGCTACCTTCGGTTCCCACGCGGTCGAATAGGGCGCTGACGGTCACGTCGCCTTGGGCTTCACTGCGGCTATCCAACGCAGCGGTCACGACCTGACCCATACGCCCAAGGGCCCCGGCAACACCGATAGTGACAGCTGATGACGAGGCCATAACGAACCGCTTTCCTTGAACAATGGGTCAATTGATAGACCGCCATCTGTCGCAACATCAATGGCACAAAACCCTAAACAGATGTTTGAATAGGTCCCCATCAGGATATTTACCCTATTTATTCGGTAGAATTTGCCTCAGCCCCTCATGGATGCGGTTGTGACCGGGGGGCGGCGCCGTTAGGGTGCGGCCTCAATTTGAACCTGGCTTGCAAGATCCGCGGGACATCATGACCACCGAAAAGCGTACTTTCACTGACGAAGAAGCCTTGGCGTTCCACAAGTACCCAACGCCGGGCAAGATCGCCATCATCCCGACCAAGCCCATGGATACCCAGCGCGACCTGTCGCTGGCCTATTCGCCCGGGGTTGCGGTACCGGTACGCGCCATCGCGGAAAATCCAGACCTAGCCTATGACTATACGTCCAAGGGCAACCTTGTGGCGGTGATCTCAAATGGCACGGCCATCTTGGGTCTCGGCGATCTGGGGGCTCTGGCCTCCAAGCCGGTGATGGAAGGCAAGGCTGTGCTGTTCAAGCGCTTTGCCGATGTCGATTCCATCGACATCGAGGTGACCTCCAAGGATCCCGACGAGATCATCACCGTCATCAAGAACATTGGCGTCACCTTCGGCGGCATCAATCTGGAGGATATTAAGAGCCCTGAATGTTTCCGTATTGAGAGCGAACTGCAGGAACTGCTCGATATTCCGGTGTTCCACGATGACCAGCACGGGACGGCAATCATCTCGGCCGCTGGCCTAATCAATGCCTGCCATATTCAAGGTCGCCGCCTCGAAGATGTGAAGCTGGTGCTCTGCGGCGTTGGCGCAGCAGGCATTGCCTCGCTCGACCTGATGAAGGCCATGGGCGTGCGCGCAGAAAACTGCATCGCCGTTGACACCACCGGCGTCATCTACCGCGGCCGCACCGAGAGCATGAACCAGTATAAGTCGGCCCATGCGGTTGAGACCAGCTGCCGGACCTTGGCCGATGCCATGGTCGGGGCGGATGTCTTTATCGGCCTGTCGGCCAAGGGCGCCCTGACCCAAGAGATGGTCAAGTCGATGGCCCCCAATCCCCTGATTTTCGCCATGGCCAATCCGGACCCGGAAATTACGCCCGAAGAGGTTCACGCCGTGCGTCCGGACGCCATCGTCGCCACGGGCCGGTCGGACTATCCCAATCAGGTCAATAATGTTCTCGGCTTCCCCTACATCTTCCGCGGCGCGCTGGATGTGCGGGCCCGCCGGGTCAATCACGAGATGAAGATCGCCTGCGCCAACGCCTTGGCCCAGTTGGCCCGTGAAGACGTGCCCGATGAGGTCGCCGCCGCCTATCATGGCCGTCAGCTCAAGTTCGGCCCGCAATATATTATCCCCTCACCGTTCGACCCGCGCCTGATGAGCTATGTCCCCCCCTTCGTCGCCCAAGCGGCCATGGATACGGGCGTTGCGCGCAAGCCAATCGAAGATATGGACGCCTACCGCGCCTCGCTGGCCCAGCGCCTCGATCCAACAGCGGCCTTCCAGCAAAAGATCTCCGGCGCGGTGCAAAGCGCGCCTAAGAAGCGCATCGTCTTTGCCGAGGGCGAAGAGGCCTCGGTCATCCGCGCCGCCTATGCGTTCCAAAGCCAAGGCCTTGGCAATGCCATCTTGGTCGGCCGTGAAGAGCTGGTGCATCAGAACATGCGTCTGGCCGGGATCGATCCCGAAGAGAACCCGCTGGAAGTGGTCAATGCCCGCATGTCCGACCGCAATTCGGACTATGTCGACTATCTCTATAACCGCCTGCAGCGTGAGGGTTACCTGCAGCGTGACGTGCAGCGCCTAATCAATCAGGACCGCAACTCCTTTGCCGCCTGTATGGTGGCTATGGGCGACGCAGACGGCATGGTCACCGGCGTTACCCGCTCGTACGATCAGGTGCTCGAAGAGGTCCTGCGCGCCATCGACCCGGCCCCTGCTGGCCGCGTCATGGGCATGTCCATCGTCCTAACTAAGGGCCGGACCCTGTTCATCGCCGACACCAATGTCACCGAAATGCCCGAAGCCGACGAACTGGTTGAGATCGCCATTGAGGCTGCGCGCGCCGTGCGTCTTCTCGGCTTCAAGCCGCGTCTGGCCTTCATGTCCTATTCCAGCTTTGGCACGCCGCTGGGTCTGCGCTCCGAAAAGGTGCGGGAAGCCGTGGCGACGCTCGACGAGATGGACGGGATCGACTTTGAGTATGAAGGCGAGATGAGCCCGGAGCTGGCCCTCGATGCCACGGCCCGCGCCAACTATCCCTTCAGCCGCCTGACCGGCGACGCCAATGTCCTGATCATGCCTGCCATCCACTCCGCCTCGATCTCCACCAAGCTGGTGCAGGCGCTGGGCGGCGCGACGGTTCTGGGTCCGATCTTGCTGGGCATGTCGCGCCCGGTGCAGATCTGCCCGCTGTCCTCGTCCGTGTCAGGCATTTTGAACATGGCGACCATGGCCGCCTATGACCGGCCTCTATCGGACACCCCCGAAGACTAGAGCCTATGCCTCCATAGGCACCCTTGGCTGCCTGTGGAGGGGCCTATCCTTGAGCCTAGGCGGCGCAGGCCTCAAAACCTGCCCGCAGCTTGGCCTCATCGAGGTCGCGACCGATAAAGACAAGGCGGCTATGGCGCTGATCGGTGGCATTCCAAGGCCGCTGGAAGTCGCCCTCTAAGATCATGTGCACGGCCTGGAAGACCAGACGTCGCTCATCACCTGCTACATCAATAATGCCCTTGGCCCGCAAGATGTCGGGGCCTTGCGCTGCGAGCAGGTCATTGAGCCAAGTCGTGATCTTGCCCCCATCGAGCGGGCGGTCGAGGCGAAGGCTGATGCCGCGAATATCGTCATCATGAATGTCCGACGCCTTGGCATGATCATGCCCGTGGTCGTGGTCATGATGGTGATGGCCGTGGTCATGCCCATGATCGTGGTCACAATGTTCGTCGTGGACGTGGCCATCCTCGCCATGGGCAGGGTTGAGGAACTCTGGCTCGATGGAGACGATGCGCTCTAGATCAAAGCCGCCTCGGCCCAAAATCGCATCCAGCGGCACGTTTGAGCGCTGGGCACGGTGGATCGGTGCCAGCGGATTGAGACGGCGCAGGCGGGCCTCGACCATCCGCAGATCCTGCTCGGACACCAGATCGGCCTTGTTCAAGACAATCTGGTCGGCAAAGGCAATCTGTTCGCGGGCCTCGCGGCTGTCTGACAGGCGAAGGAGCACATGCTTGGCATCCACCACCGTGGTGACACTATCGAGCTGGGTGCGGGCCTTGACGTCCTCATCGACAAAGAAGGTCTGGGCCACCGGCCCCGGATCGGCCAAGCCTGTGGTTTCAACAATGATGGCGTCAAAGCCGCCCTTGCGCTTCATCAGGCCCGACAGGACCCG
>CANFKD010000064.1 GCA_947447115.1 Caulobacteraceae bacterium
AGGCGGCCTCGGGTCAAGCCATGACGGGATCATTCGACTCTTCTATAAGGGCGGCAATAGGCAAAAGGCTTCCCCATGACCATCACCACAGTCGGCATCGATGCTGATGATACGCTTTGGCACAATGAGACGGTGTTTCGGCTGACCCAAGCGCGGTTTGCGGACCTCTTGAAGCCTTGGGCCGATGAGGACCATCTGCTGGAGCGCCTGGCGGCTATGGAGCGCAAGAACCTTCAGTTCTATGGCTATGGCATCAAGGGCTTTACCCTGTCGATGCTCGAGACGGCGCTGGAACTGACCTGCGGGGATATTCCTGCGGCGGTGACGCGAGAGGTCTTGGCGGCGGGCCGGGACATGCTGTCCCATCCGGTCGAGCCCTTGCCGGGTGTAGAGGCGGCCCTTGCGGCTCTGTCGGCGCGCTGGCGGCTAGTTCTGATCACCAAGGGCGACCTGTTCGATCAAGAAAATAAGCTGGCGAGATCGGGCCTGGGCGAGCTTTTCCATGGTGTCGAAGTGGTCTCTGAAAAGACGGCGGCCTCTTACAGCACCATTTTCTCGCGTCACGGCACGGGGGCCGACCGGGCGGTGATGATCGGCAATTCGGTCAAGTCCGACATCTTGCCCCCGATCGCAGCAGGTGCTTGGGCGGCCTATATCCCCTATGTCATGACTTGGGCGCACGAGATGGCCGACCCGCCGGTGGACCATCCGCGCTATGTGCAACTGGCCTCGATCTCTGAAGTGCCCGATTGGGTGGCGATGGTCGAGCGTCTGATGGCTGAGGGGGGGTGCAGCCCCGGCCAAGCGGCGCTATAGTGGGTCCGTGCGCTTTGATGACCGCTTCCTTGATGAGATCAAGTCCCGCCTTCGCCTGTCCGATGTGATCGGAAAAACGGTGAAGCTGCGGCGGCAGGGGCGTGAATATGCGGGCCTTTCCCCCTTCACCAAGGAAAAGTCCCCGTCCTTTTTCGTCAATGATGACAAGGGCTTCTATCACTGTTTTTCGAGCGGAAAACATGGCGACCTGATCAGCTTCCTACAAGAAACCGAGCGCCTAAGCTTTATGGAGGCGGTCGAACGCTTGGCCGCCGAGGCAGGCGTGCCTTTGCCCGCGCAAGACCCTCAAGCCATTCAGCGCGAGAAACAGCAACAGTCCCTGACCGATTGGCTGGTCTTGGCGGCGGCTTGGTACGAGGCCGAACTGCGCCGCCCGGTCGGCACCGAGGCGCGGGCCTATCTGGATCGCCGCGCCCTGCCAGAGGCTGACCGCACCCGCTTTGGCATTGGTTATGCCCCTGCCGGTCGCACGGCCTTGAAGGACTATTTGGTCGCAAAGGGGGCTCAGCCGCGCGAACTGGTCGAGGCCGGTCTCTTGATCGCGCCCGAGGATGGCGGCGCGCCCTATGACCGTTTCCGCGACCGGATCATGTTCCCGATCACCGATCCGAGGGGCAAGGTGGTCTCGTTCGGCGGGCGGGCGCTCGATCCCCAAGCGCGGGCCAAATATCTCAACGGGCCAGAGACGGATATTTTCCATAAGGGCGACCTGCTCTATGGCCTGTTTGAGGCGCGCAAGCTTCTCTCCACCGGCTCCGTCGGGGCGGCTTCGACGGGTGGGCCGGTCGATGTCGGGCTGGTGGTGGTTGAAGGCTATATGGACGTCATTGCCTGTCAGCGCGCAGGCGTTGCGGCCGTGGCCCCAATGGGCACGGCCCTGACTGAACAGCAGATGGAACGGCTCTGGCGGCTCCACCCCGAACCGACCCTTTGCTTTGACGGTGACGGTGCAGGCCAACGGGCTGCCGCGCGCTCTATCGAGCGGGCTATGCCGCTGCTGAAAGCCGGTCGGTCCCTTCGCTTTGCCATCGTCACCGGCGGCAAGGACCCGGATGATGTGCTGCGTGAACAGGGGGCTGCGGCGCTCAAGGCGCAACTGTCCCAGACTGTGCCCTTCGTCGAGGCCCTGTTCGCTCTGCAACGCGATGCCGAACCGCTGGATACGCCAGAGCGGCGCGCGGGTCTAAAGGCGCGGCTCAGAGCAGCAGCCGCGACCATCCAAGACAAGGACCTGTCCCAAGAATATCGTAATGATCTCTTGCGCCGCGTGGATGCGCTTAATGCGCCAGCTCAAGGGGCAGGGCAGGGGGGCTATGGCCAAAATCGGCCAGCGCGGGCACCCTTCGTGCCGCGAAAGCCAGGCTCGGGCCCCTATGTTCCGCCCCTGATCAATACCCAAGAAGGGCGCGCGGCGGCGCGGCGTCTGTCAGCGTCCCTCGATCCTTTGGTGGCTGCCGTCGCTCAAGCTGCACTGCAAAATCCTGCCTGGCTTGACCCGGTTTTGGAGGTTTTGCAGGTCCATGGCTTTGGGGATCAAGCACTGGACGAGTTGGCTAAAGAAATCATTCGTCTGCGTCTGGACAGTGACGTTCTTGACACAGAGGCCCTCACACGCCATCTGGCGTCTGTAGGATTCAGTATTTTGCTGAGCGAGATCGATAAGGCGGCCCTCAATGCAGGCGCCCCTTTCCTGAACCAGGATGCTTCGCTCGCAGATGCTAAGTCCCAATGGTCGCACGCCTTCGATGGTCTCATCCGAATGGCTGCACTGGAACGTGCCCTATTGGCGGCAAAATCCGGACTGGGTTCGGGCGATGACGCTAACGTTTCCGACGCAGCAGAGTTCATGCGGTTGAAGCTGGAACGGGACGGTCTACGTCGTGCGATCAAGACTGGAACCTTTTGGACGGACGTCGATCCCTGAGCGCAGGGGCCTTGACGGGCCGCCCTTAGCCATTTTCCTGACGCGTGCTGCGCGCCGTCGGGACCGGAGATGCACATGAGCAATACGGCTGAGACGCAAGAAACCGAATCCAATTCTGACGGTCCCTTGCTCGACCTCACCGATGCGGGCGTAAAGCGCTTCATCAAGCAGGCCAAGACCCGTGGTTATGTGACCATGGACGAACTGAACAAGGTCCTCCCCTCTGAGGAAGTGACCTCTGAGCAGATCGAAGACACCCTCGCAATGCTCAGCGAGATGGGCGTCAACGTGGTTGAGGCCGAAGAGGATGCCGAGGGCGGCGAAGTGGTGGTGCGCGAAGAAGCCGCCGTCATCGAGACCACCAAGCCTGACGCCTTCGACCGCACCGACGACCCCGTGCGCATGTACCTGCGCGAAATGGGCTCGGTTGAGCTTCTGTCGCGTGAAGGCGAAATTGCCATCGCCAAGCGGATCGAAGCCGGTCGCGACACCATGATCCGGGGTCTGTGCGAAAGCGCCCTGACCTTCGAAGCCATCATGGTTTGGCGCGAAGAGTTGGGTACGGGCCGCATTCTGCTGCGCGAAGTGATCGACCTTGAACAGACCTATGGCGGCGTCATGGGCGCCGCTGCTGCTGTGGTCGCTGAAGAGGCTGCGGCTGCGGCCCTTGAAGCCGGTCCCCAGCCTGAGCCCATGATGGGCGAGGGTGACGGTGATGGCGACGACGATGATTTTGATGATGGGGCAGGCCCCACCGTCTCAGCGATGGAAGGTGAGCTGCGCGAAGGGGTGATGGTCGTTCTCGACGCCATTGCCAGCGAGTTCGAAGCCTTCCGCAAGCTGCAAGAAAAGCTGGTCATGAGCCGCCTGCGCGGTGAAGACCTGCCGGACGCTGACCGTAAGGGCTATGAGGCCCGCTCGGCGGTGATCATTCAGCACCTCAAGACCTTGAAGCTGAACAATAACCGTATCGAGGCCCTCGTCGATCAGCTCTACGCCATCAATCGGCGTCTGATTGCTCTGGAAGGGCGTCTGCTGCGCCTGGCCGATTCCTACGGTATTTCGCGCCCTGAATTCCTGAAGGCCTATTACGGCACCGAGCTCGATCCCAACTGGCACGAAAAGGTTCGTGAGTTGGGCGTGCGCTGGACCAAGTTCGCCGAGAACGATGCGGGTCAGATCAGCGATATCCGCCAAGAGATCGCTGTGCTGGCCACCGAAACCGGTGTGCCGATCGACGACTATCGCCGCATCGTCCAGACCGTGCAAAAGGGTGAGCGCGAGGCCCGTCAGGCTAAGAAGGAAATGGTCGAGGCCAACCTGCGTCTCGTGATCTCCATCGCCAAGAAATATACCAACCGCGGCCTGCAGTTCCTCGACCTCATTCAAGAAGGCAATATCGGCCTGATGAAGGCGGTCGATAAGTTTGAATATCGCCGGGGCTATAAGTTCTCGACCTATGCGACCTGGTGGATCCGTCAGGCCATTACCCGCTCGATTGCTGACCAGGCGCGCACCATCCGCATCCCGGTCCATATGATCGAGACGATCAACAAGATCGTCCGCACCAGCCGTCAGATGCTGCACGAGATCGGCCGCGAGCCGACGCCCGAAGAGCTGGCCGAAAAGCTGGCCATGCCGCTGGAAAAGGTCCGCAAGGTCCTCAAGATCGCCAAGGAGCCCATCTCTCTGGAAACCCCCATCGGGGACGAGGAAGACAGTCATCTGGGCGACTTCATCGAGGACAAGAACGCCGTCCTGCCCATCGATGCGGCGATCCAGAGCAACCTGCGCGAAACCACCACACGGGTTCTGGCCTCTCTCACCCCGCGTGAAGAGCGGGTCCTGCGTATGCGCTTCGGTATCGGCATGAATACCGACCACACCCTCGAAGAGGTTGGTCAACAGTTCAGCGTGACCCGCGAACGCATCCGCCAGATCGAAGCCAAGGCCCTGCGCAAGCTCAAGCACCCCAGCCGGTCGCGCAAGCTGCGGAGCTTCTTGGATAGTTAAGGGATTGGGATGGGCTTGGGTTCCCCCCTTCCTCATGCTGAGCCTGTCGAAGCACGGGTATACGCACGGATCGTGAATGCCATCCTCGTCCTTCGACAGGCTCAGGATGAGGATGACTGAGAAAACACGGACCTATCCTTCTTCCTCATGCTGAGCCCGTCGAAGCAAGAGGAAGTGGGACTCCCCGTCTTCCCCGCGAAGGCGGGGACCCAGACCCGTTCACACTGGCGGTAAGCGGCCCGCTGCCCCCTTCGCGGGGAACGCGGCGGCGAGGGTAGGGGATGAACACCCCCTACTCCCAACCCTCTCCCCCTCAAGGGGGGAAAGGGCTTTGATATACCGCGTCATTGCGAGCGAAGCGAAGCAACCCAGGGGACTGACACGGACCGGAGTTGATATTGCCCTAGGTTGCTTCGGCATTTCACGGCTCGCAATGACGCCTTAGGTCTTTGCCTCTCCACTCCGGGCCGGGGTCTGCTTAAGGGCGAATCCCCTCAACCGATTCTCGATTCGCTGCTTGATTCTCGAACGGAAGGCTAAATTCCCTGTGGATAAAGCGGTTGTCCCCAATTTATTTGCGCGATTTAAGCGTGTAAAAACTATCTTATAAGTTACTGATTGGGCTGAAAAAATCTGATTTGCCGGGTTTAAGCTTGCGACTCAGCGCGGATTAGAAATGACCGAAGCGGTTGCGAGTCTGCCTCAGGACTGACATATAGCGGTCATAAGACGGACTGCGGTTCGGACCCCAAGCGGGTTCAGCCACCGGTTTCAAGACCTTAGAGAGATCGGGTTTTGGCATCGACTACAGGGGGGCGCACTGGCCCTCGCCGTACAGGATAAGACAGTTTTGACCCTTGTAACTGAAGCTCGCGCTGATCTGCGCGCGCTGGTCGTCGCCGCATCACTGGGATCGGCTTTCGGACTGGCGCTCGGTGGCCTTTACCTTGCAGGTGGGCTGGCACAAACGGCGACAAGCCATGCCAAGATCGAACGCCTTGCTGATGCCGCATCGTCGGGCTTTTCAGACACAGCATTGACCGAGCAGGCCGGTAGGGCCGATGCCGGAGCTTTGCATATTGCCCGCCGTCACGACCCAAATTTTGTAGCCACAGGCGTGGACCAAGAGCGCCAGGCGGCTCTTTTTGCTTTGAGGCTTGAGCGTCGTTCGACCATGGACAGTCGCTCGCAAGGCCGTATCGATGCCCGCGGCCTTCTGATGCGCGCCAGCTACACAGACACGACCCGTCTCAGCCTGCCGCCCCTGCGCGGGGGCCGGTTCAACGCCTTGACCGGCGCGCGGGATTTAGACTGCCTGACCCAAGCGGTCTATTACGAAGCGCGTGGGGAAACCCCATCTGGCCAAGCGGCTGTGGCACAGGTGGTGCTCAACCGTGTCCGCCATCCCGCCTTCCCAAAAACCATCTGCGGCGTCGTGTTCCAGCGCGCGGATCATCGCGGCGGCTGTCAGTTCAGTTTTGCTTGCGATGGCTCTATGCGGCTGCCTCTGGACCGGGCGGCTTGGCATCGGGCTGAGCGCGTGGCCTCGCGGGCCCTTGACGGCGTAACCGTGTCGCAGGTCGGTAAGGCCACTCACTTCCACACCACGTCAGTGTCGCCAGAGTGGGGCGCAAAGTTGCTGCGAGTGGCTCAGGTTGGCCTGCACATCTTCTATCGCTTTGGCAGCGGCACCTATGTGCCAGCCTTGCCAATCGCTGGACCGGGCCTTGCGGCGCCGGCCTTAGACGCGGCCAATCAGGCGATCTATGCCAGCCTCTTGCCGCAGGCCGCTCAGATCGATGCGGCGGTTCAGAAGGTTGTCGGCCTAGACGCAGGGTCTGAAGGTGCCGCCACGGCCGCTAAGGCTACGGCGCCTCGTCCGGTCTCACCGTTTGAAGTCGATCGGGCAGGGGTAACGGAAACCTCGGCGCTGACAGGCAAGACCTTGCAGAGCCAGCCGTCAGCCGCGTCCGGGGCCTAACCGTTCCAAACGGTGGTCAGAGTCGCGATGTCTGGTCGCACCCGCTCGAGCGGGGCGTCCTTGGCCGTGCCGACATAGACAAAGCCTGCCACCCGCTCGCCTGGGACAAGTCCTAGCAAGGCTGCGGCCTTGGGATCATAGGCGTACCAGTCTGTGATCCAGTTGGCCCCAAAGCCTGCAGCAGACGCGGCATTGACGAGGGTCGAGCAGACCGCGCCTGCCGACAGGATCTGTTCCCACTCGGGGATTTTCTCGCCCGTGATGTGCGACACGACCGCGACCGCGAGGGGCGGGGTGGTCAACTTGACTAGGGCGCTGGCGGCCTTTTCGGCATCGGGGCGCTCCGTCGCAACGGCGGCGAGCCGCTCGGCAAAGCGGGCCTTGGCGGCACCTTCCAGAACGATAAAGCGCCAAGGAAAGAGCTTGCCATGGTCGCTGACCCTTGCGGCGATGCGCAGCAGATCATCCAGTGTCGCGGCATCGGGTCCGGGAGCCATCAGGGCTGACGCAGAGGCCGACCGGCGCAAGGCCAAGAAGGCTAGAACAGCATCGTTTCGCTCGCCCAGCGGGAGGGCTGCGCCAAATTCAGGGGCCTGTGGCAGGTTCAAGGACATGGCCGGTGACTTTCTCTGCTTCGGGGCGCGATGGTTCTAGCTATAAACCCTTAGAGCCAACGGCAATGGGCCAAATGACGAGGGGCCGAGTTCATGGTGGATAAACCCAGTTGGATGGCCCTCAAGGGACCGGCTTGGCAAAGGCTGGCCCATCGACCGGTCTATGAGAACCCTTGGATCACCGTCGACGAGTTTGACGCCGTCGCGCCAACCGGGGCTAAGGCGCTCTATGGACTGGTCGGGATGAAGAATCTCGCCCTGGGCATCCTACCGCTCCATTCGGACGGAACCGTGACATTGGTGGGGCAACATCGCTTTCCATCGGGCACCTATTCTTGGGAAATCCCCGAGGGCGGCGGGGCCAAGCATATTGACCCCCTCATCTCAGCGAAGCGTGAACTGCGCGAAGAGGCGGGGCTGGAGGCGCAGGACTGGTTTCAGGTGCTGGATTTTGATGTTTCGAACTCGATCACCGACGAGCGCGGCCTTGGCTTCTTGGCGCTAGACCTGTCGCCTGTTCCGGTCGAGCCAGACGATACAGAGGTTTTTGCCATGGCCCGCGTGCCATTCAAGGAGGCCTTGGCGGTGGCCCTAGCCGGTCATATGCGTGATTTGATAACCCTCACCATGCTACTTCGCGCGCACCACATGGCGGTGAGTGGCGAGATCAGGCGTGACTTGGCAGAACTTATGCTAAGATAGGCTGCTCGTTGGAATGGGATTGAGGAGCAGGATCGATGCCAAAACATCTGGAAGTCGTGTCAGCGCACACTGTCCCGTCCGTATGGGCCGCCTTGCGCAACGAGGCCGCGCACCTTGCTACGACTGAGCCAACGCTGGGTTCGATGCTCAATGCCGTGCTGTTGAAGCACGATGATCTGGCCTCGGCCCTATCCTATCAACTGGCACGCAAGCTCAGCGACGAAGAACTGCGGGCCATGAGCATGCGGGAAATTGTCGAAGAGGCCTTTGCGGCTGACCCCAGCCTCGTGACCAGCGCCGAAGCCGATCTGCGGGCTGTCTTCGAGCGCGATCCGGCCTGTAAGGGCTATGTCCAGCCGTTCCTCTTCTTCAAAGGGTTCCAAGCCCTGCAAACCTACCGCGTGGCCCATTGGCTGTTTGGGCAGGGCCGTGACACCTTGGCCTTCTATCTGCAGAGCCGCTGTTCAGAGCTGTTCCAGGTCGATATCCATCCGGGCGCAGTGATCGGGTCGGGCGTGTTCTTCGACCATGGCACCGGCATCGTTATTGGTGAGACGGCTGTTGTTGGCGATGAGGTCTCGATGCTGCATGGCGTCACGCTGGGCGGCACGGGTGCTGAGCGCGGGGATCGTCACCCCAAGATCGGCCGCGGCGTGCTGCTGGGCGCGGGCGCCAAGGTGCTGGGCAATATCTTGGTCGGTGACTATGCCAAGATCGCGTCTGGCTCGGTCGTTCTTAAGCCCGTCCCGGCCCATTGCACGGCGGCTGGCGTTCCGGCCCGTCTGGTCAACTGTCCCACCGGCGAAGAGCCCGCGCGGACCATGGACCACACCCTTGCCGAAGCTTTGTACGACTACGTCATTTAGCCAAGGCTTGGGGCTTGCTCTGGGCGCGGATGACGCTAGGGTCCGGCTCAACACTGAACACCCAATTCTAACTCCAGGAGGTCCTATCATGGACGCCAAAGCTATGGCCCGTATCGAGGCCCACCTGAAGACCACCTTTGCCAATGCCACGGTGAACCTGAAGGCCCGTCCGAAGCAAAAGGACTCCGCCGAGGTCTATGTCGGCGATGAGTTTATCGGCGTGGTCTTCGAAGATGAGGACGAGGCCGGTTCCTACATGTTCGAGATGGCTATCTTGGCCGAAGATCTGAACGGCTAAACGACAATGGCGGAGGGCTCTCACCCCCCGCCATTCTTTTAGGTTGGGTGGGTCTTAGAGAACGCCCAGCATCTCAGCCACCAGCGGGTGGCGGACAATATCGACATCGGCAAGCCGGACGACCGCGACATTGTCCAGCGCCTCGAAACGGTTGGCGACCTCGGCCAGACCAGACACCCCCGGAAGTAGGTCTGACTGGTGTGGGTCGCCCGTCACCACCATGGTCGAATGCCAGCCCAGACGGGTCAGCAGCATCTTCAGTTGGGCATAGGTACAGTTCTGCGCCTCGTCCATGACGACAAAGGCATTGTTGAGCGTCCGTCCGCGCATGAAGCCCAGCGGCGCGATCTCAATCGCCCCCTCGGCCATCAGGGCCCGAACCCTTTTCATCGACAGGCGATCAGCGAGGGCATCGAACAGGGGCCGAAGGTAGGGGGCGAGCTTGTCCTCCATATCGCCGGGCAAGAAGCCGATGGATTCGCCCGCGTCCACCGCAGGGCGTGACAGGACGATGCGGCCCACCGTTCCGGCCTCTAGCGCCTCAACAGCCTTGGCGATGGCTAGATAGGTCTTGCCTGTACCTGCAGGGCCGAGGGCCAGCACCATGGCCTTGGCATCGATGGCATCCATCAACTGTTTTTGACCGATGGATTTGGGTTTTATGGTTTTGACATAGCCCTGTTCCCGGTCCGCGTCTCGGTCAGGTCCAGCAGCGTGGGTGCCGATCGGAGACCATCCGCGTTCGACCGGCAAGCGGCGAACCTTGGGGTCTTCAAACTGTCCGGCGTCAAACGCACCTTCGCGCACCATACGCTTCAGGGCTCTTTTGGTCATGGAAGCCTCCGCAATTGGACTGGAAAAAGGGCAATAAAAAAGGGCGCGTCCGCGATGGACCGCCCTTTGGTCAGATGAGGATGGGATGCAGCGACGACGCTGGGGGCAGGGCCGCAGGGCCCTTCTTGCGATCTTGAACGGGACAGTCCGTGGGACCGTCTGAACCCTGTTCGAAACACGCGATGCTCCGCTGTTTCCAATCCAAACCCGTCTCGGCGAGGCGGGCTGATCTCGTGACTGTCGAAGACCTATGGCCATCTCGAATCACGTGACTAATATGATGCTACGCGCCTTTCAGAGCGGTTAACCATGAACTTTATAAGAAAAAAGGAATGTCGGGATGACGGTCTATAGTTTGAGCGGAAAGGCCCCAGTTCTGCCGCCTGAAGGCGACTATTGGATCGCGCCCAATGCGGTGGTGATCGGCAATGTCATTCTGCGCAAAAATGCCAGCATCTGGTTCGGCGCGACCTTGCGCGGGGACAATGACCCCATTGAGATTGGCGAGAACAGCAATATTCAAGATGGCAGCGTCCTGCACACCGACAATGGTGCGCCCCTGACCATCGGCAAGAACGTCACCGTCGGCCACATGGTCATGCTTCATGGCTGCAGCGTCGGGGACAATAGCCTGATCGGGATCGGCTCGATCATTCTCAACGGGGCCAAGATCGGTCGCAACTGTCTGATCGGGGCCAATTGCCTGATCACCGAGGGCAAGGAAATCCCTGACAATTCGATGGTCATGGGCGCGCCCGGCAAGGTCGTCCGCGAGGTCAGTGAAGGTCAGATCCAGATGCTGACCGGCTCAGCCCTGCACTATGTCGAAAACTGGAAGCGTTATATGCGCGACCTAAAGGCGGTTTGACCGCCCGCGCCGCAGCCGTCATATCCTAAGCCATAACCATAAGAGGAAACGATCCATGGCCTATCAACATGTGAAGGTCGAGCGTAATGGCCCGATCACGACCATCATCCTGAACCGTCCCGACGTGATGAATGCGCTCCACTCCGAAGCCCATTTCGAGTTGCACGAGGTGTTCAACGACTTTTCCGCCGACCCTGATCAGTGGGTGGGTATTGTCACCGGTGCAGGCGACCGCGCCTTTTCCGCTGGCAATGACCTGAAGCACCAGGCGACGGGCGGCAAGATGGGCTCTCCCCCCAGCGGCTTTGCAGGCCTGACTTCGCGCTTTGATCTGACCAAGCCGCTAATCGCAGCGGTCAATGGCGTGGCCATGGGCGGCGGCTTTGAAATTGCTCTGGCCTGCGACCTGATCATTGCCTCGGAAAAGGCAGTCTTTGCCTTGCCAGAGCCGAAGGTGGGCTTGGCGGCCTTGGCCGGTGGTCTGCACCGCCTGCCACGCCAGATCGGCCTGAAGCGCGCCATGGGCATGATCTTGACCGCGCGCCGGGTCTCGGCCGAAGAGGGCGCAGCGCTCGGCTTCGTCAATGAGGTCGCGCCTCATGACCAGCTCATGGCGGTGGCCAATCGTTGGGCTCAGATGATCTGCGAATGCAGCCCCATGTCCATCCGCGCCTCCAAGCAGGCGATCCAGATGGGTCTAGAACAGACGCTGGAAGAGGCGATCAGCGGCCAAGGCAAATATCCTGCCGTCTCGGCGCTCTTCAAGTCAGCGGACTTTGTCGAAGGCCCGATGGCCTTTGCACAAAAACGTGCGCCGCAATGGACCGGCAAATAGGTTAAGGATAGGGGGCGGCAAAGGCCGTCCCCGCTCCCTACCAAGTTCCCTCTGAAGGAGGTCTCCGTGATCCACAGGTCGGTCTACCGCGTCGCGCTTAGCGTCTTGATGGTGACGGCCATGGGGGTTGCGGCCTGCTCGCCGGAACAGAAGGCCCCGCTGCCCGGCAGCGCAAAGACGCCCGCGATCAATGCCGAGGCCCTGAACCGCATCGTCGACGCCAGTTTCGGCGGGCAGGGCACCTGCTTGACCCTCACCGACCGCACGACGGGCCGCGAGGTCTATGTCTATGGCTCCAATACCACCTGCATGAGGCCCCTGCCGCCCTGCTCGACCTTCAAGATCGCCAACAGCCTGATCGGGCTGGATGAGGGCGTCATTAAGCCGGACGAGGTGATCAAGTGGGACGGCAAGCCTCAGGCGCTGAAGTCTTGGGAAACCGACGCCAATCTGGAGACCGCCTTTAAGCGCTCGATGGTGCCCTGGTTCCAGCGGGTGGCGCGCCAGATCGGCCATGACACCTATGCTAAGCGGCTCAAGGCCATGAACTATGGGTCAGGCGATCCAGCCGGCCCGGTCGATCAGTTCTGGCTTGGCCCAGAGGTCGGCGGTGGCTTGACCATCTCGACCCGCCAGCAGACTGATTTCCTCAATCGGCTATATACGGGCCGCCTGTCGACCAACCCCCTGACCACAGCCACCGTCGCCAAGATCATGATCGACGAGACGCGCGGCGCATCGGTGATGAGCGGCAAGACCGGCACCTGCTCTAGCCAAGCCGATGGCTCGCGCAATGTCGGCTGGTGGGTCGGGCGGCTCAATAGCCCCGAGCGCGATCTGGTCTTTGCCGTCTCGATGGAGGGCCAGAACGCCTTGCCCGGCCGCGAACTGCAGATCCGCCTGAAATCCGCCTTCGCTAAGGCCGGGCTCTGGCCGCAGACATAGGCGCTAGGGAGCCAGCGCATAGTCCCCAGTCACATCGATCCTTATGCTGAGTTCACCCCCGGACACAGGGGTCGAGCCGCCATCAGCGCCCATCTTGGCCATGGCCATCAGGGCTATGGGGCGCGGCTCAGGACTGCCGCCGCCTTCGGAGAGGTTGACCAACCGCACAGAGCGGTATCCCGTCGCGCTGGCATAGAGATCGGCCTTGCCCTTTAGGGCCTTTACGGCGGCCAGCCGCGCGGCGTCCTCCAGCCCTTGGGCGTTCTTGAAGCCAAAGCTGATGCCATTGACCTGATTGACCCCGGCCTCGACCACGGCATCGAGCACCGGCCCAAGGCGCGGCAAGTCATTGACCATGATCGTCACCGCGTTCGAGGCCTGATAGCCGGTCAGCTTGGGTGCCTCGTTCTGGACGTAGCTATATTGCGCATTCAGGTCGATGGATGAGGTTTGGATGTCTCTCGCCGCCAGACCCTGTTTCATCAACATGGCCATGACCTTGGCCATCCGCTCTCGGTTCTGAGCCATGGCCTGTGCCGCCGTCGGGGCGAGGGTCTGAACCCCGACACTGATCGCAGCCCGATCCGGCGCGGCCTTGACCTCGCCATAGGCGCTGAGATGGAGCTTGGGACTGGGCAGGGTCTGGGCGCTGGCAGCACCGACAGTCAGCCCGACCAGCAGCACACCAAGGCTGGCCACCCGCAGTGGACGCGCGAAAGGACGAGGATGGGCAGGGGTCATGAGGGTCTCTCCAAAGGGCCGGGCCAGCCAACAGGCGGACGCCGACCGTGTCCATCTGAAAAAGCTACGCCCTCCAATATGAACCGGGCCTTTATGACATTGTCATGTCGTGCTAATTCGCCCTGCACCCGCAAATGGGGGCCTGTAGCTCAATGGTTAGAGCCGACCGCTCATAACGGTCTGGTTGGGGGTTCGAGTCCCTCCAGGCCTACCACCCCTAAATTCCCAAACTATCCCAGCGCTAACCGAGCGGAATGGCGCCGACGGAGGGTGTGTAGGCGACCGACATGGGTGTCCCGGCGCGGTCGGCGAGGACGGAAAGCGTCTTGAGGGTTTGATAGTCGGCGCGAAGGGCCCAGGCCAGGTTGGCACGCCCTCGCGCAGATAGGGTTTGGCAATGGGACGGGTAATTGCTCTTGTGCTTTAGCTTCGGTGTAAAGCCGAACAGGGCCTTTGTATCTTGCTTCAACCGTTCTTGGGCGATGACGCCGAGCAGTTGGTCCGGTTGGATCTGGTCAACCAGGTCGGACAGATACCAAGCAAACCCTTCATGGGCATGGCCAATGAGCCCCATCAGGGCATTGATCTGACAAAAATCGTGGCTTTGAGGCGGGGGAAGCTGTTCGGCAAAATCATTCACATCCTCGAAACTCAACAGAACCTTGAGTTCCAATCGCCGTTTCAGGTTTCCGATCGGATCATCGGCCACTGAGGCAATGAGGTCGTTACGAAGCAGGTAAAGGCGCCAATTGAAGGCCGATATAAAGCGCTCCACGGGATCGCGCACCAACACCACGACCTTGCTGTGCGGCTCTATGGTCGGTTGGCTCATATGGATGTGATTGAAGCGATAGCCCTGTTGGCTGAGTTCTGCGGCCAAGGAACTGCCGGCGCATTTTCCAACATGAATAAGGTCGAACCCAATGTCTGGGTTCGCGAGGGTGGGCCCAGAGCTTGCCAAATCGGGATTTGAAAAGCCACCACAAGCCATTGTTCGCCCCCATTTTTGCGACATCAGAATCAACGCTAGTTATGACTATTTTATAAACCGCTGATCTGTCGTTTACAAAGGCCGCACATCGCCGCACGTCACCCCCTAAACCACATGGTCCGGCTCAAACGGGCAGGGATTGGCTCCGGTTTCGAATTGGAGGGTGGGGTGGTCGATCTTGAACCGGGTCTTCAGCGCTTCGCCGATGCGGGCGGTGAGGGTGTCGTTGATATGGTCGTCGGCGCAGACCAGATGGGCGCTTAGGGCGGTTGAGGTGGTGCTTAGGGGCCAGATGTGCAGGTCGTGGACCGAGGTGACCCCTTCAAGGCCTGACAGATAGGCGTGGACTTCGTCGCGGGAAATGCCGCGTGGGACCTGATCGATGGCCATGGCGGCGGAGTCCTTCAACAGGTCCCAGGTGCCCAGCGCCACCACCCCGACCAGAACCAGACTGACGACCGGATCGAGCCAAAGCCACCCGGTCAGGCCCATGACCAGTCCGGCCACCACCACCCCTGCTGAGATGCCCGCATCCGAAGCCATGTGCAAAAAGGCCCCGCGCAGATTGATGTCGTCCTTGCGACCGCGCAGGAACATCAGGGCGGTCAGGCCATTGATGACAATCCCGATGGCGGCGACGACCATGACCGTGCGGCTCTGGATCGGTTCGGGCGCGCCAAACCTCTGGACCGCCTCCCAGCCAATCGCGCCGATGGCCAGCATCAGCAACATGCCATTGGCCAGCGCCGCCAAGATCGAGGTGCGCCCAAAGCCATAGGTCCTCTGGCCCGTCGGTGGCCGCCGAGACAGCCACGCCGCGCCCCAAGCCAGCAGCAACCCCGCCACATCGCTCAGATTATGCCCCGCATCGGCCAGCAGGGCGAGCGAGTTGGCCAGCACCCCATAGGTCGCCTCAACCCCCACAAAGCCAATATTCAGCACCACCCCCACGCCGAAAGCGAGATCAAAATTGGCCGGAACATGGCTGTGGTCGTGGTGGTGGCTGTGATGGTCGTGCCCGTGGTGATCATCATGGTGATGATGGTCCGTGTGAGTGTGAGGCTGATGATCAGACTTGGACATGGACAGGCTCACAAGGGTAGCGCCCCGACCAAGGCCGGTGGGGAAGGGAATCTACGAACCTTAGCATGGGGAGAGGCCAAGGGGGGGCGTAAGCCTCACCCACCCCCCACTTTCAACTAGGCCCCCTCCGGCTCTGCAGGTAGTCTCCTGATGCGCCAGTTAAGGGGAAATGTTTGTGAAGATGCCTGTGCCCGATGGGGCGGTTCTGTCTCGGCGGGGGGAGATTGTGGCGGCCTTGCGGGGGATTGTGCCGGGTGAGGGGGTGATTGCTGATCCAAGCTCTTTGCGGGCCTATGAGTCCGATGGGTTGACGGCCTATCGCCAGGTGCCTCTGGTCGTGGTCCTGCCCGAAACCACGGCGCAGGTGTCGGCGATCTTGCGCTGGTGCAATGGGGCGGGGGTCAAGGTGGTGCCGCGCGGGTCGGGGACCTCGCTGTCGGGCGGGGCCTTGCCGCTGGAAGACGGGGTCCTG
>CANFKD010000065.1 GCA_947447115.1 Caulobacteraceae bacterium
GAAGCGAGGATCGGTCTTGTTGATCACATAGACCCGGCCCTTGCGGCGCACGAGCTTGCAGTCGCGGTGACGCGTCTTCAACGACTTGAGCGAGCTTCTGACCTTCATAACGTCTTCTCGTTTGGTTCTCGAACAGTCCCTGCGCAAGTGTGGCGGGCCCTGTCCGGTGGATAAGGAGCGAGGTCTATAGGTTCGGCTTAGCCTTGAGTCAATCATCAGGAGCGCATCGAAGCCCCAAAGGCACATGAATTTTGACCGCACAGGCTTGTGATTGCCAGACCCGTGCGAGCGGCTTTAGACAAGGGCCTATGGATCGGCGTCTTTTCATCCGCCTCTCGGGGGCCTCGATAGCTGTGGGCCTGCCTCAGACGGCGCGCGCGCAGGTACCGTCTATTGGTCCCGATGGCGTGCCGGTTCCCGCCAGTCCCGCCTTGCCCCTGACCTCCGGCGATCCGGTCTTTGAGGCTTGGTCAGCCGATTTCAAAAGCCGTGCGGTCGCGGGTGGTTGGTCGTCTGAGCTGCTGACAAGGGAATTGGCCGGATTGACGCCCGACCCGCGGGTCTTGGGCCTTGATCGTCGCCAGCCGGAACTGTCCAAGCCGATTGGGGACTATATCCGAGGCGTGGTGGCAGACGATCGCATTACGATGGGCCAGGCCCGCCGCTCCAGCCTAGCCTTTTTGCCCGCGATGGAAGAGCGCTTCGGCGTGCCAAGTCAGGTCCTGATCGCCATCTGGGGCGTGGAGACCGGATTTGGCGCGGTGATGGGGCAGTATGACGTCATCCGCTCCATGGCCACTCTGGCCGCGCAAGGGCGAAGGCGGGCTTGGGCGGAGGCCCAACTCTTTGCCGCCCTTCGGATCATCTCGACCGGTGAGGCGACCCGCGAGCAATTGAGGGGATCTTGGGCCGGGGCCTTGGGCCAGACCCAGTTCTTGCCAGAGACCTATGTCAGCACGGCCTTGGATTTTGATGGCGATGGTCGCCGCGATATTTGGGGCTCATCCGCCGATGCGCTAGCCTCCGCGGCCAACCTGTTGCTCAAGGGCGGCTGGAAACCCGGCCAGCCTTGGGCGCGTGAGGTGCTCTTGCCGCCGGGGTTCGATTTGGGCCTTTCGGAAGGCCCGAACCAATCGGCCAATGTTTGGTCGGGCCTAGGCGTGCGGCCTGCCGATGGCTGGGGATGGGCCCTCGCCGATCAAGGCCTAGTCGCCAGCTTGATCTTGCCCGCCGGGGCCAAGGGGCCCGCCTTCCTGATCTTTGCCAATCACATGGCCATTCGTAGCTATAATAATGCCATGGCCTATGCCTTGGCGGTGGGCCTGCTGGCCGACCGGATCGCGGGTGCCGCGCCACTGGTCACCCCTTGGCCGTTAGAGGTGCCGCTCAGCAATACGGATCGATTCGGCGCGCAGATCGCGCTGGCGCAGCTCGGCTATGATGTCGGTGAGGCCGACGGGGTCATAGGCCTTCGCACCCGTAAGGCCTTGCGGTCTTGGCAGCGTTCGGTGGGCGTTCCGGCGGATGGCTATCTGACCCTTGAGGGGGTCCAAGCCCTTATGGCATCGGCCCTGATGTTGCCGTCCTAGGCATCATTGATGGCGGGGTCGGTTTCAGCCAGATCTTCACCCACGGCCTTGAGGGTCGGATTGCGGAAAGCAAAAGCCAGAAGCGCGATTAAGACCACCACATTAAACAGATAGGGCAATGGGCCCTTGAACTCGTACAGCATGACCCCGAAAACCGGCGCGATAATGTAGCAGGCCCCGTTGACTGCAGTGATGGCCCCCGCCACCTCGCCCTGCTCGGTTTGATCCACCGCCAAGGACGATCCTGCGGTAAAGCCCGGACGGCCAAAGCCATAGCCAAGGCTGGTCAGGGCAAAGGCGGTGACCACGGTGGCGTAGTTGGGCGCCAAGGCCATCATCAGATTGCCAAGGACCGCTAGGCCCGCCCCCCAGCGCATCAGCTGTCTGGGGCCAATGCGCAGCATCCGAATCAGGCCCCACTGGGCCAAGAGACCCGCAACCGCGCCCGCCATCATGGCCACGCCCGTATAGCCAGAGGCTTGGGCTGGGGTGACGCCCATCTTATCGATGATCAAGAAGCCGAGGGTCTGGCCATTGATGGCCTGAGCCGAGCCGACCAAAAATCCATAGATGATAAAGGGGGTCATGCGCGGATCGCGCCACAGACCTGTCTTGCGCTTGAGCTTTGGCTCTAGGGCGTGAGCCTTGACCTTTTCAGCCCAAGCGGCCCGAGATGCTGGGCCGTCATCGGGAACACCCACCTGCACCACCACCATCATGACAAAGGCCACGGTCGCAAAGGCAAACATTGGGCCGGACAGACCGACCACCGGCAGGACAAACAGGGGCGCAACCGCAGGGCCTAAGATGGTCCCAAGTCCAAAGGCCGACGCCAAGGTTGCCAAGGCCCCCGTGCGCTCAAACCGTTCCGAACGGTCTGCAACATAGGCTTGGGCGGCAGGATTGGAGGCGGAACCGACCAGACCAAAGATGGCCCGGGTCATGGCGGCGCCAGCAAAGATCACCATCGGTAGGGCGAGCTTATGCAGGCCTACCAGCACGACAAGGGCGAAGCCGAGCATCGAAACGCCAAAGCCAGCGAGCCCGGTAACCACCATCTTCTTACGGCCTACTCGGTCAGACCGGGTCGCCCAAAAAGGTGCCGACAGGGTCCAGAACAGGGCCGAGAGGGTGAAGATGGCTGCGATCAGCGTATCGCGAATGCCAATCTCGCGGCCAATGGCGGGCAGGACCGACTGCATCGAGGTGTTGCCCGCGGCAACGCTCATCAAAACGCAGAACAGGATGGTGAAGGATCGGCGGCGCGTCTGCTCTGGCGTCGAGGGCAAACGGCCGACAAAACGGCGCAGAGGATCAAGGGGGCAGCTCATGGCGCGCACCATAGACGCGTGATCGGCACCCGCAAACGGTCCAGATCAATAAAACTGAGACCTTGTGCCGCAGTACCACCGCAGCGGAGCATTCCATGAGTTGCGCAAACTCCAAATTAAGCATTTCAAGTGCATAAGGCCGGATCAACGTTGGGATTATCAGACCATGTTTCAGATCATCGGCATCGTTCTTCTGTTCGCGGCGGTGTTTGGCACCTACATCATGACCGGCGGTAACATGGCGGTGGTCATCGAGGCTGCGCCGCACGAAATGATGACCATTGGCGGCGCAGGCGTTGCCGCCTTCCTGATCAGCAACAGCCTTTCAACCATCAAGGCGACCGGAGGTGGGCTAGGAAAGGCCCTCGCGGGACCCAAATGGAAGGCGACGGACTATACGGATCTTTTGTCCCTTCTGTTCTTGTTGACCAAGACCATGAAGTCCAAGGGCGTGATCGCTTTGGAAAGCCATATCGAAAAACCCGAAGACAGCACGATTTTTTCGCGGTTCCCAAAGATCGTGAAGGATCATTTCGCGGTGGATTTCATCTGCGACACGCTGCGCATGATGACCATGAACCTTGAAGATCCGCATCAGGTCGAAGATGCGATGGAAAAGCAGCTCGAAAAGCACCATCACGAGGCGCTAGAACCATCCCACGCCTTGCAAAATCTGGCTGATGCCCTCCCGGCCCTCGGCATCGTTGCCGCGGTGCTTGGTGTTATTAAAACCATGGGCTCGATCACAGAGCCGCCCGCCGTGCTCGGGGCCATGATCGGTAGTGCTCTGGTCGGAACCTTCCTCGGCGTGTTCTTGGCCTATGGTCTGGTGGGCCCCTTCGCGACCCGTTTGAAGTCGGTGATCGATGAAGAGGGGGCCTTTTACAAGATCATCCAGGCCGTCCTCGTCGCCCATCTGCACGGCAATGCGGCCCAAATCTCGGTCGAAATTGGCCGCGGAAACATTCCAAGTGATTCTCAGCCAAGCTTTTTGGAGATGGAAGAGGCCCTCGGCGCCATCCCAAATGTGTGATTTTCCGGGATATGGTGGCTTTTTAGCATCGTAAGTTGGTTTTTGGAGCAGATCACGCTTGCGTGTTTTGCATATGACGGCATATTCATGGGTGGCGGACCAATCGAATCCTTGCCTAATGATCCAATCTCGGGTTATTGGGGCCTAAGGCGCGATTGCAACTGTCGCGCTACAACCTCCTAAGGGGACCAGGCAAATGACCTCCGAAGTTCTTCGCAAACTGCTCGTCGCCGGCGCTGCCGTCGCCGCTCTCACTGTCGCCGCTTGCGGCAAGCCTGCTGAAAAGCCAGCTGAAGCTGCTACCGAAGCTGTGGCCGAATCGGCTGCTCCTGCTTCTGACGCTGCTGCTGCTGCCGCTGCTACTGACGCAGCTGCTGCTCCAGCTGATGCGACTGCCGCAGCTGAAAAGAAGTAAGCTTCGCTCAACAGCGAAATTTATGAGAAAGGCCGTCCTTCGGGGCGGCCTTTTTTCGTTGTCAGGGCCTGTCTATTCTCAGCCCGCGCCCAGTGGGGTAGATGACCCTCATGGCCTCTCCCCTCGATCCTGACCGCGCCTTGGTGTCGCCCGCCCTTTTGGCCTGGGATCAGGACGGCGTTCCCCGGTCAGAGACCTATGGTGATGTCTATTTCTCGGTCGCCGATGGCTTGGCCGAATCCCTCGCCGTGTTTCTAGAAGGCTGCGGCTTGCCACTGGCATGGGCTAACCGTTCGCATTTTGTTGTCGCCGAGTTGGGCTTTGGCACCGGATTAAACATCCTCGCCCTCCTACAGCTCTGGCAAGCCGACGGTCCAAAGACCGGGCACCTGCATATCTTTTCCATAGAAGCCCATCCCCTCACCGCCGACGAGGCCGCAAGGGCCCTGAGCACATGGCCGGAACTGGCGGACCTTTCGGCGCAGTTGATTGCCCAGTGGCCTGGCCAAGCGCGCGGCTTCCACCGGATCGACCTGCCGCATCTGCGTGTCGTCATCGATGTGGCAGTGATGGAGGTCGAAGAGGCGCTCAGCTCATGGACGGGCATGGCTGATGCCTGGTTCCTCGACGGCTTTTCCCCGGCCGTAAATCCGCAGATGTGGCGCGACGCGGTCTTGGCTCTGGTCGCGGCCCGCTCAGCGCCCGGCGCGCGCGCGGCCACCTTTACGGTTGCAGGGTCGGTAAGGCGCGGACTGGCGGCTCAAGGCTTCAGCGTCGAAAAGCGCCCCGGCTTTGGCCGTAAACGCGAACGGCTTGAGGCGGTTTGGCCCGGTCTAAGACAAATCGGCTTCCGAAAGGTTCCGCCCACCGTGGCTGTGATCGGCGCGGGCATTGCTGGCGCGGCGCTGCTACGGGCCTTCAGCCGCGCCGGTCTAGCGGTTCACCTGTTCGAGGCCGAGCAGGCGGGTGCTGGGGCCTCTGGCAATCCAGCGGCCCTAATGACCCCTCGCCTTGATGCGGGCGGCGGAGTGGCGGGCATGCTGCATGCCCAAGCCTATCGCCATGCCCTTCGCGTCTATCATGACGAGACCCCGCAAGCGATCCTGTCCGAAGGCGTCATGCAGTTGGAGACGGCCCCGGCTGATTCGCGGCGGTTTGACATAATCGCCGAGCAGGACCTCTTTGAGCCGCAAGATTTCGAGCGACTGGACGCGGCTCAGTCCAGCGACCGGCTAGGGGAAAGCGCCTTGGTCGGCGGTCTATGGATGGCGCGGGCCTTGAGCCTTGAGCCTTCGTCGATTCTCAAGGCCTGGCTTGGTCCCATCACCCAAGGCGCTGTGGCCAGTCTGCAGCGGGATCCAGAGGGCCAATGGAGCTTACGCGATGGACAGGGCACCGGGCTCGCCACCGTCGATCAGGTCTTTGTCGCCGCAGGGGCCGGGGCCAGCGCCCTACTGAGCGACCTGCCCTTCGTTCCGGTGAGGGGCCAAGCCAGTTGGACGGATAGTGGCGCACTCCATACCGCCGCCGCTTGGGGCGGCTATGCGGTACCCACACGATCTGGCGTTCTCTATGGGGCCACCCACGATCGGGGCGAGACCCAAACCGATGTCCGTGCGGACGATAATGACCGCAACCGCGCGGTCCTAGAGGCGGGCTTGCCCATCTTGGCGGGCCAGTTAGAGGGGCATATTATCCAGGCCCGGGCGAGCCTTCGGGCAACGGTTCCAGACCAGTTGCCGGTCGTGGGTCAGATAACCGATCAGCCGGGCCTGATGGTTCTAAGCGCACTGGGCTCGCGGGGCTTTACCCTAGCGCCTCTACTCGCCGAGCATCTGGTCGCCATCACTTTAGGCCACCCCTCTCCCCTCCCCCGCGCCGTGATCAAGGCGCTGGAGCCGGGACGGTTTGCAGAGCGGCAGCGACGCCGGTCCTAACCATTTACTTGGGCGTTAAAGCGCCTATCTTTGGTCGTAGGGCGGGGGCTTAGAGGAAGGATCATCCCATATGTCTGCGCATATCTTGGGCCTTAAGGTTTTGGCTTTCGGCGGCCTGCTCTCGGCTATGGCCTTGGCAACAGCCGCTTTGGCGGACGAACCGGCCAAGGCCGCGCCAAAGGCTGCAACGCCTCGGCAATGTTTCTATTCGAACAATATGAGCAGCTTCAAAGAGGCCGGTGATAGGGCCGTCTATGTTCGGGTTGGTGTTAAGGACCTCTATCGCCTCGACCTGTTCAGCACCTGTCATGATCTGCGTTGGGCCCAGACCATAGGTGTGGAGTCGCGCGGCAGTTCTTGGATCTGCTCCGGTTCAAATTCCGATGCGGTGCTGATCGTCCCGAGCACCTTGGGGCCTGAGCGGTGTATGGTGACCGATGTCAAGAAGTTGACCGACGCCGAGATCGACGCCTTGCCTCGCAAGGACCGCCCCTAGGGCCTGATCCGCACAAATCGATTAGAAATTGCGCAATTCAGCGCCTGCGATAGTTTTCCTTGAACCCAAGGGGCGTGGGACCTACTGATCAGGTCTAGTCTTAGCCTATGAACGGGCGTGAAATTTTAGGACAATCAGACCATGATTACCCTTCATCACCTGAACAATAGCCGGTCACAGCGGATTCTCTGGCTGTTTGAAGAGCTCGGCCTGGACTACGAGATCGTCAAACATCAGCGCGATTCGGTCACACGGCTTGCCCCCGACGCCCTCAAGGCGATCCATCCCTTGGGCAAGTCCCCCGTCATTGTCGATCAGGGCCGCACCATCTTCGAATCGGGTGCCATTATCGACTATGTGATCGACCAATATGGGGCTGGGCGTTTGCGGCCTGCGGCGGGCACCTCGGACCATATCGACTATCAGCAGTGGCTGCACTTTGCCGAAGGTTCAGCCATGCTGCCCTTGCTGATGGCCATGTATGTTTCGCGCCTTGGCGAAGCCGGCGCGCCGCTTCATCCGCGCATCGGAAGTCAGATTGCCGACCATC
Source organism: Caulobacteraceae bacterium (assembly GCA_947447115.1). Classification (GTDB taxonomy): domain Bacteria; phylum Pseudomonadota; class Alphaproteobacteria; order Caulobacterales; family Caulobacteraceae; genus CAISGS01. Next base: position 7,352 of record CANFKD010000065.1, read on the forward strand.
TCAGCTTCATGGAAGGCCACCTGCAGGGGCGTGACTTCATCATCGGTAACGACCTGACCGGGGCGGATATCAACAATGTGTTCGTGCTGGAGGCCGCCGCCTCTGGTGGCCGATTGGCGGACTATCCGACCCTGACGGCCTATCTGGCACGGATGCAGGGACGCGACGCCTACAGACGCGGCCTCGAGCGCGGCGGTGTCTACGCGCTCGGCGCCTGATCTAACGCGCTGCACGACCAATTTGTTGTTAGATCACAGGGGGGCGTACGCGCCTTGACCAATATGGATATCTCAGGACATCGCTCCTTTGCGCCAACGACCCGTGCACTGGATGATAAGGTCATACTAATCACAGGTGGTACCGGCTCCTTTGGACGCCGGTTCGTCCAGACGGTCTTGAACCGCTACAATCCGCGCAAGGTGATCATCTTCTCGCGCGATGAGCTCAAGCAATATGAGATGCAGTCTGATCTTCGCGATCAGATGAGCGACGAGCAGATGGGCAAGCTGCGCTTCTTCCTCGGCGATGTCCGCGACCGTGAGCGTCTGACCCTGGCCCTGCGCGGGGTCGATGTGGTGATCCATGCGGCAGCCCTTAAGCAGGTGCCTGCGGCGGAATATAACCCGTCCGAATGTATCCATACCAATGTGCTGGGCGCCGAAAACGTGGTCTGGGCCAGCCTCGCCAACCGGGTTCAGCGGGTCGTGGCCCTTTCGACCGATAAGGCCTGCAACCCAATCAATCTCTATGGGGCGACAAAGCTTGCCTCTGACAAGACCTTCGTCGCGGCCAACAATCTGTCGGGCGATATTGGGGCACGGTTCTCGGTGGTTCGCTATGGCAATGTGGCCGGATCGCGCGGCAGCGTCGTGCCCCTGTTCCAAAAGCTCTTGGCCAATGGGGCCACGGAACTGCCCATCACCGATGATCGCATGACCCGCTTTTGGATCACGCTGGATCAGGGCGTTGATTTTGTCCTGTCGTCGCTGGACCTCATGCGCGGCGGCGAGGTGTTCGTGCCTAAGATCCCAAGTATGAAGGTCACAGACCTAGCGCTGGCCATGGCCCCCGGGATCGGCCTGAAGAACATCGGTATCCGGCCGGGTGAAAAGCTGCATGAGGTGATGATCTCCGGCGACGACGCGCGCGTGACCGCCGAGATTTCCGACCGCTATGTCATCGAGCCTGCCTTTGTCGAATATCCGCGCAAGCCGTTCCTGAGCGACGTAGGCGTCAGCACGGTCGAGGATGGCTTTGTCTATTCCAGCGATAACAATACCGAGTGGCTAAAGGGTACGGCCCTGCTCGACCTTTTTGGCATCGCTCATGGCTGACACGAAGGCTGCGGCCTTTTTGCCCTATGGTCGGCAGGTCATCGAGGATGACGATATCGCAGCCGTGGCTCAGGCCCTGCGCGCCGATTTGCTAACCACAGGGCCACGGGTTGCGGCCTTTGAAGAGGCCTTTGCGGCCAAGGTCGGGGCGCGCCACGCGGTGGCCTGCTCTAACGGCACGGCGGCCCTGCATCTGGCCATGATGGCCCTTGGGCTCAAGCGCGGGCAGGTCACAATCGCCCCGTCCCTGACCTTTTTAGCCACCGCCAACTGCGCCCGGTTCGAGGATGCTGAGGTTCAGTTTGCCGATGTGGACCCCAATACCGGCCTCATGACCCCCGAGACGCTCGAGATGGCCATTTCGCGCGTTAATGAACAGGGTTCGGGCACGGCCAAGCTGCGCGCCGTCTTGCCGGTCCATTATGGCGGCAATCCAGCCGATCTGCCGCGCATCCGGGCGCTGGCCGAGGCGGCGGGCGCTGTCGTGGTAGAGGATGCTTGCCACGGCCTTGGCACCGCCATGGATTTTGGCACGGGCCGCGAACAGATTGGCGACTGTACCCACAGCGCCATGGCCACATTCTCCTTCCATCCGGTCAAGACCATTGCCTGCGGGGAGGGCGGGATGGTCACCACCAATGACCCGGTCTTGGCTGAGCGGCTGATGCGCCTGCGCAGTCATGGGATGGTGCGCCAACCCGATGCCTTTAGCCTCGCAGCCATGGCCTTTGATGAGACCGGCGACGGGGGGCGAGAACCCAACCCTTGGTTCTATGAGATGCCGCAGATCGGCTATAACTATCGCCTACCGGACGTGCTCTGCGCTCTGGGCATCAGCCAACTCGCCAAGTTGGACCGATTTGCGACCCGCAGGCGAACGCTGGCCGCGCTCTATCGCCAGCATATGGCCGAGCTAGCGCCAGTGGTGTCACTGGTCGCGACGCCGCAAGGGGCGAACCCGGCCCTGCATCTGATGGTCGCCCTGATCGATTTCAAGGCCGTGGGTCTGAGCCGCAAACAGGTGATGGACGGCCTTGCCGCGCGCGGCATAGGCAGCCAAGTCCACTATATTCCGGTCCATCGCCAGCCCTACTATCAGGACCGCTATGGCCTGATCGACCTGCCCGGAGCCGACGCCTTCTATAGCCGCTGTCTGAGCCTACCGCTCTTTGCCGGTATGGAGGATAGCGACCCAGAGCGCGTGGTCTCGGCGCTCAGGGCCGTTCTGGGTCTCTAGGGCCTAGGTCGCTTTTGCCCTTAGGACGGGCGCAGGCTTTCGATCTGTTCTTTCAGTTTGAGTTTTTGACGCTTCAGCTGTCTAAGTCGCAATTGATCTGCGGCCGGTCGTTGCAGTTCGTCCCGGATTGCGCGATCAAGATTTTCGTGGCGGAAACCGAGTTCACGAATATGCGCTTCAATAGCCATGGGTTGCGACTCCTTGCGATTGGCGCTTGAAGTAAATCACCGACTTCGGTCGGCGTCCGATCACAATTGGTTGCTTTGGCGACCAAACGCCAAGACCCCTTCAGGAGGCTAGATGGCCCATCCCGCAGACCCTCGTTCGGCCCCTCAGCGACTGGTGGTGGCCATTACCGGTGCCTCGGGCGCGGCCTATGGCGTGCGCATGCTCGAAGCCTGCCAAGATCTCGGCGTCGAGAGCCATCTGGTCATGTCGCGCTCATCGGTCTTGACCCTGACCGAGGAGACTGGCCTGACCGTCGCGGATGTCTGCGCTAAGGCGTCTAAGGTTCACAAGATCGGTGATGTCGGGGCCTCTATCGCCTCAGGATCGTTCCAGACCCTGGGCATGATTGTCGCCCCCTGTTCGGTGCGCACCATGTCGGAGATTGGGGCGGGCGTGACCTCGACCCTTCTGACCCGCGCCGCCGACGTGGTTCTCAAGGAGCGCCGCCGTCTTGTCCTGATGGTGCGCGAGACGCCGTTCCATCTGGGGCACCTGCGCACCATGGTCTCACTCACCGAGATGGGCGCGATCATCGCCCCGCCACTGCCCGCCTTCTACACGAGGCCAAAGACCCTCGAGGACCTGATCGACCAGTCGGTCGGGCGCTGCCTTGACCTGTTTGGCCTGTCCTGGGGCGGGGTGAAGCGCTGGGGCGAGGATATTGGTCCGATTGAAAATTCTGAGCCCATGGCACCCCTATGACCCCATTTTGGGACTGGGCCTTAAGCGCATATGCCCGGCCCGGTGTGGCGCAGGCCTGTCTGGATCTGCAAGATGATCACGGACAATGCACGCCCTATCTGCTCTGGGCCGCTTGGGCAGCGCAGAGCGGACGCCGCCTCGATCAGGGAACGTTGGCCAAGGGCGTAGATCTGGCGCGGCGCTGGGAGCCTACCTTTATCACGCCGGTTCGCGCCGTTCGACGCGCCTTGAAGCCTGCCTTTGACGGGGTCGCCGATGATCTGCGCGAGGCCCTTCGCGAACAGGTCAAGGCCGTTGAGTTGGCGGCCGAAAAGACCTTGATGCAGTCCCTCGAGGCCCTAGCCCTTGATGCCCCTTCCGGCTCCAGCACGGTCCAGCAGGCTTTGGAACAGGCCACAACCCTTTGGACCCCATCAGCACCCAAAAACAGCCTCATGGGGCTATCTCAGCACCTTTGAACCATGGGTTGGGTTTGCTATGGTGGGCTACCGACCAAGCCGGTCGTCAGGGGTATGTCAGCATGAATGATGACGAGCCGACCACGGATTCGGACAGCGCCATCAAGGCCCAGATCAATCTGTTTCGGCAGGAACATCAAGATCTCGATGCCTCGATTGTCGCGCTTGAAACCATGCCCCAGCCCGATCTTCTGCTGATTACGCGCCTAAAACGGAAAAAACTCGGCCTTCGAGACCTTATTTCGCGTCTCGAAGACCGATTAACCCCCGATATCATTGCTTAAGCTCTCGTCTCGTTTGCATCTTTGGCCATAAAGGCCTTAAAGTAACCCTAGAAATAAAAGGGGGATTCATGACCGACCTTACCGCTGCCGTCGCTGAACTGGCCGACAAGAGCTTGCTGGTCCTCGATGATGATGCGCCCTTGCGCACCCGTCTTGGCCGAGCCCTAGAACAGCGGGGCTTTGAACCCATCCTCGTGGCCACCGTTGCCGAGGCCGTTGCCGCCGTAAAGATCAAGGCGCCGGCCTATGCGGTTCTGGACCTGCGGCTCGAAGACGGAAGCGGCCTGACGGTGGTTGAGGCCATCCATGCCGCCCGCCCTGATGCCCGCGTGGTCATGCTGACCGGCTATGGCAATATCGCCACCGCAGTCGCGGCGGTGAAGGCGGGGGCTCTAGACTATTTGCCCAAGCCTGCCGATGCCGATGATGTGGCCAAGGCCCTGCTGGCCCAGAAGGATCACAGCCCGGCCCCGCCGGAAAACCCGATGTCGGCTGACCGGGTGCGCTGGGAACATATTCAGAGGGTCTATGAGCTGTGCGGTCACAATGTTTCGGAAACGGCGCGACGCCTCAACATGCACCGCCGGACCCTGCAGCGGATCTTGGCCAAGCGCGCCCCGCGCTAGGCTGGCAGGGCCAACCGGTCTTTCCACGCTCGCGACAGAATCTTGAGTTCTGTGCGGACCATCGACGGCGAGACGTCCTCGGAGAGGGTTTGCAGCACTTCAAAGCGAAAGGCCCCCTCGCCGTGGGCCTTCCACGCGGCCTGTAAGGTGCGGTCGGGATAGCTGCCCATGCGCAGTGAGAACCAGAGGCTGGTCTGGTGGGTGTCGAGGTGTCGGCTCTCCATCACCCAAAACTGCCCATCCACCGCGCAGCGTACGGCAAAGACACCCGCAGGGGTCTTGATCTCCTTATAGGCGGCGATAGCGGCTTTGCGGTCTTTGGCGTCCATGGAGCCAGCCTAGCCGATGATAGCGCCGCCCACTAGAGGGCCGCTAGACATCCAAACGGCGAAGGGCGGCCAGACGGGCAAAGGCCAGCGTCAAGGCCTTACGACGTGCCGCGGCCAAGGGCGCCGGTGTGGGTGGTGTCAGGACTGCGCCATCAAAACCATCAGCCACGATAAGGCCCGGGCCCTCGGGTAAGATATGCTGCGGAAATTCAGGCGCGACGGCGAAATAGAAGTGATCGCAAAAGGGCAGATAGTCGCCCCATTTCTGGTCGGTCCGGAAGTCTTCCAGCGAGGACTTGACCTCGACAATGACAATCTCGCCGCGCCGCCCCAGCCCCATCAGATCGGCCCGCCGTCCATTGGGCAGGCTGACCTCGGCTACAGGCGCATAGCCTAGCCCAATCAACAGCCTTGCCGCCCCACGGGTGACGATCTGCGTCGTCTGAGGCCGCAGGCCCACGGTCCCGCTCGCCCGGGCAATATCGAGAACAATTTCCATCACTATAGTTTGTTCTGGATTTGTTCGTTTTGCAAGAGGCTAGCGCGCGGCCTCGCCCTTGGCCAACGGGGCCTGCTTGGTAAAGCGCAGGAGGGCGGTGTTGAAGCCGAGGGTCTTGGCGCGGTTGACGAGGGAGGCGATCTCGGCAGGGCCGGGGGTGGGCTGGCGGTGCAGGAGCCACAGGAACTTACCAGACCGGTCACTGACAATGGCCCAGCTATAGTCCTCGGCCCGATCTAGGACCCAATAGTCGCCCAAAAAGGCCGGGCCAAGGAACGAGACCTTGAACTTGGCATTGCGGCTACCCTCAACCAGCTTGGCGCGGCCATTGACCGAACGGGAGGGGCCATCCATGCCCTTGTCGTGGCAGATATTGACGATGCGGATCATCCCGCCGGGGATCTTGCTATAGTCGGCGCTGACGGCCTCGCAGCCGCGCTGGAAGATGTTCTCGTAGCGGGCCAGTTCGTAATAGCGACCGACATAGCGATCCACATCGACAGGCTTGGATGGCGCAGGCACATTGGGGTTGCCGACCGGCGCGGCGATGGCCTGCGACCCAGGACTCACGGACGACAGGGCCAACACGCAAAGGGCAACAATAGCGAAGGCAAAACGGGGCAAGGCCATCTCCTGCGTCCAGCGGCCCTATGACGGGTCCGGATCAGTTGACCCTGATTTGTGTCATTTTTTGTGAAATACCAGACCCCAGACGCAAAAACGCCCCGCCAGATGACCCAGCGGGGCGCTTCTGTTCAATTTAAGGGGCCGTGGGCCTATTCGGCGGCCACGCGGATGGATTCGACCACCCGGTCCTTGAAGTTGATCGCCTGTAGGTAACGGATGCCATCTTCGGCAATGTCGTCGCCGACCATGCGGTCGCCTTCGAGCTTCAACTCCTCCATATCGACATACATGCCGTAGAAGGCGCGGGTGCGGTCGGTGATGATCCCGGCATTGAGCAGGGTCTTGATCAGCACCCGGAAGATGTTGGCCGATTCGCGCATGCTTTCGCGGCGCACATCGTCGGTCATGACCTTCTGGAACTCTTCAATGACCTTCATGCCGTCAAGGCCGAAGTCGGCATAGAGCGCCATCTGCTGGGTTGGTGAGACCAGATTGAACAGCAGGGTCTGGAAGCAGTGGGCGGCCCAGTCCTCAATGATCGCATGTTCTTCGGGGTCGAGCTTGGGCACCGTGCGGTCGGCCCAGATCTTGCCGAACTTGTGGTGGAAGGCCTCGTCGGTCATGACCAGCTGCAACAGCTTCTTGCCCAAGGGGTCGCGGATATTGTTATAGAAGCTGGCAAAGGCCCCCATGGCCAAGCCTTCGACCAACATCTGCATACCGATGATCTTCTTATAGACCTCGGGGGCATGGATGATCTCGACCAGCAGGTCCTTCAGCACCGCGCCGCATTCCAGCGGACGGCCCCAGCGGGTCTTAATATATTTGGCAAAGCCGGTGACGTGGCGGGCCTCTTCGCGGGTCTGGTTGGCGGCATATTCCTGCGCGCCCTGATCCTTCAGCACGTGGCAGAGCGAGGCCGACAGGTTCAGTGCGCCTTGCTCGCCATGCAGGATCGATGAGAAATTGTGCAGCACCATGGTGTTGATGAAGCGGGTGCGCTCCTTGGGGTCCGACAGGTGGTTGGACACATAGTCGGTCTGCAGGGCGGCGATCATCTCTTCGGGAACGAGGGGCTCGTTCTCCATGTCGAAGGGCTCGTCAAAATCGATATATTTGGTGTCGAGCGGATCCCAGAAATGGTCATGGGTCGCAGCGATGATCTTGTCGAAGGCCGAAGAGCGGTTGTTGTACCGGTCTAGCTCCAGCATCGATTCAAAATCGTCCGGGGCCACGGCGTCATACATGGCGTCCTTGGTGATGTTCTTGTCGGTCATCGCAGCAACCTTGCGCAAAGAGGTTTTATCCCGTCTGGCCGAGCCGACGGAAGGGGTGAGATATGGAGACTCAGCCTCGCTTTTGCGTCAAGCGAAAATGACGCAGGCGTCAGGTTTGTTTTCCCCTCTTCCACACCCCCCGCGCAGGCGGGGGCCCAGACCTGTGGACCGCCGACGGCCGGTAGGCCCTATTCTGGATCCCCGCCTTCGCGGGGCACTCGTGTGGGGGTGGGATTGATTTAGAAAACAAGGCCCCCTTCGGCCCTTCGGGCCACTTCCCCCAGAGGGGGAAGATCAAACAGAGCGAAATCTTCCTCTTTGGGGGAAGTACCCGCGCAGCGGGGGTAGGGGGTTCACGTCCCCACCATTCACAGGTTCACGCCGCCGCGCAAATGGGCTAGTCATCAGGGCGTTCCACATTTCTTTACTGACAACTGATGAGAGTTTTTCATGGCTGACGATTCCGCCTCCGTCGACGTCCTCAATGGCGCCGCCCAGACCCGCCTGCGCACCATCATCGAGCGCGTCGAGCGGCTGGAAGAAGATAAGGCCGCCGTCATGAACGACATGAAAGAGGTCTTTGCCGAGGCCAAGGGCGAAGGCTTTGACGTCAAGATTCTGCGCAAGATCGTTCGCCTGCGCAAACAGGATCGGGCCAAGCGTTTGGAAGAAGAAGCGCTGATCGACCTGTACCTGTCGGCGATCGGAGGCCTGTGAAGAAAACCCCTCCCGATCAAAGAGCCCAAGCCCGAAGGCAGGCTCTGAACGCCCTACGCAAGGCCCGGCGCATCGCCGCTAAGGGCGGCGTTGAGCTTTCGGAATGGGAGGGGGAGTTTCTCGGCTC
>CANFKD010000066.1 GCA_947447115.1 Caulobacteraceae bacterium
GCAGTCGACGGCCGCACCGGCATCGATTGTTTCGACGCCTGGACCCACGAACTGCGCCAGACCGGCTATCTGCACAACCATGCGCGCATGTGGTTCGCCTCGATCTGGATCTTCTCGCTGCGCCTGCCGTGGGAATTGGGCGCAGACTTCTTCTTGCGTCATCTGGTCGATGGGGATGCGGCGTCCAACACCCTGTCTTGGCGCTGGGTGGCGGGGCTGCATACGCAGAACAAGCACTACCTCGCGACCGTCGAGAACATCGTCCAGTTCACCAGTGGCCGGTTCAATCCGCGCCGCAAGTTCATCGATGACAATGCCCGTCCCCTGAACTGGGAAGATTTGGGACCGCAAGAGTTGTTGCCCGAAGTGCCTGAGGTGATGGCGGGTTTGCGTACGGGCCTTTTGCTCACCGATGAGGATCTGTCACCGCAAAGCTGGCCGTCCGGCACCGAGGGCGTGGTGGCGCTGGCCGGTCTGTGCTCGGTCGATTTACGCTCGCCCATTGCGGCGGGTGAGGTAGCGCGGGCCTTTTCGCTGGGCGCGGTTGAGGATGGCCTGAGCCGCGCGGGCGCTATGCTGAACCTAACGCCGCAGCGTCTGGACGATGAGGATTGGGTGCGCAGTCTGGTCGATTGGGCCAAGGCTGAAGGGCTAGAGCAGATCGTCACTGCCTATGCGCCGCAAGGCCCCGTCGCCGAGCGCCTCGCCGCCGCCTTCCGCAAATTAGAGCCGATGGGGGTGCATCTGGCCGTGGTCCAACGCCCATGGGATCAAACCGCTTGGCCCCACGCGACCAAGGGTTTCTTCCAGTTTCGCGATGTGATCCCGAAGTTGGTGAGGCTCTAGGACCCCCTACCGATCCACCCATCCTCAAGCTGAGCCTGTCGAAGCATGGGCAAGGGCAGCCTGTCCCCAAATCCCGCGTTCCCCGCGCAGGCGGGGACCCAGAAGCGTCTAGAACGGACCGCTGGATGGCCCTCATCTGGATCCCCGCCTTCGCGGGGAACGCGGCGGAGCGAGAGGGAACTTTCCTCGTCCTTCGACAGGTTCAGGATGAGGTTGAATAAGGGTGGATGACCCCCTCACCCAACCCTCTCCCCGCGAAGGGGGCGAGGGCTTTGCTTTCTTAGCCCTCTCCCTGTGGGGGAGGGTTGGGTGAGGGCCTTGTTTTTTCCACCTCCGCGTTCCCCGCGCAGGCGGGGACCCAGACGCGTCTAGAACGGACCGCTGGATGCCCCTCATCTGGATCCCCGCCTTCGCGGGGAACGCGGCGGAGAGAGAGGGAACCATCCTCGTCATTGCGAGCGCAGCGAAGCAACCCAGGGGGCTGACGCAGACCTAAATGGATGTTCCCCTGGGTTGCTTCGGCGTTTCACGCCTCGCAATGACGCGGGGGTTTCTCATGCTGAGCTTACCTGTGGCGCTCTCCATCAAACCGGATCGTACGGGAACACGCTTCCGGTCGCGCCCAGATCGGTGAAGCTGGCACCCATCGAAGGCATGGCCTGTTCGAGGATGGAGGCCGGGGTCCAGCCTTCCATGCGCGAGACGGAGCGCACGGGGCGGGGCTGGTCGAACAGGACGATCTCGTTGCCGCGGACGGCAAAAATCTGACCGGAAACGGCCTTGGCTTCTGGCGAGGCGAGGGCGACGGCCAGTTGGGCGACCTGATCGGCGCGCATGCCGTTCTTCATCCGGTCCACACGGGCGGCAGAGGCCTCGTCCTTGACGGGGATGGTGGCGATCATGCGGGTCCAAGCGAAGGGCGCGATGATGTTGGAGCGCACCGACTTGATGGCGCCCTCCATAGCAATGATCCGCGACAGACCCATGACCCCCAGCTTGGCGGCGGCGTAGTTGGCTTGGCCGATATTGCCAATCAGGCCCGAGGTCGAGGTGAAGAGGACATAGGAGCCTTCACCTTGATTGCGGAAATGCTCGACCGTGGCGCGGGTGACGTTGAAGGCGCCGCGCAGATGGACCTCGATGACCGCGTCCCAGTCCTCTTCGGTCATCTTGTGGAACATGCCGTCGCGTAGGATACCGGCGGGATTGACCACGGAATGGAGGCCGCCAAAAACATCCATGGCGTGCTCGACCATGGCCTTGACGCCGTTCATTGAGCTGACGCTATCGGAGTTGGAGACCGCTTGTCCGCCTGCCGCGCGGATCTCAGCGGCAACCTCTTCGGCAGGCCCTGCAGAGCCGAGATCATCGCCGCCGACCGAGGCGCCCAGATCGTTGACGACAACGCTCGCGCCCTCTTGCGCCGCCAATAGCGCACATTCGCGGCCAATGCCGCGTCCGCCGCCCGTGACCAGAACGACCTTACCGCTCAAAACGCCCATGTCTCTTCTCCCTTAGATCTGTTTTATTTGATTAGCTTTTAGGCGAGGCGGTCAGCCTTGCGCAAGGCTGGGAACCAACTGGCCCACAGGCCCGTGACGATGATCGCGCCGACACCGCCAAAGACAGCCGCGCCGATGGGGCCGAGCAGGCGGGCGGCGACACCGCTTTCAAACTCGCCCAGTTCGTTGGAGGCTCCGATGAACAGGCCCGACACGGCCGAGACCCGTCCACGCATGACGTCTGGCGTGACGATCTGAACGAGGGTCTGGCGGATATAGACCGAGACCATGTCCGCTGCGCCCAGAACGGCCAGAGCCGCGACCGACAGCCAGAGCAGCTTGGACAGGCCAAAGACGATGGTCGCTAGGCCAAAAAGGGCGACGGATGCGAACATGAACAGGCCCGCTCGCCGCCGGATACTGACAAAGGCTAGCAGGATCGCGACCGCCGACGCCCCGATGGCGGGAGCTGTCCGCAAGATGCCAAAGCCCTCTGCGCCGACATGCAAAATATCCTTGGCATAGACCGGCAGCAACGCCGTCGCTCCGCCGAGCAGGACAGCGAATAGGTCTAGGGAAATGGCCCCAAGGACGATCTTGTTGGTCCAGACATAGACCAGACCCTCTTTGATCAGTTCGGCGCGGGATCCGGGCTGCAGAGCAGGTTTGGTTTCGACGCGGATAAAGGCCAGGAATAGGATGGACAGGACAAACAGGACCAAGGCTCCCGCATAGGCGGTTTGCGCGGATACCGCGCAGAGGAGGCCGCCCATTGCGGGCCCAAAGATCGAGGCGCTTTGCCAAGCCAACGAGTTCCAAGCCACCGCCTTGGGCAGGAGCTCGCGCGGGACCAACATCGGACCCATCGCTCCACTGGCCGGATTCAAGAAGGCTCGTGCGCCGCCAAAGACGAGGGCAATGGCAATGATCGGCCAAAGCTGGGGATGACCGGCCCGTGCGAGCAGCAGAAGGCCACCGGCGCACAGAACCTCGACCGTCAGCGAAATGATCATGATCAGGCGCCGGTCGTGGCGGTCGGCGGTCTCACCCGCATTGAGGGTCAGGGCCAACAGCGCGGCAAACTGCGCGAGGCCAATCATCCCGACGATGAAGGCGGCCTCGCGAACGCCTGAGGTCAGCCGTGCAAGGGCATAGACCTGCCAAGCGATCGCCACGGCTTGGATTTGAACGGCGAGGACAGAGGTGAACTTGGCCGCCCAAAACAGCATATAGGGCCGATGACGCAGAAGGGCTGCGGTTTCATTCAGGGGCGGCGCGGGCGGGGTGTCTGTCTGGTCCATTTGAAGGGCAGTTTGGACCAGCCATGTCGCGCACACAAACCCGGACTTGGGTCTAAGGGGGCCGGTGAGGTGTTTTTTTGTTTTGATTGCCGAGGGGAACTGGGCCATTGGTGCCGCCGCCCTGCCCAAAGCGCTCTTCAATCAGCGCAATTCTCTGGACAGGTTCGGGAAGGACTAAGGATTGATGTCAGAGGATAGGGGCCTGCAGATCGTCGGTGAACAGCCCAGCGATCATGCCGCCGTTGAGGCGCTGGTGGCCAAGGCTTTCGGGCCCGGGCGGTTCGTCAAGACCGCTGAGCGCCTGCGCGAGACCAATCAGCCCCGCCTGGACCTGTCTTTTGTTGCCTATGATGGTGAGCGGCTCGCGGGCTGTGTGCGTCTGTGGCCAATCCATATTGGCGATGCACCCCTGATCTTTCTGGGCCCCTTCGCCGTTGATCCAGACCTGCGCAGCCAAGGTCTTGGTGCGCGGCTGATCGAGGTTGCGTGCGAAGCCGCTAAGGCTGCCGGGGAGCCTGCCATCTTGCTGGTCGGTGATCTGGCCTATTTCAGCCGTATGGGCTTTGAGCAGGCCGATCCCGCCGCGATCCAACTGCCGGGACCGGTGGATAGCCGCCGGGTTCTGATCCGGCGGTTAGGGGAGAGCGGAGCGTTTAAGGGGCTGGTGAGGCCGGGTTAGGCTGTTCTCCCAACTCACCGCCGCGTTCCCCGCGAAGGCGGGGATCCAGATCGTTATCTCCCGCCTGCGTGTCAGGGTCTGGGTCCCCGCCTGCGCGGGGAACACGGGAGAGGGGGGGGCTTTAAGCTGCCACCTTTCGCGTCATTGCGAAGCGTGGCGCGCCGAAGCGACCTAGGGGAACATCAACCAAGGTCCGTGTCAGTCCACTGGGTTACTTCGCTGTGCTCGCAATGACGCGGGTAAAACAAAGCCCTTGCCCCCCTTGAGGGGGAGAGGGTTGGGAGAGGGGGGTGTTCATCCACTGCCCTCCGCCGCGTTCCCCGCGAAGGCGGGGATCCAGATCGTTATCTCCCGCCTGCGCGGGGAAGACGGAAGGAAGGAAACAAGGCCCCCTACGGCGCTGCGCGCCACTTCCCCCAGAGGGGGAAGATCATCGATGCATTAATCTTCCCCCTCTGGGGGAAGTACCGGCGCAGCCGGGGTAGGGGGCTCTAGGCCCTAATCGGCATCCATCTTCAGAGCGGCAATGAAGGCTTCCTGCGGGATTTCGACCTTGCCGAATTGACGCATCTTCTTCTTGCCCTCTTTTTGCTTGTCGAGGAGCTTGCGTTTACGGGAAAGGTCGCCGCCGTAACATTTGGCGGTTACGTCCTTGCGCAGGGCGCGGACCGTTTCGCGGGCGATGATGCGACCACCGATGGCGGCTTGGATAGGGATGACGAAGAGGTGCTGAGGGATCAGGTCCTTCATCTTCTCGCACATGCCGCGTCCGCGATGTTCGGCCCGGTCGCGGTGAACCAGCATCGACAGGGCATCCACCGGCTCGGCATTGACCAGGATCGACATCTTGACCAGATCGCCGGGGCGATATTCCTCGATCTGATAGTCGAAGCTGGCATAGCCCTTTGAAATCGATTTGAGCCGGTCATAGAAGTCGAACACAACCTCATTGAGCGGCAGGTCATAGACCACCATGGCGCGGGTCCCGACATAGGACAGTTCGCGCTGTTGGCCACGCCGGTCTTGGCACAGCTTGATCACAGCACCGAGATATTCATCAGGCGTAAAGATGGTCGCCTTGATCCAGGGCTCGGCAATGGAGTCGATCTTGACCGGATCGGGCATGTCGGCGGGATTGTGCAGTTCGATCACGTCGCCATTGTTCATGCCGATCTTGTAGATCACGCTTGGGGCGGTCGCGATCAGGTCGAGATTAAACTCGCGCTGCAGACGCTCCTGAATGATCTCGAGGTGAAGCAGCCCCAAGAACCCGCAGCGGAAGCCAAAGCCGAGAGCGGCCGAGGTCTCCATCTCATAGGTGAAGCTGGCATCGTTCAGGCGCAGACGGCCTACGGCGGCGCGCAGATCTTCAAAGTCAGCCGCGTCCACGGGGAACAGGCCGCAGAACACGACGGGTTGAACCTCCTTGAACCCGATCAGGGGCGAGGTGGTCTGGCGGCGGTCGTCGGTGATGGTCGCGCCGACAGCGGCGTCAGCGACCTCCTTGATCGAGGCGGTGAAGAAACCGACCTCGCCGGCACTCAGACTATCGACATCGGTGGCCTTGGGCTGGAACACGCCAAGCTTTTCCAGGGTGTAGACGGCCCCGGTCTGCATCATCTTGACCTTCTGGCCGCGCTTCATGGTGCCGTCAAAGACGCGAACCAGCACCACGACGCCCAGATAGGGATCGTACCAGGCATCGACCAGCAGGGCCTTGAGCGGCGCGTCGATGTCGCCCTTGGGCGCAGGAAGACGGTGGACCACGGCTTCGAGCACATCGTGAATGCCGATACCGCTCTTGGCCGAGCAGAGCACGGCGTCAGAGGCGTCAATGCCGATCACATCTTCGATCTGGGCGCGAATCCGTTCGGGCTCGGCTGCGGGCAGATCGATCTTGTTGAGGACCGGGACGATCTCGTGATTATTGTCGATGGCCTGATAGACATTGGCAAGGGTCTGGGCCTCGACGCCTTGGCTGGCATCGACCACCAGGATCGAGCCTTCACAGGCGGCTAGGCAGCGTGAGACCTCATAGGCAAAGTCAACATGGCCCGGCGTGTCCATCAGGTTCAGGACATAGTCCTCGCCATTGTCGGCGCGGTAGTTCAGCCGAACGGTCTGGGCCTTGATGGTGATGCCGCGCTCGCGTTCGATATCCATCGAATCGAGGACCTGCTCCTTCATTTCACGGGCGGTGAGGCCTCCCGTTTCCTGAATCAGGCGGTCAGAAAGGGTCGATTTCCCATGGTCGATGTGGGCGACGATGGAGAAGTTGCGGATATGGGACAGGGGCGTTGTGCTCATGGTGCCAGCCTCTAGCATATTCGGGGCCACTGGCGAGAGTCCCTGCGTGCATTCGGCGCGGTCAAGATGCTTAACCTGCCATTAACGGAACCCGCCGCAAACAAGCCTAATTGGTGTGAGAGGTTTCATCTGCACCACAGGCAACCATAGGAAGACGATCATGGACCGCCGCGCTTTGATCTTGGCTGGTTTGGCAACGGTCAGCATGTTGAGCGCCAATCCGGCGCTGGCTGCAGACCAAACTGACCCAACGGTCATGCCAACCCCTGACCCCAAGCCGAACTATAAGTCGACCCAGACCTATGAGGCTGGAGAACTGGTCAATACCCTCTCGGACTATATGGGTGTGACCGCCGAGAGCGCCGGGGCCGTGATCGAGCGCGCCTTTAAAGAAAATGGTCGTCCCACAGGCTATATCGCCGGTGAAGAGGGCTCAGGCGCAATCGGCTTTGGTCTGCGCTATGGCCGGGGCCTGCTCTATATGAAGGGCCGTGAGCCGCAGCCTGTCGCTTGGCAGGGGCCCTCGATCGGTTGGGATTTGGGTGGCAATGCCAGCCGGGTCTTCACCCTTGTCTATAATCTCCAATATCCCGACATGATCTATCGCCGCTTCCCCGGCGTGGATGGCTCGGCCTATCTGATTGGGGGCATGGGTGTGAACTATCAGCGCGCTGATGACATTACTCTGGCCCCGATCCGGGCGGGCGTGGGTCTGCGCTTGGGGGCCAATGTCGGCTATCTGAGCTACAGCCGCAAATCCAAAGCCTGGCCCTTCTAGACCTATTCAGCGGCGTAATGGCTGGCCTTGCCGGGTTGGGATTGAACCACCGGCAAGGTGAAGCTTACCGTCGTGCCTTGGCCGGGCTGGCTGTCCATAGTCAGGACGCCGTCATGCAACTCGACCAGAGATTTGGTGAGAGCCAGCCCTAGGCCGGTTCCGGGCTGTGACTTGGACAGTTGGCTCTCGATCTGCTCGAAGGGCTGGGCCAGCCGCAGCAGGTCATCCTTGGCAATGCCAATGCCGGTATCCGAGACACTGATACGAACCCTCTGTTCCGACGGCACGCCGCTAAAGCTTGACTGTTCAATCACCGTCGCGCTGACCGCGATCTTGCCACCGCGCGGTGTGAACTTGATGGCGTTGGATAGAAGGTTCAGCAGAACCTGCTTAATCGCCCGATAGTCGGCATCGGCCTCCGGCAGGTCTGACAGCTTGACCGATAGGGTCAGTCCCACCGCTTCAGCGCGATTGCGCATTAGGCGGATGGCGTCCTCGACGACATCTTCGATATGGATCGGCTCACGCTTCAGGCTCATCTTTCCCGCTTCGATCTTCGACATGTCGAGAATATCGTTGATCAGGGCCAAGAGATGTTGGCCAGAACTGAGAATATCTTGCGAATATTCCTTATAGCGCCGGTCGCCGAGGGGGCCGAACATCTCTCCCGCCAAGATCTCCGAGAAGCCGTTAATGGCGTTTAGGGGTGTGCGCAGCTCATGGCTCATATTGGCCAAGAACTCGCTCTTGGACCGATTGGCGCTTTCAGCCCGAACCTTTTCGATGGAATATTTCTCGGCCAGCTCGGTTAACTGCTGCTTGCCCATTTCCAGCTCGTCAACGGCCTGCTGCAGCGCCAATTCCTTATGGTCATGGGTGGCGTCGCGGGCCTTGAGGGCGGTGATGTCCGAGGCGGTCAGGACCAGCCCGCCGTCTGAAGTGCGGCGCTCCGATAGGCTAAGCCAGCGGCCCCCGACCATTTCGATGATCCGCTCACCAGGGCGGGTCTCATCGGCAGGGTGCTCGCGGGCAATGTTCATCATGACGATACGGTTGATCCCGTCGCGGGCCGCGCCGGGGATCAGGAAGCTCGCATCAATCTTGAAGAAGCTTTGATAGGGCGGGTTCCACATGACCAAGCGGCCATGGCGATCCCAAAGGGCAAAGGCTTGGTGGATCAGATCAACCGCGTCGCGCAGTCGGCGCTCAGCCAGATTGGCCTTGGCCAGCGCATAGCGCTCGGCGCTGATGTCCATGGCCACGCCGCTCATCTTTAGGGGCGCGCCTTGCACTGAGCGGGTAGCCGTCTGACCCCGAAGGGTGATCCAGCGCGACGGGCCACCGGCCATGGGCACGGCAAAGGTCAGGTCGATCCGGCCTTCGCTATGGGCCAGCCGAAAGGCGTCATGTACCGCCGTGCGATGATCGGCACTGATCTTGCCAAGCAAATTGCCGGGAGAGACCCGAATAGCCGTCGCCCAGCCAAACAGGGCTGCGGTGACGCCCGACAGTTTAATCTCATCGGTGCTGAGGTCCCAGTCCCAACCGCCGCAGCCTGCCGCTTGCAGGGTCAGGTTGGCGCGTCTTTCGCTCTCTGAGAGGGTGTCTTGAGGCGACTCGACGCGGCGCAACTGCTGGACCATCAAGACCGCGAGGCCCAGACCGGCAACCACGGGCGCTAAGCCCGCAAACAGGCTGAACGCTCTGGCAGCCGAGGGACCAAGCCCAAGGGCTGTCGCCAGATCCGTCTCGGTCAAAAGCGGATAGATCACGAAAATGCCATAGACGGTCAGCAGGCTCAAAGCCGTCAGAACGCCGAGCCAAGCCAAGCGCGCCGGCCTCAAGGCGCGCGGGGTCGTATCCTTACCCCTTCGCTTTGCGCCTCGTCTGGCCATGCCCATCCTCAACCCACGGGTCTGTCGACCCGATTCACCTGTGCGCACAATAGGCGTGAGGAGAGAGTCGTGTCACGGGCTGATGGGAATTGGTTAATGGCTTATTGCATTTGACCTGTGCATAGCCGCTTTCACACAGGTTTTTGGCAAGGCCCTCTGCCTAGATCAGGGCCTTGCCCACCAGTTCGCTGACATTCTTGGATAGGCTAGGATGGTTGGAGATGCGAACCAACTCAGCCTTCATGAGAGCCCCGAGGTCTGGGCGATAGCGTTTCCAGCCGCCCAAGGGCTCGACCAGACGCGCCGCCGTCATGGGGTTGAAGCTGTCAACCGCGAGGATCTGATCGGCGAGGAACCGATAGCCCGCGCCGCTCTCATCATGGAACCGAGCAGGATTGGCCGAGGCGAAGGTTTGGATCAAGGCGCGCAGTCGGTTGGGATTGCGGGCTTCGAAGGCGGGATGATTGGTCAGGGCGATGACGCGGTCCAGCGCATCGAGGGCTGGATTGCGGGCCTGCAAGGCAAACCACTTGTCGATCACGAGTGGCTCAGTGTTCCAGCGTTGGAAGAAGTCGTCTAGCGCCTTGTCGAGGGCCGCGCCGCCGAGGCTGAGCAGGGCCGATAGACCGCCCATCATTTCGGTCATGTTCGAGCCCGCCTCATAATGGGCTTGAGCGCGGGCAGCGACCCTATCGCTTGGCTGTGCGGCCAACAGATCGAGCGCGGCGTTGCGCAGGGCGCGCCGTCCTGCGCCGACCGCGTCGGGTGAGAACGGACCCTGCGCGGTCATGCCCTCGTGCAGATCGGTCAGGAGACCATGCAGATCGCTGGCCAAAACGCTGCGCAAGGCATTGCGGGCCGCATGGATGGCGGCAGGATCGGCAGGGACCATGCTCATGGCCATTTCCTGCTCTGTCGGCAGACCCAGCAGAAGGGCCTTGAAGGCCGGTTCAGCAGCCTGATCGTTCAAGGCCCGGCCCATAGCGGCAGCGAACTGCTTTTCCCCCTCCAGATCCGGCGTGCCACTGGCGCGGGCGCGAATGAGGTCGCTGGCCAAGCCTTGTCCAGCCTCCCAGCGATTGAACAGGTCTGGATCGGCGGCCAGCAGGACATAGCGGTCCTGCGGCGGGGCGTCGGTCTCCAGATGGACCGGGGCTGAAAAGCCGCGAAGGGCGGACAGGACGGGCGCGCGGGCCACATCGGTCAGCACAAAGGTCTGCTCAGAACCGTTCAGGACCAGAACCGCCTGATCTGTGGCGCTGTCGCTGTCAGGGGCCGTAAAGGTCTGAACCCGGCCGTCTTGATCGAGCAATCCAACCCGAACCGGCAGAGGCAAGGCCACCTTGGTCGGCTGACCGGGGGTTGGCGCGGTCTGCTGCGACAGGGTCAGGCTCAAGCTCTTGGCGACGGCATCATAGGCGGTGGTCACGCTCAGTTTTGGCGTTCCGGCCTGCCCGTACCACTGGAAAAAGGCGCTGAGATCTTGGCCTGAGGCGTCCGCAAAGCACTTGATAAAGGCCTCGACGGTCGTCGCCTGCCCATCCCAACGCTCGAAATAGACATCCATCCCGGCGCGGAAGGTCTCTTGGCCCAGAAGGGTGTGCAGCATCCGGATCAGTTCGGAGCCCTTTTCATAGATGGTCGCCGTGTAGAAATTGTCGATCTTCATATAGGCGTCAGGGCGAACAGGATGGGCCAGAGGGCCTGCATCTTCGGTAAATTGCCGCGCGCGCAGGGCCTTGACGTCCTTGATGCGCTGTACCGCCGCGCCGCGCTGATCGCCCGAGAAGGTCTGGTCGCGATAGACGGTCAGACCTTCCTTGACGCAGAGCTGGAACCAGTCGCGGCAGGTGATGCGATTGCCGGTCCAGTTATGAAAATATTCGTGGGCAACGACGCTCTCAATCCGCTCATAGTCAAAATCAGTGGCCGTCGCCTCATCCGCCAGCAGCAGCGACGAGTTGAAGATATTGAGGCCCTTATTTTCCATCGCCCCGAAATTGAAGTCGCGGACGGCGACGATCATGAACAGGTCCAGATCATATTCACGGCCAAAGGCCTGCTCATCCCAGGCCATCGAGCGCTTGAGGGCGTCCATGGCGTAGACGGCGCGGCTGGCTTGGCCGGGGTCGACATAGATGCGCAGATCGACCGTGCGTCCGCTCATGGTCACGAAGTGGTCGGCCAACTCGTCCAGTTCTCCGGCAACGAGCGCGAACAGGTAGCAGGGCTTGGGAAAGGGATCGTTCCAGACCGCATAGTGACGGCCATTGGCACTCGCGCCCTGCTCGACCAGATTGCCGTTGGACAAAAGGCGCGGGAAGGCCTTGGCGTTGGCCTCAATCCGCACGGTGTAGCGCGACAGGACGTCGGGCCGGTCTGGGAAATAGGTGATTTTCCGAAAGCCCTCGGCCTCGCACTGACTGCAAAACCGCCCGCCGGACATATAGAGCCCCTCCAGCGCAACATTGGCGGCAGGGTCGATGACAACCTCGGTGGTCAGTTCGAACTGATCGGGCACATTCTTGAGGGTCAGGGCCTCATCGGTCAGGTCATAGGCTTCACGCGGCAAGACCACGCCATCAATCGCGACGCTGATCAACTTAAGCCGCACGCCGTCCAGTCGAAGGGGAGCGTCTGCTGCACCGGTCCGCCGAACCTGTAAGACGGCCCGCACCTTTGTGGCGCCCGGTTCCAACTGGAAGTCCAAAACCGTGCTGTCGATGGCAAAGGCGTAGGCCTGATAGTCGGCAAGGCGGATGGGGGTCGGTTGATCGGTGCGCATGGGTCTACTCGCGAGCTTGAGGCAGACCCTTAAGTGGCACCGCCAAGCGCCAGGCGCTAGGGCCTAGCGTCGATTTAGGCCCGTTCGGCGGTGATCTCGACGCCTGCGGCCTCGGCGGCGGGGGCAAGGGCCTCTGGCTTTTCGATGCGCACGCGGGCGCGGGTTACGCGGGGATCATCGAGGCAGGCCTGAACCAGCCGTTCGGCGAAGGCCTCGACCAGCAGGATGTGACCGGCATCGGCGACGGCGCGGGCCTTGGCCACCACGACCTCATAGTTCAGCGTGTCGGCAATATGGGCAAAGCCAGTGGCGGCGCCGGTGGTGATCACATCCAACTCGACATCAATGATCAACGGTTGGACGCGGCCATGCTCGTGCGCGTAAATGCCGATCTCTACATCCAGACGCAGGGCGCGGACAAAGACCTTCAGACCGGTAATCCGGGCGGGGCCGCTGGGGGCGTCGGTCTGGGTGAAGGGGGTGGGGGCGTTCAAGGGGCGTTTCCTGCTGGACTCAATCGCCAAATATATCGGGAGTTCGCCAAGCCAGATGCTGACCCCCATCAATGGCGATCATCTGGCCGGTGACCGACCTTGCGTCAATCAGATAGCGCACAGCCTGAGCGATTTGGCTTGGATCAGCGCGTCGTTGCAACAGGGTGTTTGCGGCTTCGGCTTCGAATTCCCCTGCCGCCTGATGGATGGAGGGCAGGGTCGGGCCCGGACCAATGCCATTGACCCGGATGCGCGGCGCGAGGGCTTGGGCCAAGGTTTTGGTCGCTTGCCAAAGGGCGGCCTTGCTCAGGGTGTAGCTGAAAAATTGCGGATTGAGCTTGAGGACCCGTTGGTCCAGCAGATTGAGGATCAGGCCCTCACGATCGGCGGGCAGGCTTGCCGCCATGGCTTGGGCCAGCACCATCGGTGCGCGCAGATTGATCTCCATATGGGCGTCCCAAGAGGCGCGCGTTTGGGTCTCGATCCGGTCATCTTCGAACAGGGAGGCGTTATTGATCAGGAGTGTTACCGGGCCGAGCGCGGCTGTGACCGTCGGCAGCAAGGCTTGAACCTCGGCCTCAATGGCCAGATCGGCACTGAAGGCCATGGCCTTGCGGCCCATAGCGTGAAGGCTTTGGACCAGATCTTGGGCCTCATCGGCTCCGGCGCGGTGGTGGACCGCGACGTCATAGCCCGCCTCGCCAACGCAGAGCGCAATCTCCTTGCCGATTCGCCGTGCACCGCCCGTAATCAGGGCGACTCCTCGCGACCAAGGGTTGGGCAAGCCCGTCATGTCACTTTCAGCCTAGTCGGGACGGCCCGTATCGAAGATGTTGAGGGCGAAAAGGGCAGCAATAAAGATGAAGATGGTCAGCAGCGCGATCATGATGCGGCTCCGGTTCGAATGTCGTTGTCCGCCTTTAGCGATCATGGGCCTTTAGGGCAAGAGTACCGCTATGATGTCGCAGGCTTTTGGTTAGGATTTTCGATGGTTTGGCTTCGACGGATTGAGCCGCTTGTGAGGCCCTTTTTTCACCTTAAGTTCCGGCTTGAGCGTGGAATGACCTTGGGGGTGCGGGGTCTGGTCATCGATGAGGCCGGGCGCGTGCTGTTGATCCAGCACACCTATGTCAAGGGCTGGCACCTGCCCGGCGGCGGCGTGGATCGCGGCGAGGCGGCAGAGGCGGCGGTGATCCGCGAACTGGTCGAAGAGGTGGGGATTGTTGCCACCTCGCGCCCGCGCCTGCTGTCGGTGCATAATAATCATGCGCGTTTCCGCGGCGATCACGTCCTCTGTTACCGCATCGAGAGCTGGGAACAGGGACAGGCCACCTCCGTTGGCGAAATACACGAGGCGCAGTGGTTTCACCCCGATGAGCTACCAGACGCTATTACCCCCGCAACCCGCCGCCGGATTGAAGAGGCGCTGGGATTGGTTCAGCCCCATCCGGATTGGTGAGGGGGCGTGAAACTAAACGAAGGCCCTCACCCAACCCTCTCCCACAGGGAGAGGGCTCATTAATTCTAGCCCTCGCCCCCTTGAGGGGGAGAGGGTTGGGTGAGGGGGTCATCCACGCTCTTTCCGCCCCAGCGTTCCCCGCCTTCGCGGGGAAAACGGAAGAGGTAAACAAGGCCCCCTTTGATGCTACGCATCGCTTCCCCCAGAGGGGGAAGATTTCAGCCTCCAAGATCTTCCCCCTCTGGGGGAAGTACCCGCGAAGTGGGGGTAGGGGGCTTGTACGTCCCCCTTGCCCAAAACCCCGTCCCCTGCGCACCATGCAGCAACAACAAAAGGGAGGGTGATCATGAGCCTCAAAAAGATGCCGATATCGGCTTTCAGCAAGATCGCTGTTGGCATTGATCGTCCTGAAGATGTGGTGGTTGGACCAGATGGTCGGGTCTTTGCCTCGGACCACCAAAGCGCGGTGGCTGAAATCTTCCCGGATGGATCGTTCAAGCGCATGGGCCAACGGATGGGCGCGCCGAACGGGATCAATATGGACCGGCAAGGCCGGGTGATCATCGCCAATTTCGGCATCTATGACGGCGAGGCTGGACCACTCGAGCGGTTTGATCCGGCCACCGGTCAGCGCGAAACCATATTGTCGGAGGTCGGGGGCAGGACCCTAACCTCATCCAACTATCCGATCATCGACAGTGCTGGAAATATCTGGTGCGCCAATTCCACCCATGCCCCGACCTGGCCAGAAGCGCTGGATGGCCGTCCCGATGGCTTCTTGTTTGTGCTGCGCCCCGATGGTTCAAGCCAGATCGTCGCCGAGGGCCTCTGTTTTCCAAACGGCTTGGCCATGTCGGCGGATGAGAAGTTCCTCTTCTGCGCCCAGACAAGCGCCGGGGACGTCTTGCGCTTCCCGATCCTTCCCGGTGCCTTGCTGGGCAAGGGCGAGCGCTATGGCCCAAAGCTGGGCATCGTCGCGCGGCGGAAATTGAACCCCAATATCCACCTGCCTGCCATCATTCAAAGCCGCCTTGGCTATACCGATGGCGTGGGTTTGGATGCCGAGGGCAACCTGTGGGTCTGTCTGCCCGCCGCCAATAGGGTCGTGGCCATCACGCCTGAGGGGCGGAAAATAACCGTAATCCATGACCCTTCTGGCAGCGTGGTCAATCACCCCACCAATGTGACCTGGGGCGGGCCTAGCTTGACCGATCTCTATATCGGATCGATCCGCGCCGACTATGTGCTCAAGGCCGTTAGCCCGGTTGCGGGCCAGCCGCTGCTACATCAATTGTAAGAATGATCAGGGACCCCCTTTCGCCCTGAACAATGATCACTAATATAGGCCCAAGAAGGTCGGTTCTGCCGGTCCGTCGGGATGGAAGCCTCAAGGAGAGCAAGATGCGCAACTACACGA
>CANFKD010000067.1 GCA_947447115.1 Caulobacteraceae bacterium
GTGTCACCGCTGTTCGGGACATCGCTATATAACGGATCTGTCCCCATGACGACCAAGACCACGGTTTCCTTGAAGCCGGCGGACGTCGAGAAGAAGTGGATTTTGATCGATGCTCAAGACGCCGTTGTCGGTCGTCTGGCCTCGTTCATCGCCATGCGTCTTCGCGGCAAGCACCGCCCCGACTATACCCCTCACGTCGATTGCGGCGACTATGTCGTTGTCATCAACGCTGACAAGGTGAAGTTCACCGGGCGCAAGCTCGAAAAGAAGATCTATTACTGGCACACCGGCTATGCCGGCGGCATCAAGGAACGGACCGCAGGCAAGATCCTGGACGGTCGTTTCCCCGAGCGCATCCTTGAAAAGGCTGTCGAGCGTATGCTGCCCAAGGAAAGCCCCTTGGCCCGTCGCCAAATGACCCATCTGCGCCTCTATAATAGCGCTGAACATCCTCACGAAGCTCAGAACCCAGAGACCATTGTCTTCACGGCCCTGAACTCCAAGAACCTCCGGAGCGCATAAGCCATGACCGAAGCTCAAGGTTTTGACGCCCTGCAAAGCTTGTCCTCGAACCCGGTCGAAGCGCCGGTTGAGCCCAAGATCGACGCGCAAGGCCGCGCCTATGCGACCGGCAAGCGTAAGAACGCCATTGCCCGCGTCTGGATTAAGCCCGGTAAGGGCTCGATCACGATCAATGGCCGCGATCAGGAAATCTATTTTGCCCGCCCCGTGCTGCGCATGATGATCGCTCAGCCCCTGCAGGTTACGGACCGTCTGGGTCAGTTTGACGTGGTGGTTACGGTTGAAGGTTCGGGCCTGTCGGGTCAAGCCGGTGCCGTTCGTCACGGTCTGTCCAAGGCTCTGACCTATTATGAACCCGGCCTGCGCACGCTCTTGAAGCCCCACGGCTTCCTGACCCGCGACAGCCGCGTTGTTGAGCGCAAGAAGTACGGTAAGGCCAAGGCCCGTCGTAGCTTCCAGTTCTCGAAGCGTTAAGCTCGAAGCTGCTTTCAGCGATCAGTTTGAAAAGGCCCGGTTTCATCGCCGGGCCTTTTCTTTTTGGGGGCACCCTAAAGTCAGCGTGAGTTTAGCTTGCCAAAACTACGGCAATGCAGTACTTAACATGCGTGAGCGAAACACCGACCCATTCGATCATTGAAACCACGGCCTTTACGCGCCGGCTCAAGGAATTGGGCGTTTCCGCAGACGAGTTAGCGTCCATCTATGATGCCTATGCATCGGTGCCGGACTACGGAAAGCTGGTCAGGAATACGGGCGGTCTTCGTAAAGGTCGCGTGGCTAAGGATGCGACGGGTAAGAGTGGCGGTTACCGGGTGTTCAGTTTCTATATGGACGACGACAATCCGGTTTTCCTGCTCTGGCTGATCGACAAATCGGATGATGATGGCCTGACCGACGCTCAGGAAAATATATTTAGAACCCTAACGACGGCATTGAAGAAGGAACTACGATCATGAACGATGAAAACTTCAAGGGCATCGTTTCGGGCCTCGAAGACGCCATCGCCTTCATTCAGGGTGATGCGTCCCGTGCCATCGTTCACCACGCCGTCGATATTAAGGCGATCCGTAAGGCTGTCGGTAAGACGCAGGAACAGTTTGCGGCCACCTATCATATTCCGCGAGGAACCCTTCGGGACTGGGAACAGGGAAGGCGGGTTCCAGACGCGCCAGCTCGCGCCTTACTGACCATTATTTCCCGCGACCCTTTGACGGCAGAGCGCCTTCTGGCGGACCCTGTTTGATTGCCCCCATTTTGTTTTAGGCTCTGGAGCCCAAGCTTCGGTGGCAGGTCTCGCCACACCCCCTTTGCTTCCCCCTAAATTCATAATAGTCATAACTACTGAAGTAGTGGGTTGGGGCCTAAACCATTGTGACCAGTCAGGCAGATCAGGATGAGGCGGGGGCCCGCACTGTCCTGTCTGAGCTCCGTGCGACCAATCTGCAGCTTCAAGCGACCATCGACCAGTTGCGGGTCGAACTCGAGAACCGCGCGGCCCATACGGCAGCAGCGGTTCAGCAGGCTCAGGCCAGCTTCACCGGTGAAGTTAATCAGCTGATGGCCACCGTCCAGAAGATGCGCGATCAGCTTGAGGAGCAGGCCGCTGCGGGGGCTGCGGCTGTTCAGGCGGTCCGAGCATCGGGTGAGGCGGAAGCCAATCAGTTGCGGGCGACCATTGGCACGCTGCGTACCACCTTAGAGGCCGCTAAGGCCGATGGCGCGCAGGACTTGGCCTCGGCCGAGACCGCCTTTGCCCATGAGCGCACGACGCTTCAAAATCAAATACAGAGCCTGCGCGTGGCGCTGGAGGAACGATCATGACGCTAGCCGTTGATGCGCAGCTCAAGCGGGCTCAGATCTTGCTGGAGGTGTCGAAGCAGTGCGGGGCCGTCGGCACTCTGGACGATCTGTTGAAAGAACTGGTGCGGTTGACCTCGCTGGCGCTTTACTGTGATCGCGGAACCCTGTTCTTGAACGATGGCGAGACGGGCGAGCTCTATTCGCGGGTCGCGCAGGGTGGCTTGATGCGCGAGATCCGTATTCTCAACCGAACCGGCATTGCTGGGCATGTGTTTCAGACGGGCGAGTCTATCCACACCGAAGACCCCTATAGCGACCCGCGTTTCAACGCCTCGGTCGATGAGCGGACCGGCTATCAGACCCGCAACATTATCTGTGTCCCTGTGCGCACCATGGCGGGTGAGACCATTGGGGTGATGCAGAGCCTCAACAAACGCGATGGAGCCTTCAGTCAAGAGGACCTTGACCTGTTGGAGGCCATGACCAATCAGGCCGCGATCGCCCTGCAAAGCTTGGAATATGTCGAGAAGATCCACCAGATCCGGGCCAAGGAACTGGCCTTTCTCGAGCTGGTTTCCGACATCAGCGCCGAATTTGACCTGTCTCGGCTTTTGGTGCGGGTGGTGGAAGAAACCACCAAGATGCTTGGTGCCGAGCGCGCCACCGTCTTCATGTATGACGCCGCAACCCAGACCCTGTTTTCGCTTTTAGCGGCGGGCGGCGAGATCAACGAAATCCGTTTTCCCGCCCATCTGGGCATTGCGGGCGCGGTCTTTACCGGCGCGACCAGCATGAACATTCCCTATGCCTATGCCGATCTGCGCTTCAACCCGTCGTTCGATCGTCAGACGGGGTTCTTTACCCGCTCGATCCTCTGCGTTCCGATCATCAATAAGGACAATCGCGTCATCGGCGTGACCCAGGTGCTCAACAAGAAGGGCGGCATATTTACTGACGAGGACGAGCAGCGGCTCAAGGCCTTCACCGCCCAAATCGCCATCGCCCTAGAAAATTCCAAGCTGTTCGACGATGTGCAGCGGGTAAAGAACTACAATGACAGCATGCTGCAGAGTATGTCGAACGGGGTGATTACGCTCGATCCGAACGGCAAGATCGTCACCTGCAATCTGGCCAGCGCCAAGATCTGGCTTGTCGAGCCTACGGTCTTTGTTGGCCAGAACCTTGCTGATCTGTTGGGCCCGAATGATGGCTGGGCCATCGACAAGATCGCCGCCACCAAGCAAAGCCGCCTTAGCGACCTCGTGCCAGATGTGAATCTGACCCTTGGCGCGGTGAGCAAGTCGGTCAACCTGACCTTCATGCCGCTCTTGGCCGCCGAGGGGGAGAAGGAACTGGGCTCGATGCTGATGTTTGAAGACCTCAGCAGCGAGAAGCGGATGAAATCGACCATGTCGCGCTATATGGACCCGGTCATTGCCGCCCAGATGCTCGAGGGCGATGCGCTGGACCTTCTCGGCGGCGTTAGCGCTGAAGCCACCATCATGTTTACCGATGTGCGTGGCTTTACGACCATCACCGAAGAATATGGCGCGACCGGCACGGTGGCCTTCTTGAATGACTATTTCACCATGATGGTTGACTGCATCACGCGCGAGGGCGGGATGCTCGATAAGTTTATCGGCGATGCCATCATGGCCTGCTTTGGCCTTCCTGTGGCCCATGACGATGATCCGGACCGCGCGGTCCGGACCTCCATCAACATGATCCGGTCGCTGTGGGAATGGAATAGTGAGCGCAAGGCCAAGGGCCTAAAGACCGTTGATATGGGCGTCGGGCTCAATACGGACATGGTGGTGTCGGGCAATATCGGCTCGCCCAAGCGCATGGACTACACCGTCATCGGAGATGGCGTGAACCTCGCCTCACGTTTGGAAAGTGCCTGCAAGGCCTATTCGGCGAGGATCTTGGCCAGCGAGTCGACGGTCAAGAAGCTGCGCGGGACCTATCGTCTGCGCGACATTGATCTGGTGGTGGTTAAGGGCAAGACCCAGCCCGTGCGGGTGTTTGAGCTGCTCGACTATCACGATGCCAAGACCTTCCCGAACATGACCGATGTGGTCAACTATTTCGGGGACGGGATCGAGGCCTATCGCAATGGCGACTGGCAAAAGGCCATTATGCGATTTGAGCAGGGCCTAAAGCTCAATCCGACTGATGGTCTGTCGCAAACCTACATCGACCGCTGCCACATCCTTCAGGCCAACCAACCCGAAGGACCATGGGACGGGGTTTGGAAAATGACCGAGAAATAGTCGCCGATAGGTGCGGGCTAATGCCCATTGCCTCCATGCTTGCTATGGTGACGGCCGGACGTTGGGCGGAGGGGCTGGTTTGAGCGCGATCAATCGTTATGTCGACGAAGAGCTGATGCGCCAGCGCATTGCCACTGAGGGCCATCGCCGCGTCATTGGTGGCCTCTGGGACGAGCTTGGCACCCTGCAGTGTGACTTTCTGATCGCGCAGGGGTTAGAGCCCCATCACAAGGTCTTGGACATTGGCTGCGGATCCTTGCGCGCGGGGGTGCCCTTGGCGCGCTATCTGGAGCCGTGCGGCTATTACGGCATCGATATATCCGAAAGTCTGATCGAGACGGGGTACGCACAAGAGATCGCCACGGCGGGTCTGGTTGATCGTCTGCCGAGGGAGCATCTCCATGTCACCGACGCCTTCAACGCGCCCTTTGGTGTGTCCTTTGATTTTGGCATCGCCCAGTCTCTCTTTAGCCATCTGAGCCTCGACTATTTCGCGGGCTGCCTCGCCGCGCTGGCCGGGACCTTTAAGCTGGGCGGAGTGATCTATGCGACCTTCTTTGAAGGGGAGGGCGAGCAGGTTGAGCGGCCCGACGGCATTATCACCCATAGCACCCGTGATCCCTTCCACTTTCCAAAGGCCGAGATCTTGGCCATGGCCACGACCGATTGGGCCCTTGAATGGGTCGGGGATTGGGGCCATCCGCGCGGTCAGATCATGGTTCGGGCGCGGCGGCTCTAGCGGTTGCTACCAATAACCCTTGGCCGAATCCGCAAGGCGGGTCATAGGGGTGTCCTCAAGATTTTGAGGGGACCATCCGATGAAGCCTATGAATATTATAGTGATCTTAACTGCGTGCCTGGTTCTGCAGGGCTGTATCGTTGCCGGAGCGGCGGTGGGCGCGACGGGGGCAGTCGTTGGCACGGGGGTCAAGGTCGTCGGGGCCGTGGGCCGCGCCGCCATTCCCGGTGAGAGCAAAAAGGATCGTGAGGCACGTGAATTCAAGGCTTGGAAGAAGGCCCAGAAGGCCGCTAAGTCCTGAATAGTCATTGCTCCGGCGCTCCCGCTGAGCCTCAAGACCATGATGAAGGCGGTTTATCGGATCATGAATTTCCGATATGTCCCCAGCCTTCAGCGCCCGCACCTGTCTTATTAGCGGTTGCCGACTAGGAGACAAAGATCATGACCTATCGGGTTTTCATCGACGGTGAAGTGGGCACGACGGGTCTTCAGATCCGCCAACGCCTCGCCGCGCGCACGGACCTGGTGGTAGCCTCCCTGCCTGAAGATCGTCGTAAGGACCCGGCGGCGCGAGATGAGATGATCAACAGCGTGGACGCCGTGATCCTCTGTCTCCCGGACGAGGCCTCGCGTGAGGCGGTCAGCATGATCCAGAACGATCAGGTGCGGGTGATTGATGCCTCGACCGCCTTTCGCACGGCGCCGGGCTGGACCTATGGATTTCCTGAAATGTCTTCGGCTCAGCGTCAAGCCGTCGCGACGTCGAAGCGGGTGTCTAACCCCGGCTGTTTTCCTACCGGATTTATAGCGCTGGTCCGCCCCCTGATTGAGGCGGGTCTGGTGCCTGCCGACTGGCCTGTGACGGTCAGCGCCGTGTCGGGCTATTCGGGCGGCGGCAAGCCGATGATTGCTGAGTTTGAGGATGAAACCTCGGACAGCTACACTTCAGAGCCCTACCGGATCTATGCCACGGGCCTCGAGCACAAGCATGTGCCGGAGATGCAGATCCATACGGGCCTGACCGGTCGACCGCTCATGGCGCCGTCTGTTGGCCGCTATGCCCAAGGCATGATTGTTGAGGTGCCGTTGCAGCTATGGGCCATGCCGACCTTGCCGCAGGTGTCGCAACTCCACGAGGTCCTGTCGCTGGCCTATGCGGGTTCGCGCTTTGTCGAGGTCGCGTCACGGGCCGAAGCAGCCTCGATCAAGACGCTCAATCCAGAGGGCTTGAACGGTACCAACCGTCTGAAACTGTTCGTTTTTGGAAATGAAGCCGCAGGTCAGGCGCGGCTTGTGGCCCTACTCGATAATCTCGGGAAGGGCGCGTCAGGCGCCGCTGTGCAGAACCTGAACCTGATGCTGGGCTTGGATGAGGGCGAGGGCCTGATCTAGGCCCAAGCCGAAACCCTCTCCCGCCGGGAGAGGGCCTCAGGTCTCGTCATTAGGACAGTTTCACCAGCATCTTGCCGATGTTCTCGCCCTTGAACAGCTTGACGAAGGCGCCAGCGGCATTTTCGACGCCGACATCCACGGTCTCACGGTACTTAAGTTGGCCCGAGCCGATCCATTCAGCCATGTCCTTGACGAACAGGGCCTGTTGCTCTGGGTGATCGGAGACGATGAAGCCTTCTAGGCGCAGACGCTTGCCGACGGCCTGGATCAGGTTGGACGGGCCCTTGGAGGCATCCGTGTCGTTATATTGCGAGATCATGCCGCACAGCGCGAAGCGGGCAAAGGGACGGGCCGCCGTGATGGCCGCTTCTAGATGCTCGCCGCCGACATTTTCGAAATAGACGTCGATGCCCTTGGGGGCCGCTTCCATGAGGGCTGCGGTTAGGTCCTTGACCTTCTTATAGTCGATGGTCGCGTCGCAGCCAATTTCCTTGAGATAGGCGATCTTCTCGTCGCCGCCGGCCGAACCGATCACTGTGCAGCCCTTGATCTTGGCGATCTGGCAAACCAGCGCGCCAACGGCGCCAGCGGCAGCCGACACGAACACCACATCGCCATCCTTGAGGGCCGCGATCTTCAACAGGCCGACATAGGCGGTCATGCCGGGCATGCCCAGAACGCCGAGGAAGGCTTGCGCAGGCATGCCGTGGGTGTCGATCTTTTGCAGGGTCGAGGCGGGAGCCACATAGGCCTCGCGCCAGCCCCACATGGACGAGACAATATCGCCAGGCTGGAACTTGGGATCGTTTGATGCGACCACCTCACCGACCGCGCCGCCCTGCAGCACTTCACCGATCTGGAACGGGGGCACATAGCTTGGGCGGTCGGTCATGCGGCCGCGCATATAGGGGTCTACCGTCATATAGAGGTTCTTGACCTGAACTTCGCCTGCGCCGGGTGCAGGCACCTGAACAGTGGCGAGGGTGAAGTTTTCGGCGGTCGGCGTGCCGACAGGACGGGACTTCAGGTGAACTTCACGTGAGGTGAGGGTGGTCATGGCGTTTCTCCCAATCGAACAGCGCGGGGTCCGCGCAGGTTTCAAACAACTGTTTAGCTCGGATTGGGCGGCGGCTCCAGCCTCATCGGTCAGGTTGCACATCCATTGGCCCTCGGACGCGGCGCAGTGTAGACAGGGGGCTTAGGATTGAAGCTAAAGGACCGAATCTCATGACCCAGCAATTACGCGCCGGCGTGGTCGGAGCCGGTGTCTTTGGCGGCCATCATGCGCGCAAATATGTCAGCCTTCCCGGCGTGAGCTTAACGGCCATCTATGACCCTGACGAAGCGCGTGGGCAGGCCTTGGCTGGGGAGCTTGGGGCGACAGCCTGCACCGACATGAGCGCCTTTCTAGAGCTTGTTGATGTGGTGACGGTGGCATCCCCAGCCGATAGCCACGGACCTGCTGCCCTCGCCGCCCTGACGGCAGGCAAGCACGTCTATGTCGAAAAGCCGCTAGCGACCAATCTCGATGAGGCCGAAAAGCTGACTGCGATGGCGGCCAAGAAGGGCGTGGTTCTGGCCTGTGGCCATCAAGAGCGCATCGTTTTTCAGGCTATGGGCCTGATGGATGTGCCCGAAACGCCTTTGGCGCTCGAGGCGGTTCGTCGGGGCATCTGGAACATCCGGGGCACGGATGTGTCCTGCGTCCTCGATCTGATGATCCACGATATTGATCTGACTCTCAGCCTCGCGCGTTGTGAGCCCATCGCGGTAGAGGCCGAAGGCCGCATCGATCAAGGCCCCTATCTGGATGAGGTCGAGGCCGAAGCCACCTTTACCAATGGCATGAACGCGACCTTCAAGACTTCCCGCATTGCTGAGACACGCGAGCGGACCATGCGGATCGTCTATCCCTCTGGCGTGGTCGAGATCGACTTCCTGACCCGCGCCTTTCGTAACACCACACCCTTTGCGCTCAATGCCGACTTCACCGAGACGCCGCAGGGCAAGGATCCCTTGGGCGCCAATGTCGCCGGTTTTCTGGCCGCTGTGAGGGGAGAGGTTGCCCGTCCACCTGTGACCGGCGCAGAGGCGACGCTGGCGCTGGATCTGGCCTTGGCCGTGGAAATGGCCGCTGGGGCTTGACCTTGGCGTTGCCGCACTACCTCTATTAGACATCAAAGGAGATCACTGATGCTGCGATCCATTGCCCTTTCAGCCTTCGTCACCACCGTCGCTTTCGCCGCCCCAACCGATCATGCCGGAGCCGCCGAGCCTGTTCCTGCCGTCGCCTATGGCTTCCATTTCACCGATATTGAGGGGGGTAACCTCTCGATGGAGCAGTTCCGAGGCAAGGTGGTACTCGTTGTCAATACCGCGTCCCAGTGCGGGTTCACGCCGCAATATGACGGCCTAGAGAAGCTCTATACCGACTATAAGGCCAAGGGATTTGTCATCCTTGGCGTCCCATCCAATGATTTTGGGGGGCAGGAGCCGGGCTCTAATGCCGAGATCAAGAAGTTCTGTAGCGTGAACTTCAATATCGACTTCCCAATGGCGGCCAAGGCTGTGGTCAAGGGCGACAAGGCCCATCCCTTCTACAAATGGACCAAGGCCAAGCTGGGCTCACAGGCCGAGCCTAAATGGAATTTCCATAAGATCCTGATCGGTCGCGATGGTCAGCCGATCGCGGGCTTTGGCTCCATGGTTAAGCCGTCGGATAAGGCGCTTTTGACCGCGATCAATAAGGCCCTTTAGGCAGGGCTTTCCCTCGCACGCCTTCGGCTCTAAGTTGGCGAGGCTTGCGATCTGTTGAGTGAGGATTCAGGACTTAAGATGAGCGGTCAGACCGACTGGGTAGAACTTCTGATGTCATCAACGGGGCGCATCGCGCGCATGCCGTTCTTGATCGCTGGAGCCGGGCTGATCGCCATCACCGCTCTTTATGAGTCTGTTGCAGGTACCGCGCTACACTTGATGACCGGGTGGTTCGTCTACCCAACGATCCTGTTCGCAGCCGCCTGTATCCTGTCCAAGCGTTTGCATGATCGTGGACGGTCGGGGTGGTGGGCAGCCCCAATCCTGATTGGGATCATCGCCATCCTGCCCTCGCCAACCAGCTTTTTCGATTTCCTGTTCGGCGTTCTGGTCTTTTGGGCCACCATTGAGTTGGCCGTCATGCCGAGCGAAGAGGGAGCCAATCGCTTTGGCCCCAATCCGAGTAATCCCCTGTCAGGCACCGCAGCGATCTAGAGCTTAAAGCGGCGGTCTGGCCTCGATGGTCGAACCAAAGATCGCTTCAAAGCCAGACCGTAACGCTGCGTCGGCCTCGTCCATGGTTACGGGTAAGCCCAGATCGACCAGGCTGGTCACCCCATGGTCAAGGATGCCGCAGGGAACGATGCCGTCAAAATGGCTTAGATCGGGCTCGACATTCAGACTGATGCCGTGAAATGAGACCCAACGCCTTAGCTTCACGCCGATGGCGGCAATCTTATCTTCTCGTGTTGGAACGCCGGGAGCCTTGCGATCGACCCAGACGCCCACGCGGCCGGGCTTGATTTGCCCCTCGACATTGAAGCGTGACAGGGCGCTGATCACCCAAGTCTCTAACGCCGCCACGAAGGCGTGAACGTCGCGCCCACGCTCGCGCAGGTCTAGCATGACATAGGCCACGCGCTGACCTGGCCCGTGATAGGTATATTGCCCACCGCGCGCACTGTCGAACACGGG
Organism: Caulobacteraceae bacterium; assembly: GCA_947447115.1. Classification (GTDB taxonomy): domain Bacteria; phylum Pseudomonadota; class Alphaproteobacteria; order Caulobacterales; family Caulobacteraceae; genus CAISGS01. Next base: position 10,459 of record CANFKD010000067.1, read on the forward strand.
GAACCGGCCCGGAGCCAAGAGGTCGCCGTCTTTGGCTGAAATGCCTGCCGTATAGAGGGGCGGGTGCTCTAGAAGCCAAACCATCTCGCTGGCCCGGCCCTCTGCAATCTCCGCCGCGCGCGCCTCCATCGCAGCCACGGCCGCAGGATAGTCGACAAGCCCTGTTGACACGGCCCATTGGGTTTGGGCCTGATCTGATCGCAAAAAGGTCGAATAGGGCGAAACAGATGACGACAAAGGCGCTGATCTCCTGAACTTTAACTTCCGGTCAAGTATGTCGTCGCAATGTGGAACCTAGTGAGATGCTGCGATAGCTGATTCATCGGCTGATTCGCATCGAACGGTGTTTTTAGGGGTTTAGGCGTGAGTCAGGTCAATTCGGTCAATGTTGAGATCTCGGTGGTCCTTGGCCGCTCGATCTTGCCCATGCAGCAGCTCCTGCGCATGGGGCGTGGCGCTGTCATTCCCTTGGACGCCAAGGCCACGGACGAGGTCTGGATCTTGGCCAATAACCACCCGGTCGCCCGGGGTGAAATTCAAATCAGCGACGATAAGATCGCCATCAGCGTCACGCGCGCCGCCGACCTTTATGATTATATGGCAGGTGGAGCAGGCTAGGGCCGCCTCTCTATCGCATTTTACGCACAGTCTTTTTGCCTTTAACGCAATCAGCCCTTCACAGATGCGTCGTGGTTTGGTAACCCCCGCCGCTCACTGCTTGCGGTCGTGGCGGAATTGGTAGACGCGCAGCGTTGAGGTCGCTGTGGGGCAACCCGTGGAAGTTCGAGTCTTCTCGACCGCACCAGTGAGTTTAGGATAGGCCCCCGGCGTCTTCGGACCTCGGGGGTCCTTCCCACAGTCCGTCAGCCGGGGATCATGGGTCCTCAAAGGAGGGTCCGATGACCCGAAATGCGGGCGACCTGACGGCCCTTAGCCAAGGGCCAAATCCGGCTGAGGATCTCGAAGATCTGGCCTTAGGCGACGACTATGCCCTAAACCCAGCCTATATCGACATGGTGGTGGATGCCGCCGATCGCGGGGACGCCGACAGGCTGCGCGAACTGATCGATGCGCTGCGTCCGGCTGACGTTGCCGACCTGATGGGCTTCTTGTCTGCGGAATATCGCTACGAGCTCTTGGCCTTCATTGCGCCGGAAGCCTTGGCAGAGATTCTCTCCGAACTCGACTATCACATTCGTGAAGACGTATTGGAACAGGTGGCCCCGGCTGCGCTCGTGCGCGCCTTGGAAGAACTGGATTCTGACGACGCCGCCGATCTGGTCGAGGACCTTGAGGACGACAAGCGCGATGAGGTGCTTGCGGCCATGTCTGAGGCCGACCGGACCAGTATCCAGACTTCACTGGCCTATGGCGAGGAGAGCGCTGGGCGCCTGATGCAGCGCGAGGTCATGGCCGCGCCGCAGTTCTGGACCGTCGGCCAAACCATCGACCACATCCGCACTTCTGCCGATGACTTGCCGGACCTGTTCTTTGACATCTATGTCGTGGACCCGTCCTACAAGCCGCTGGGAGCAGTGCCCGTTAGCGTGCTGCTCAAATCGAACCGAGACACCCCGCTCGAACTGATCATGGAGCCGGTGACCGAAATCACTGTCGAGATGGATCAGGAAGAGGTGGCCTATATTTTCGACAAGTACCACCTGATCTCGGCCCCGGTGACGGATCCGGGCGGTCGCCTTGCCGGTCAGATCACCGTCGATGATATCGTTGGCGTTATTCAAGAAGAGAGCCAGGAAGACATCCTCGCCCTTGCCGGTGTGACCGAGACGGGCCGTGACGCCACGGTTCTGGATGTCACCAGGTCGCGGTTCTGGTGGTTGTTGATCAATCTAGGGACGGCGGTACTGGCCTCCAGCGTCATCTCTCTGTTCAGCGGTGCCATTTCGAGGCTGGTGGCCTTGGCGGTGCTGATGCCCATCGTCGCCTCGATGGGCGGCAATGCGGGCACCCAGACCCTGACAGTGGCCGTGCGAGCGCTGGCGACCAAGGAGTTGTCGTCGGTCAATATGTTGCGCACCATTTGGCGTGAAATTGCTGTGGGTTTGCTGAATGGGGGCGCCTTTGCCCTGTGCGTTGGAGCGGTCGTGACCTTCTGGTTCCATGATCCGCTCTTGGGTCTGGTCATCGGCATGGCCATGGTCATCAATCTTCTGGCCGCGTCCTTGGCGGGGATTCTGGTGCCGCTCTCGTTGGAGCGCCTCGGCTATGACCCTGCGGTGTCTTCCACGGTCTTTGTGACCACGGTCACCGATGTGGTTGGATTTTTCAGCTTCTTAGGGCTCGCCGTTCTCATTCTGCTCTAGACGGCATGGAACTTGCGGGTTCTTGAGTGGGTCGGCAGGGCCTGTTTCATATTGGGTCATCGGTTTCTATGGTGTCGTCCTACCAGATCTCCAGCGAGACTATCGCTCAGATCAAGCTGCTGGAGGGGTTTAGAGCCCGCGCCACGCCGATGGGGGATGGGCGCTGGGCTGTGGGCTATGGCCATGTCGCCTCGACCAAAAGAACCTCGATTGTCACCCGCGCTCAAGCGGACCTGTTGCTGCGCTATGATCTCAATGTCATTTCAGAAGCCCTTTCAGGTCTCGTCTATACACCGTTGAATTCAAACCAAATCGATGCCCTGGGCAGCTTTGTCTACAATATCGGATTGGACGCCTTTGAGGGCTCCGCAGTCCTGCGTCTAATCAATGCCGGCGCCCTGCTAGAAGCCGCAACCGCGATGGAGCAGTGGTGTCACGCCACGGTTGCTGGACAGTCGCAAGAGGTCGATGGCCTGATCCGCCGCCGGGCGATGGAGAAGGCCCTTTTCCTCAAGCCAGAAGGCGGTTGGGTCCCGGTGCCAAGCCGTCTGGTCGTGCCCTATGCGGACGCCCCGTGCCTGTCCCATGACAGCACAGTTGATCAGGTCGTAATTGAAGTCGAGGCGATCACCGAGGCCGGGCCGACCGTCGCGGAGGCCGAGGAGCCCGCGCAGATGCCATTGGTTGCCGACCTGACGCCAGAGCCTCAATCAGAGGCCCTGTCTGACGCGATTTTGCCGTCGGAACCCGCAGTTGATGAGACGATCCTCTTTCCAGCGACGCCCTCGGTGGCTCGCCGCGCCGCGCCGTCCAAATCTGCCCCGAGGTCCAAGCCCAAGGGCGCGGTGCCCAAGCTCGACTATGGGCACTTGGCCATTTTGGGTTTGATTGCCCTCGGCGCTCTGGCGGCTATGGGCTTTGCCGTCAGCTTGGTCACGGATGGCGATGTGGCCGTGCGACAAAATCCGCAAACGCTCGCAAGGGCTTGGGCGATTGGCATTACCGGCCTCTTGGCCCTGTCGGTGGCTTCAGCCCTACTATTCCGGATGCTAAATCCAAAGGCCTGAGCTGGTAGGGCGGTGGCCTTCTGTGCGAGGCCTATGTTAGACATTGGTCATGACCCAGACCCTAGCACCCTCGATGGATTTTGGCCTTGGCGAGACCGCCGATGCCATTCGTGACGTCACTGCGCGCTTCGCCGCCGAGAAGATCGCACCTCTGGCCGCCGAGATCGACGCCAGTAACAGCTTTCCGCGTGAGCTTTGGCCCCAGATGGGCGAGCTTGGCCTGCATGGCATTACCGTGTCCGAGGAGGATGGCGGCCTGGGCCTTGGCTATCTGGACCATGTCGTGGCGATGGAAGAGATCAGCCGCGCCTCGGCCTCGGTCGGGCTCAGCTACGGTGCTCACTCCAATCTCTGCGTCAATCAGATCCGCCGCTGGGGCACGCCTGCGCAAAAGGCCCGCTATCTGCCCAAATTGATCAGCGGCGATCATGTCGGCGCTCTGGCTATGTCGGAGGCCGGTTCAGGCTCGGACGTCATCTCCATGCGCCTGAGGGCCGACAAGAAGGGTGACCGCTACGTCCTTAACGGCACCAAGTTCTGGATCACCAATGGTCCCCACGCCGACACGCTAGTGGTCTATGCCAAGACCGACCCTGACGCCGCCAGCCGGGGCGTCACCGCCTTCCTGATCGAGCGTGATTTCAAGGGCTTTTCCACCTCGCCCAAGCTCAACAAGATGGGCATGCGCGGGTCCGACACCTGCGAGTTGGTGTTTGAGGACTGCGAGGTCCCAGAAGAGAACGTCATGGGCCCCGAGGGCGGCGGTGCAGGGGTCTTGATGAGCGGCTTGGACTATGAGCGCGCCGTGCTGGCCGCAGGGCCTCTGGGCATCATGCAGGCCTGTCTAGACGTGGTCCTGCCCTATGTGCGCGACCGCCAGCAGTTCGGCAAACCCATCGGCAGTTTCCAACTGATGCAGGGCAAGATCGCCGACATGTATGTCGCCCTCAACTCTGCCCGGGCCTATGTCTATGCCGTCGCCAAGGCCTGCGACGCGGGCCAGACCACCCGCTTTGACGCAGCAGGCGCGATCCTGTTCGCCTCCGAAAATGCCGTCAAAACCGCGTTAGAAGCCATCCAGGCCCTAGGCGGCGCAGGATATACCAAAGACTTCCCGGTAGAGCGCCTCCTGCGCGACGCCAAGCTCTATGACATTGGCGCGGGGACCAACGAGATACGCCGGTTCCTGATTGGGCGGGAGTTGATGGGGGCTTAGATCGCCCAAATGAAAAACGCTGCGGAGGGCTTCCTCCGCAGCGTTCAACAATGTCAGCAAAGTCGCTGACCTTCAGCAAGGGGTCAGCCGAGACTGTTTCCGTCGCCGAAGTTCTCCAGAGACTTCGTGATACGACATTGAGACACTGGATCA
>CANFKD010000068.1 GCA_947447115.1 Caulobacteraceae bacterium
CCGGCTGGGCCGCGATATCCCGCTCTTGGTCGACCTGATGCCATCGGGCCGGTTCCTGATGGAGGACTTTTGCTATGCGGGCGGCGTACCAGCCGTATTTAAGGCGCTTGGTTCGCACCTGCGAGGCGATGCGATCACGGTCAGCGGCCTAACCCAAGCCCAGATCGCCGACATGGCGCGCTGTGATAATCCCGAAGTTATCCGGACCATGGAGGCCCCCGTTGCGCCCAGTTCAGGGCTTTGGGTCCTACGCGGCAACCTTAGCCCCGGCGGAGCAGTTATGAAGCCGAGCGCGGCCTCGCCTGAGCTCTTGGTCCATACGGGCCGCGCGGTCGTGTTTGAGTCCATCGAGGACTATAAGGCGCGGATCGATCTTCCCGATCTGGATGTCGATGAGAGTTGCGTTCTGGTGCTCAAGGGCTGCGGGCCGAAGGGCTATCCGGGGATGCCAGAGGTCGGCAATATGGCCTTGCCTGCCAAGCTCTTGGCCAAGGGCGTTCGCGATATGGTGCGGATATCCGATGCGCGGATGAGCGGCACGGCTTTTGGAACGGTGATCTTGCACGTCAATCCTGAGGCCGATGCGGGTGGGCCTCTCGCGCTTGTCCAAGACGGCGACATGATTGCGCTGGATGGTCCGGCGCGGACCTTGACCCTTCAGGTCAGCGAGGCGGAATTGGCTCGGCGTGCAGCCGATCCGGCTTTGGCGCGGCCAGCCTCGCCCTATGTTCGGGGCTGGGCCAAGCTCTATGTCGACACGGTGCTGCAAGCCGACCGGGGCTGTGACCAAGACTTTCTGGTCGGCTCGAGTGGCGATGCGGTCAGTCGCGAGTCCCACTGATGGGGGCCTTTGCCGACTATCCCAGCCTCAAGGACCGCCACGTCTTTGTCACAGGCGGCGCGACCGGCATAGGCGCAGCCCTTGTCGAAGCCTTTGCCGCGCAAGGAGCAAAGGCTTCGTTCATCGATATTGCGGTTGAGGCAGGTCAGGCCTTGGCGACACGCTTGGGCGGCACGGTCTCGTTCCAAGCTTGCGATGTGACGAGCGCTGAAGCGTTGCAGGCCGCAATCGCGCAGGCGGCTCGCCAATGGGGACCGGTGACGGTGCTGGTCAACAATGTCGCCAATGATCAAAGGCACCGCGCCGCGGAAATGGCGGCCAGCGCTTGGCGGGCTAATCTGGCGGTCAATCTCGATCCGGTCTTCCTCGCGTCGCAGGCTGTGCAGGCCGGGATGGTGGCCAGCGGCGGGGGATCGATCATCAATCTGTCCTCGATCAATGCCCTGTTGGGCCCGGCCGACCTCAGCGCCTATACGGCGGCCAAGGCGGCCGTGATCGGACTGTCCAAATCCTTGGCGCGCGAATGGGGCGTGGACAATATCCGGGTCAATGCCGTGTCGCCGGGCTGGGTGGTCACGGAACGCCAGCTAAAGCTTTGGCTGACGCCAGAGGCCGAAGCGGCTTGGATGGAGCAGGTGGCCCTGAAGAAGCGGATTGCGCCGGAAGATGTGGCGCGGCTGGTTCTGTTTCTCGCCGCCGACGATAGCGCCATGATCACCGGCCAGAATCTTGTCATAGATGGCGGGCGCACGTGAGCGCTTGGCTGGCCTGTGATTGGGGAACGACCAATGTCCGCGCTTGGCGGATCGAGGCGGGCAGGGCGGTGGCGAGCGCCAGCTTTCCCTTCGGCGTCTCCAAGATTGGCCGGGGCGATGTGCCCCAAAGGCTGGAACAGGACATCCGACCGGCGCTGAAGGCTGAAGGCTTGCCCGTTCTGCTCAGCGGTATGGCGGGGTCTAATCTGGGTTGGATGGCGGCGCCCTATGTCGATTGTCCGGCTGACACGAAAGCGATTGAGAAAGATCTTGTTCAGCCTGCCGAGCGAGTCTGGATCGCGCCCGGCGTTCGCACTGTAGGTCAGGCCCATGGCCCAGATGTGATGCGCGGCGAGGAGGTGCAGATCTTTGGTGCCCTAGCGTCGACAGTGCAAACCGGCCTCTTCTGTTTGCCCGGCACCCATGCCAAATGGGTCAGGGTTGAAGGCGGCAAGATCACCGATTTTGTCACGGCCATGACCGGCGAACTCTATGCCCTGCTGAGCCAACACAGCATCTTGGCGACGGTTGAAGACCCCGCCGAGCCAGAGGGCTTTGCCGCAGGGCTTGCCGCGGCGGGGGAGGGTGACGCCTTGAGCGCGCGTCTGTTCGGCCTTCGTGCCCGACAACTGACGGGATCATTGGCTGAGGGCCAGTCAGCAGGGTTCCTGTCGGGCCTGCTGATCGGGTCCGATGTCGCCTCAAGCCCTAGGCTGTTGGGCCTATCTGACGACGAGCCCGTAACCTTGATCGGCGATCCGGCCCTGTGCGTGGCCTATGGTCAGGCCTTGGCGGCGCGCGGTAGGACCGGCCAGACCCTTGACGGAGAAGCGGCGGCGCTAACCGGTCTCATCTCGATCATTGAAGGGATCGCTCTATGACCATCGATCAGGCTTTGGAACAGCTTCCCATCATCGCCATTGTGCGCGGCGTGACGCCAGATGAGGTGATCGCCATCGGTGAGGCCCTCTATGGGCAGGGCGTTCGGGCCATGGAGGTGCCGCTCAATTCCCCTGAACCGCTGGAGAGCATAAGGCGGCTAGCGATCCGGTTTAAGGACCAGATGATCGTCGGTGCGGGCACGGTCCTGAGCGTTGCAGATGTGGACGCCGTCAAGGCGGCGGGTGGTCAGTTCATCGTCTCGCCAAACGTCAATCGCGATGTGATCTTGCGCAGTCTGGAATTGGGCCTTGAGGCCTTGCCCGGTTTTATGACCCCCACCGAAGCCTTCGCGGCCATTGATGCGGGCGCAAGGTTCTTGAAGCTGTTCCCCGCCGCGACGCTCGGTTCTGGCTATCTCAAGGCCATCGGTGCTGTCTTGCCGCGTCACGTGAAGGTCATTGCTGTCGGCGGTATCGGTCCCTCCGCCATGGCCGAATGGCAGGCCGCGGGCGCAAGCGGGTTTGGACTGGGCTCTGAACTTTACCGCCCGGGACTATCCGCCGCTGAGGTCAGTGCGAAAACAGCCGCCTGCGTCGCCGCCCTAGGCCGATAGGGTCATTGTCATGGACAAGCGCTCTAGCGGTGCCAATATGGCGGGCGGGTCGGCTGGGCCGTTCGCGATGGGTGTCCAGACATTTGGTCTGGCCGAAACGGGCTCCAGACAGATGAAATTCCCACCCTTTGGCCGGTAGACCTGAAGATGGCTTGTGTCGGCGACAAGGGTGATGGGGCTCTGGCCTCGCGTTCGAATAGTCGCGCGTCCTGACCAGCCTGTGAGGCAATTGTCGAGCGGGTGCGCTTCGATATCGGGCCAAGTGATCGGTCGCCAGCCGCTGGGAATGAGGTCGGGCCGACAATCCCAAATCCCCCCAATGTCCGTTTCAATTCGGGTCTCAGCCTCGAGCAAAAAGGCGGGATGCAGACCGATGCTCGCGGGGGCCGGAACCGTGTCGATGTTGGTCAGGAGCAGATCGACCGTCAGGCCCGATTGCGTGATGGAAAAACGTTGCTCCGCACGCCAGCGCCACGGCCAAGCCCGGTCTGCGCCCCCCTCAAGGGTCAGGAGCAGATGGTCGGACCCTATGTCGTCCACTATCCAATCCGATTGCCATCCGGTTCCGTGAAGCCCGTGGGGTTCGGGTAGGGCCGGGCTGATCTCGGCGACACGTCCCTCGAAAGCCAGATGGGCGTGATCGATCCGATTGGCGAAAGGCACCAGCGGGTAGCAACTTGACAATCGAGGCTCGCACGCCCCGTCGGGCATGGGCCGAAGCACGTCGCGCGCTCCACAGGTCAGTCGCCGGATCATGCCGCCAACTGTGTCAACGGTGAGAGACCAGGGTGCGACGCTGAGGGTGTGGAGCACGGATTTGGGTCTTTCATTGCTTTCGACCATGTTGAATTTATGCATTTTTTGTCAGGCTAAGCCAGCATCATGAGCCGATGGAGTAGGCATTTCACTTAGTGGGCAACCGCATTTTTCTCCTTATTGACGGCATCATTAATAGTGTTGACAGGATCTGGTTTCCCCCGCAAATTCTATTGACGATTGGTACAATAGATCCGGTTCAACAGAGGGAAAATCTAGTGAACATCATGACCACGCGAGCCCGCGCCCTGCTTTCCGGCGCATCCATGGCCATCATCGCCTCGATGGTCTTCGCCGCTCCCACCTCGGTTCAGGCCCAGGCGGCGACGCCAGCGGCCTCTGGCATTGAGGTCATCGTTGTCACCGCGCAAAAGCGTGAACAGGCGTTGCAAGAGGTTCCCATCGCCGTCAGCGCCTTCTCGGCGGCTGCGCTCGATCGGGTCCAGATCGAAGACGCCACTGACATTCAGTTTTCAATCCCAAACGCGGTCTTGACGGGCAATGACCGCTTCACCTTCCGCGGTGTCGGCACCAATGCTCTCGGCTCATCCGATCTGGGTGTGCAGTCCTTCCTGAATGGAGCGGCCATTGGTTATCTTCCGCAGAACGAATTTTTCGATATGGCGCGTATTGAAGTGCTGCGCGGACCGCAAGGCACGCTCTATGGCCGCAACACGACGGGCGGCGCCATCAACCTGATTACCAAGCGTCCTGGCCGTGATTTCGGGGGCGATCTCAGCGTTCAGTTGGGCAACTTTGATAATGTGCGAATTGGCGGGGCTGTTGATTTGCCCTTGGGCGAGAAGGTCGGTCTGCGTTTGGCGGGCTATAGCCTCAATCGCGACGGCTATACCGAGAACCTCAGCACCGGCAACAATATCGACGGTCGCAGCCAGTGGGCGATGCGGGGGACTTTTACCGTCGATCTTGGCCCCAAAACTAACGCGACCTTGGTGTTCGGGCGTTATGACGAGGACAGTTCCCGGACACGTGAGACCAAGCGCCTCTGTACGGCCCATCCGGTGCTGGGTTGCGATCCCCGCACCCTAGGCTTTGACTCTCCGGATGCCAGCACGACCATCTTGCAGACCCTCGCCAAGTCGTTCACGCCGTTCCCGGCGGGCGGCAACCTCTATGCGGGCGCACCCAACCCCAAGGACCTTCGCAAGGTTCAGGCCGATACCGACCCGACCTATATTCTGACGCAAGACTTCCAGACCCTGAGCTTGGATCACGACTTAGGAAATATGAAGCTATCGGCGGTTATGGGGCATGCGACCGGCTATTCCGAAGGCACGACCGATTGGGACAATTCCGACCTGCCATTCCGGTTCACCAAGCCCATCACCTATAACGCCAATCGCAACACCACGGTGACAACCGATCGGCTGTTGACGACGGACAGTTTCATCACCGACACCTCCACCAAGACCGCTGAGCTGCGCTTGGCCTCGAGCTTTGACGGGAGTTTCAACTTCCTGATCGGTGCCTTTGGCCTACAGGGTACGAGCGCGGGCGGGTTTGAAACCTGGCACCCCGCCATCGAACTGTTCCAAAAGGCTATGGGTCGGCCTGTCGAGACCTGGCGCGTCAATTCCATGACCCGAAATGGCAAGAGCCGGACGTCGGCCCTGTTTGGTGAAAGCTACTTCAAGGTCTCTGACACCCTACGTCTGACCTTGGGGGCTCGTTATACGGATGAGCGCCGGTCGGGAGAATCGCGCTCGCTGGTGCTGTCGGCGCTGCTACCTTGGACCTATTCGGAATTTTCCGGCAGCAAGGCGACCTACAAGGCTGCCGTCGATTGGTCGCCAGACCTGTCCTTTACCGATGCGACCCTTGTCTATGGCTCGGTTTCGACCGGCTATAAGGGCGGTGGATTAAACAATAGCAGCACGGCCTCGACCTATGGCCCTGAGACTATCACGGCCTATGAGGTTGGCGCCAAGAACACCCTGCTTGAGGGTCGTCTGCAGGCCAACCTTACTGCCTTTTATTATGACTATGTCGGGCTTCAGTTGGGTCAACGGATCAATGGCGGTGTCTTGACCCGCAACGCAGACGCCAAGATTTCGGGCTTTGAGGCCGAGTTGGCCTATGCCCCGAACGATCATTGGCTGTTCGATGCCAACCTTTCGACCCTGAACACCGAGATCGGCACCTTCTTCAGTGAAGATGCGGCCAATCCGGCGCAGAGCGTGCTCGTGAAGACGCCGTCGGTGGCGGTGAACCTTGCTGGAAATCAGCTACCCAACTCGCCGCCCGCCAAGATCAAGGTCGGCGCGCAATATTCGACAGGTGTCCTGTGGGGTGACTGGACCTCGACCTTGCGGGTCGATGGGGTCTGGCAAGATAGCTACTATGCGAGGGAGTATAATTCCCCAACCGACGTGATTGACGCTTGGGGCGTGATCGATCTGCAGGCCCGTTTCCGTAACGAGCCGAAACAGATGGATGTTCGGCTGTTCGTGAAGAACCTGACGGATGAAGACAACCTCACAGGGATCATTATCGAGGATGCCTTGGTCGGTCGTTATCGCAATGCTCGCATGCTTGAGCCTAGGACCTATGGCGTGATTGTCGCTAAATCCTTCTAATCCTCGTTTGATCCCTAAAACTAAGGGCGCTGTACTCCTTGACTAGGATTCAGCGCCCTTCCTGTTTGAGGTCTTGGTCGCTTGCTGGTCCGGATGAAGACACGCTAGCGCAAAATAGATTTTAGCGCCTATTCTCTGAGCCTAAGCCCATGGGTTTGGTCTGATATCATAAGAAGGAAGAGCCGATGCAGGCCGTTGATCGTCCATCCCCAGACACGTTTACGGTCACGCCGTCCAATCCCTCTGTATTTGTAAAGTTGGCCTATGGCTTGGGGCAGGCGGTCCAGACCGGCGGGTTTGATACGGCCATCGGGTTCATCTTCTTTTACTATTCGGCCGTCTTGGGCCTGTCGGGCCTTCTGGTCGGTGCAGCCTTGGCGGTCAGTCTCGCCTTCGATGCTGTGGTTGATCCGCTGGTTGGGTCTTGGTCTGACAATATCTCCTCGCGGTTCGGACGGCGTTTACCGTTGATGGCCCTGTCGGCTCCACTGATTGCGGTCTCGCTTGGCCTGCTCTTTTCACCGCCCGAAGGACTTGGACCCATCGGCCTATTTGCTTGGCTGACCGTGATGTCCGTGGCCGCTCGCAGCAGCATGTCGCTGTTCAATGTGCCCTATATTGCCTTGGGCGCAGAACTGGCCACCGACTATGCGGCGCGCACCAGCGTGGTGGTCTTTCGGGTCGTGTCGGGGATCTTGGTCTCGGTGGCGGTCACGGCCATGGGCTATTCGCTGTTTTTCGCTAGGGGCGGTCTGCAGCGGCCAGAGGGTTATCCCGGTTTTGGCTGGACGGTCGCGGGGATCTTGATGGTCTGTATGACGGTCTGTCTTTTGGGCGTTTACCGTTATGCCAGTCGATTACCTCAGCCGGACAAGGTGGACTCGGCCATGTGGAAAAGGTTGCCGGGCGAGATCGCGGAGATCTTTGCCAACCGGTCCTTTCGGCTCTTGTTTATCTCGGCGGTGATCATCTATGCCGCCATGGGCCTCAATGCGAGCCTGAACCACCACGCCTTTGTCTTTGTCTGGCAGATGAGAAGTGAGCTGATCCAGTTCATTGGTTACGCCTTCTTGGTCGGCATCTTGCTGGGCAGTACTTCGGCGCCGCTATTTCAGAGGCTGTTCGAAAAGAAATATGTCGTCATTATCGGCTTTGCCTTGCTGATGGCCAACTGGCTGGTGCTGCAGGGCGGGCAGTTGACGGGGCTCTATCTGCCGCTGGGGGATGCCGCACTGTTGCCGATGCAGATCAACTCCTTTGTCGCCGGTATTGGGATTGGTCTGGTTTCAGTGTCCTATCCCTCGATGATGGCGGACGCTGCGGATGAGCATGAGCATCTGTTCGGTCGTCGACGTGAAGGGCTCTATTTCGCGGGGCTGGGCTTTGCCAATAAGGCTGCCTCTGGCCTAGGAGTCATGGCGGCAGGCCTAGCACTCGACCTGATCCAGTTTCCGAAGGATGCGGCCAGTCACGTCGGTCTTGTTTTGTCTCAGATGACGCAGTTTTTGCTGGTCTTGGTTTGGGGTCCTGTCGCAGCGGTGATCGCCGTCATCTCGCTGATCATCTTCACGGGCTACAGTATTTCGAGGCTGCGTCATGCGCAGATCGTCAAGGCCTTGGGCCGGGATGGATAGGGCTGTTTTAGGTCTCATGCCGCTTTTGGGGTTAGACAGAGCGGCCAAACTGGTCTATTGACGTTTTATATAATAGTTTCAGGATTGCTGAGGAGATCAACGCCATGGGGCACGTGGAGATGAGCCGTTCTGACGCGCAAGACTGGATGAGCGATCCATCGACCATCGCCTTACGCGCCCATCTTGAAGCCAACAATGGCATTAAGGGGCTAGAGATTCTTGAAGCCAAGGATGTCACGCGGGCGGTCGAGCTGTTCAACCGCGATGGCTTTGTCGTGGTCGCGAATATCCTCAACGACGAGCAGACCGAATTCCTGCGGGAGGGCTGTGTCGCGGTTGCTTCCGAGATTTTGGCGCTCGATGAGGGCCGTAAGGGCAATCGGGGGTCGCACCGCTATTCCTTTGGCGGCTCCAGCCTGACCCGTAGCCAATTGCACCGGCCCGAATGGCAGATGATGCTGGAGACCCGGGCTGCGACCGATATTGTGAGCGCCATCTTCGGCTCACCTAATTTCGTTCTTCGCGCAGCCAGCGGTGACTTTTGTCTCCCCGGCGCTGTGGGATATCAGCCGCTCCATTCCGATGTTCAAGATTGGGCACCAGGCGGTAGGACCCCGTTCAGTTCGTTCTATGACCCACGGGGTCAGTTGAGCATCCGAGACCTGCCTTGCCCCTATGTCTGCGTAAACTTCCTGCCGCAGGATGTGACGCCCTTTAACGGCCCAACCCGCCAGATCCCGGGCACCCAGCATTCGCGCGTGCCCATTCCGACGCTGGATAATGAGCCCGAATGGATGAGGCTCAGCACCGTTTGCCCAGCGCCAGCGGGGGCGATCATGATCCGGGATGTCAGGGCTTGGCACGGTGGCACGCCCAATATTGCCAATGCCATCCGCTCGATCCCCAATCTGGAATTCTATGCCCCATGGTTTCGTGAGCCGATCGTACCGTCGATCACCTATGAGGCCTATAAGGGTCTATCCGAGCGGGCTCAGTATCTGGCGCGGGAAAGTGTGGCCCAGTCCGTTGAAGGCTTGCGGACCGGCGCCACCCTGCGCGCGCCCTAGCGCCGGATGGAAAGGAAGATGATGGACTATCGTCAACTGGGCCGATCCGCCCTCAAGGTTAGCAGCCTGTGCCTCGGCACAATGAATTTTGGTCCGAGGACTTCAGAGGCTGAGTCCTTCGCCATCCTCAGTGACGCCCTAGAGGCGGGGATCAACTTCATCGATACGGCCAACCAATATGGCGGCCATCTGGGCGTGGGAACCACCGAAACCCTGGTCGGAAAATGGTTGGCGCAGGATCCCAGCCGTCGAGACAAGATCGTCTTGGCCACCAAGGTCCATGAGCCCGTGTCCGATCTGGTCAATGATCGCGGCCTGTCGGCGCGTCATATCCAGATGGCCTGTGACGCCAGTCTCAAGCGGTTGGGTGTCGACCATATTGACCTCTACCAGATGCATCATATTGACCGGACCGCGCCGCCCGAAGAGATCTGGCAGGCCATGGAACGTCTGATTAGCCAAGGTAAGATCACCTATGTCGGCTCGAGCAATTTTCCGGGCTGGAAGATCGCCCAGATGAATGAGCGGGCAGGGCAGCGTCACGGGTTGGGCTTGGTCTGCGAACAGAGCCTCTATAATCTGATTGAGCGGCGGGTGGAGCTAGAGGTGCTCCCAGCCTGTCAGGCCTATGGCCTGGGCCTCATCACTTGGAGCCCCTTGGCGGGTGGATTGCTGGCCAGCACTGGGCAAGAGACGGCGGGTCGGCGTCAGTCGCAGTCGGTTCGCGCAGCCGCCTTAGCGCGGTCCGATCAACTGGCGCGCTATGGTGAACTTTGTCGTTCCATTGGCGAGACCCCAACGGCTGTGGCCTTGGCGTGGCTGCTGCACCAACCCGGCGTGACCTCGACCATCATCGGGCCGGGCAGCCAAGCGCAGCTTTCGTCTGTGCTGCATGTGCCGAGCCTTCGTCTTGGGGAAGATTTTCTGGCTGCCATTGATGCTATATTCCCCGCCGTCGGGTCTGCGCCTGAGGCCTATGCTTGGTAAGAGCCGATCCGATCTGAGGAGAGAAATGATGTCTAACGGGTCTTCAAGTCGGGTCGATATTGCCGATGGGTTTTTGGCCTATCATCGGACAGGCGGTGCAAAGCCCGCCTTGGTCCTGTCCCACGGTTTGACAGATAATGGCCTCTGTTGGACCCGCCTTGCCCAAGCACTGGAGGCCGATTTTGACGTCATCATGCTCGATGCCCGTGGGCATGGCGATAGCGTGCGCATGGGCGCTGGACCCGATCAGGACCCGGCCTTGGATCTGGCCCAAGCCATAGAGCAACTGAGTTTGGAGAGCCCCATCGTGATGGGTCACTCGGTCGGTGCCCGAACCACAGCGCGCTATGCCAGTCTCTATCCAGGCAAGGTCTCCGGGGTCATATTGGAGGACCCACCGTTCATGGCCCAGCAGGACCCTTCCATTACCGCCGGTTGGCAGGCCGGGTTTCGTAAACAGGTCGCGGACCTAAGGGCCATGACTGCAGAGCAGATCACCGCCTTGGGAAAGAGGCTCTCGCCCACATGGCACGAGGATGAGTTCCCGGCCTGGACCGCCTCTAAGACCCAGGTTGATCCCGAGATCCGGCTCCATGATCCTGAACCTTGGCAAGACTATATGGCGCGCATCACGGCACCGGCCCTGCTGATCTATGGTGAGCCGGGATTTGGCGGCATTGTCACGCCCGACATCGCCAAGGCCGCTCAGGACCTCAACCCGCAGATTGAAACGGTGCAGTTAGCGGGTGCGGGCCACAATACCCGCCGCGAAAACTTCGACGCCTATCGGGTCGCCGTGGTCGCGTTCCTCGCCAAGATCTAACCGTTAGATCTTTAGCAGGGCTTCAACATCGACCTCGTCGATCTGGTTTGGATTGAGGAACTTCTCGGCATATTTGAGGTAGAGGCGGTCCTGAATAAAGATCTGGAACAGGTCTGGATCAATATGGTGATCTCGCTTCATGAAGCCCATGATCTTCAAGGCTTCAGACAGGGTCTTGCCGCTCTTATAGGGGCGGTCGGCAGCGGTCAGGGCCTCGAAGACGTCCGCGAGGCCGAGCATGCGGGCCTGTAGCGACATCTGGTCCTTGGTCAGGCCCTTGGGATAGCCCTTGCCATCCATCCGTTCATGGTGACCACCGGCAAACTCCGGCACATTGCGCAGATGTTTGGGCCAAGGCAGGGCCTCCAACATCTTGATCGTGGCAACGATGTGGTAGTTGATGATGTCACGTTCTTCGCCCGACAGGGTGCCAGCGACGATGGTCAGGTTTTGTAACTCGTTCTCGGTAAGGAACGGCTGAGCCTCTTGGCCATGAGGTTGCCATTGCCGCGCGCCGATCCGTTTGACCCGTTCAATGTCGTCAGGGCTCATGCGCTCGCCGCCGACATTGGATTTTTGTAGGAACAGTTGATCAGAGTCCAACTCGACCAGGGTCTCGGCCAATTCATCAGCGCTGATTTGACCCTTGAGATGGGCAAGTTCGAGATCGCGGCGCAGCACTTCGAAGCGCACATCGACGACCTTGATCCGGTCGACAATGGTCTCAAGCTTGGTGCCCTTGTCGACGACGTGGACCGGCGTGACGACCTTACCGCAGTCATGCAGAAGGCTGGCAATCCGCAGTTCGTACAGCTCTTCCTTGGTCGGATTGAAGGCGCTGAACGGACCAAATTGAGCGGCAGCGGCGGAGTCTGCCAGCATTAAGGCCAGTTCCGGCACGCGGTTACAGTGACCGCCGGTATAGGGTGACTTCTCGTCGATCGCCGTATTGATCAGGCTGATCAGGGACTCAAACAGCTCTTCAAGTTGCACGATCAGCTGATGGTTCGAAATGGCGACAGCGGCCTGAGAGGCGAGGGCTTCGCACAGTTCCTGGATTTCGGCGGGAAAGGCGACGCTCTGGCCGGTTTCAATGTCCTGTGCATTGATCAACTGCAGCACCGCGACGGTCTCCGAGCGATGGTTGATCAGGGGGATGCAGAGAAGAGATAGGGTCCGATAGTTCTGAGCGGCATCGAACTTGCGCGGCCCCGAGAAATCGAACTCTGTGTCTTCGTAAACATCCGCGATGTTGACACTCTTCTGCTCGCGCGCGCACCAAGCGGTCACAGCACCCTCGTTGCTCATGGCGATGGGAGGGAAGTTGACCGGCGTGCCCGAGGTTCCGCCCATCGCGAAGTTCAGGGAGCTGGTGAATAACATCTTATAATTGAGTTGAGCATCGTCATCGACGAGATAAAAAGTACCGCCGTCAGCGTTCGAAAGGTCCTTCGCTGAGAGTAGTATTGTCTCAAGAAGAGAGTCTAGGTTGCGATTAGCAGAGAGGGCCGTGCCAATCTCAACCAGAGACCTATAGGGATCCGATCTCTTCGAATGAATGCTCATGGCCCACCTACATATTCAAGATTACCGAAGTGCTAAATTAAAAGCTGCTCACACGAAAGCTAAATCGATTTTCCTGCTCTGACGTGGTCATGGACAAGGCCCGCGAACTCATCGCCCCAGTCTGGGGCCCAAGGGCGCAGTCGTTCCGCCTCATCCAGTTGATCAATTACCGACAATTGCGCGTCGATCAGTCCCTGCATCCCCAAGGATCGAATGGCATCGCTGAGCAATGGGACATATTTCAAGAAGCCTGATCGCCCTTGCAAGGTTGCCAAGGCCTTTGCCTGCGGCAGTCCTGCGCGGACCTGCTCTTCGGCAAGCCGAGCGCCTAACATAAATCCCCGTGAGGGCAGCAGGCTCGCGAATAGGTCAGCATCGACGGCCAATCCTATCTGAATTGACAGGGCGCTATTGCGGCGACGCTTCGCCAGCCGGTGATAGTCCTTTGGATCGGTCATCAGGATGGTCGAACGGACTCGCCGCAAGGCCTGACGGGGCAAACGCAAAGGTTCCAACAGGTCTCGGACCATCTCCCAAGACTGGATTTCCAATTCTCGTGGTGTTCGGTTTGGCAAGCCGTCATGGCCAAGATCGTGTCCTACCATAGCAAGGACAGTCAGCTGTAGGTCCTCGGCAGACAGGATATTGGGGCAGGCCTCGACTAGAAGCTTCAGAGCGACGAGCACATCTCGGACATGATCGCGATTGTGATAGTCAAGCTCACAGCCTTGCTCAGACCGCTGTTGGCCGTCAGCCTCAACCTGTTCGGCGAGGACCATAATGGCCGATTCAATCGTCGTTAGGTGCGCCCTCGGCAATCCGCCAAGCAACACAAGGGCTTGATCTTTAATCGTTTTTCCAGATTTCAGGTCCGACCAGCCTTGGTCCAGACCAACCAGTGTCAGAGCCCTTTCACGATCAGATGTTGGTTGCATCGGCAGCGGGCCTCAGAGGGAGAGTCGGTAACTTGCCCATGATTAAGGTGAGATGGCTTCTGGGTCATTTGAATAATTGTTTAATCAATTATAGTCTTAATCAAAGATAGAGGCCGGTAATTTTCTCGTTTAAATCGTTCTCTCTACATCTCTATTATTGGTCGTTTTTTTGCGAGCGAACTGAGCTATGGATGCCAAGTACATCGGAGACGCAAGCCTGACGGCACATGGCACTGACTGGTGCCAATGGATCGTCGAAAACCTAGAGCGCGCATGCGATCCGCTGGATATGTACGATCGGATGGTTGAGAAGGTTTGGAAACAAGATCAAGCCATAGCCGCTCTGGATGCCGGCATGGTGTTGATGGGACGCAATGCCGACTGGAAGCCTAACGCTCCTCTATTGCCGACGACGGATCTTGTGCGGATCGGCGATCGCGACATTTCTATATTGGCTCGGTCAGAGGCTCCGCGTGCGGCCCTGTTTGATGGGCTGCTGACACCAATCGAATGCCAAGACCTGATCAGCTTTGCCTTCGATCGCGGTCTAAAGCAGTCCGGTGTTGTCGACGATGAGACCGGCGACAATATCGAGCATCAGGCGCGGACCAGTACAAGTGTGTCCTTGAAGCGCGGAGAGATCCCGTTAATTGCCGCTCTAGAGGAGCGGTTGAGCCTCTTAACCCGTTGGCCAGCCGACCATGCTGAGGGGCTCCAGGTCCTGCGCTATCAGCCGGGGCAGCAATATAAGCCTCACTTCGACGCCTTTCGGGCGGATCAGGCCGGTGGCAGGCGGCACCTCGAGCGCGGTGGCCAACGTGTCGCGACGACGGTGATCTATTTAACGACGCCCATCGGTGGCGGTGAAACAGCCTTTCCGACCAGCAATCTTAAGTTCAAACCGCGTGCAGGCGGTGCTGTATTTTTCCACGATCTAGACCCTCTTGGTCGTATTGAACCCTCATCATGACACGCGGGAAATCCAGTAACCGAAGGTGAGAAGACCGTAGCGACCTACTGGCAACGTGAGGGTGTATTCACCTAAGTAATAATCTGCGGATCACCTGCAGTGTTCTATTTATTTTTGTCATTCGTGGTTGTGTTGAGTCTTGTAAAATTTCGTGTTGAAACCTCGCATGGGTTTTCTGATCCCTTATTTTTTTGAGTTCGGGCGATTATAACTTCATGAATCGCTAATTTTCAGGTTTTATAATAATTGCTATTAAAGGTGTTTTGAGCCTGTTCCGGTGTTTCATCGGCTGACGATTTATGTGGGGTAGTGTGCGCGTTCGGCGACATAAGGTTGCGGCTTTAGCACTGCTTGCCGGGTTTTTTTTCGCCCGTTGCTTTATCTTGGGCTGCGCCTAAGGAAGCCGTTGCCGAGCAGCCTTGGAAGCGTTGGATACCGGATCGCTGGAACGGTGCCAGCCTCGAGTCCGAAAAGATCATTCCGCCCGAACGTTGGTGGGCAGAGTTCAATAGCGCTGAACTGTACGTCGTCAGAACATTCGAGACCTTAGGCGCTTGTTTTTATCGTAGAGCGTGTCTCATCTTGGGTTGATATTTAGGCGGCGATTTTGCGGTGTTGCAAGCGCCGATGTTGGATGGTCTGGCGTTTAATAAGGTTTCGTTCGGCCAG
>CANFKD010000069.1 GCA_947447115.1 Caulobacteraceae bacterium
TCGACCAGTTCCTTGCCCTTGGTGGCGATGATCGCGCCGTTCAGGCCGTTCGGCAGGTTCGACTGCAATTCGGTGGTGATGTAGGAGGCCGACGCATAGAGCGACAGACCGTCCAATGGCTCCCAACCGACTTGGCCGTCGACGCCCTTAAGTTCAACCTTACCCACGTTCCGCGAGTTGAAGATGCCGTTCTCTTCGTCGAAGGTGCGCACGATACGGTTTTCGAACGAGTTCGAGAAGATGGCGACAGCGGCCACGACCTTACCGGTCTGATAGCGATAGCCGATATCAAAAGCGGTGGTGGTTTCAGGCGCTGGATTGACTAGCTTTTGGTCGTACAGGTCGTCCGTACGCGGGGCAGAGATGCTTGCCGCATAGCTCATATAGACGGTCTGATTTTCGGCCACTTCGTAGCTCAGGCCAAGGTTTGGAAGAACCTTGTTGTACTTGCGCGTAAAGCTGCGGGGCGCGCCGTATTTGTTGGCGGCGCTGGTGTTCTGGGCGCTGACGGGGAAGGTCACCAAACCAGCAGCATCAACCGAAGTTGGCGTTTGGGTGGTGCAGTAAGCGGTGAACGTGTCGCGCTGATAGCAGTAGTTCGTCATGTTGCGCTGGAAGTAAGGCGCACGAACACCGGCATTGACGAGCAGCTTGTCGGAGAAATAACGCGCGCGATATTCAACGGCGAACTGGTTCAGGTCGGCAATCGAGGTCCGGTCGCGGCGACGCAGGATGGTGCCATCGCTCAGACGGATCGGGTTACCGAAGCTGTCCTTGCCACCAAACACATTGGTCGGATCACCAGCGGCATTGAAAGGCACTGCCTCACCGGTCTGACGGTGAATACCGTGGTCATAGGTGTAGGCCAGGCGAACATTGCTGGTGTCTGACAGCTTATAGATCAAGGACGAGGTGACGCCCACGCGGTGGGTGTTGGTCGTGTTCGGCCAGTAGATCATCACGCTGTCGAGCGTGTCGCCGTCACCGTTCAGATCGGTTGGCGTACGGAACTGAGCATCGCTTTCCTTAAACACCGTACGGCCACCACCATTGGCCAGCACGTACTGGAAGGAGGGGTCGATGGTCGCGCGCAGCTTGTCCGACAGGGTGAAGCTGCTCTGACCGCGGATATTGCCGGTGTTCGAAGGATTGATGTTGTTGCGGTAGAAGTTCGAGCAGCTAATATCGATCTGAGCCGTACCGCCCGCCACGCCGCTCGCCGAAGGACGCACGCAGGTGCTGTCATAGACGGGGATGGTGTTGGTGTTGAACTGGGCGAGGGTCGCACGACGGATGAAGTTGTTGCGGTTCTCATTATAGTTGAACATCAGGCTCATAAAGTCGCCATTGCTCAGCTCTTGGTAGACGCGGCCGTTGAGCTGCATCTTGTCGATGCCGCCGGGGCCCATGAACAGGTCATTGGTGGCCTTAGCAGCAGAGAAGTAGGCCGTCGTACCGAAGGGGCCGACAGCGCCGGTGTCAACGCGCGCAAAGACGCGGCGGAAATTCTCGGTACCGCCCTGAAGGGTGATGGCCGCGCCCATATCTTGCTTCGGCTTGGCCGAGACGTAGTTGATCGTGCCACCGGCTGCGGCTGCGGTCGGGCTGTCGACGTCGGTCGTACCGAGATTAACGGTCACGCGGTCGATTAGTTCAGAGTCGAGCTGCTGGTTCGAATAGATCGCGTAGTTGCCGGTGTCGTTCAGCGGGATACCGTCTTGCAACAGGGCAATACGCTGCGAGTCAAAGCCACGCAGGGTGATGTCACCACCAGCCGAGCCGTAGGCATCATTGTTGGTGAAGTTGACGCCAGGAAGAAGGTTGATCGCATCCAGAACGGTCTGGCCGGGGATCTGGGTCGCGATGAATTCTTGGTTGATCGAAGAGCGCGACTTGGCGGCGCTCTCGGCGATCACTTGACCGACGACCTTAGGACCGCGTTGGCCCTTGACCACCAGTTCTTGAACTTCAGCGGCCTGGGTCCCGGTGGACTGCGCGAAGGCGGCGGAATAGGCAAAAAGGCTGCCGACCAAAACCGGCAAGGCGAGAGCTGCACGGATGCGCAACGCGTTAGTCGATGTCATGAAAGTTCCCCTGATCATGCCCAAGCGCGACGTCAGCCAAACAGCCGTCGCATCACTGGAGGCGTGTAGCCTCCATCTGATAATTATCAATGACGGATTAATGACAAGGAAGTGGCAAAGCTATCAAAGCTTACTCAGCGTGACATTTATGCCCTTATTTCGTGGTTTTTAGCGCTTTTTCGTCACTTGGGCCCGGCAGCCGCACCCCAAACCGCCCTCAGTCGTGAGTCGCGGCCACAGCCCTGCCGATAGACGTTGTAACGCAGGGGATTCTTTTCGGCATAGTCCTGATGATAGCCCTCGGCGCGCCAAAAGGGACCGGCATCGCGAATCGGGGTCACGGCCCGGCCCTTGAGCGGACCGGCCTGAATGCGAGCGAGCGAATCTTCAGCCGCCTTGCGCTGGGCCGCATCCTTGACGAAGACCGCCGTGCGATAGGATGGACCCCGGTCGCAGAACTGTCCGCCGCCATCGGTCGGATCAATCAGCCGCCAGAACCGATCGACGAGCTGGCCATAGCTGATCTTGCTAGGGTCAAAGGTGACCTTGACGCTTTCAAAATGACCGGTGGTCTCTGAGGACACCAACTCATAGGTCGGGTTGGGTTCCTTACCGCCCGTATAGCCAGACTCCGCCGAGATCACGCCGGGAATGGCCTGCATGTCGTGCTCGACGCACCAGAAGCAGCCGCCTGCGAACATCGCCGTTTCGGTGGCCGGGGCCGCAGAGACCTTGCCCCCTACCATAAGGCCAAAACAGAGGGTGACGAGCGCCGCAGCGAAGGAGAGCTTTTTCATAGGTCTAGAGTTGTACCATCCACGAAAATTATCAAGCCTCTCTGCGAGGGACAGAACGCCTTGCCCCGCACGGCTGAGCCTGTAGATTTGGCGGATGAGCAATGAGACAGACTTTCCCAAGCCCAGCGAGCGCGGCCGCTTTGACTGGTCACCCCACGCCCAGGCCCTCGGCTTTGAATTTGTATCGTCGCAAAAGGCGTGGGCGACGCTCAAACTGCCCTTTCGCGAAGACCTGGTCGGCGATCCAGATTCTGGCGTCATTGCGGGCGGCGCGGTAACGGTCCTGCTGGACCATGTCTGCGGTCACGCGGTCATGATGGCGATCGATTTCATGACCCCCATCGCGACCCTCGACCTGCGCATCGACTATATGCGCGCCGCCGAACCGGGCCTCGGCGTCTTTGCCGAAGCCCACTGCTATAAGGTCACTCGATTCATCGCCTTTGTCCGCGCCAGCGCTTGGGACAGGGACAAGGATGATCCTGTGGCGACGGCCCAGGCCGCCTTCATGATCAATTCGGATTCGGGACGACGCGGCCCCGGCCAGCCATCCGAGCCATCTTCGAGCCGGGGGTCTGCAGGATGACCGACACCTCCGACCAGCTGGACGCCCTCCTCGGCCGAATTCCCTATGCGCGCTATCTGGGCATGCGCGCCGAATTGGCAGGCGACGAGATGACCGCCATCTTGCCCTTTGCCCCCCACCTGATTGGTAACCCGACCCTTCCGGCGATCCATGGTGGCGTTCTGGGAGCCTTTATGGAGATGACGGCGCTGGCTCAAATCTCGATCATGCAGGGCTTGACCCGTCAGCCTCGGCCCATCGACATATCGGTGGAATATCTGCGCCCGGCCCGCCCGCTGACGACCTATGCCCGCGCTGAGATCCGCAAGATTGGCCGACGCATCGCCAATGTCCATGTCGAGGCTTGGCAAGAGACGAGGGCCAATCCCATCACTCTGCTCAGGGGCCATTTCCTGTTGTCGCCTAAGGAAGACTAGAGCGCGGCAAGGCGCGGGCGCGGCTGAGGCTCTCGGTCCGCACCGCCTCTATCCCCTCGCGAACATAGGCGCGCAGGATCAGTTCGGGGATCGGTAGGACGCCGGTCAGATAGCCGACATAGACAATGTGGGTGGCCGCGCCACCATTTATGGGGGTCAGCCGCCACTCGCCATCTAGCCTCTGCCCATCTGGTCGAGCCTTTTGATAGCGCAATCGCGTCAGCGGCTCATAGTCAGATCGGACCACATTGCGCAGGACCAGCGGAAACCAAGGCAGCTTGACCCTGTGTTCGCGGATATCCCAAAGCCCTGCACGATCCTGTTCGAGGACCTTACAGCTTTGCATGCCCGGCACGTGCTGAGGTGCCGTGTCGCAATCGATCAGCACCGCCCATACGATGGAAATCGGCGCGGCAATATCGAACTCGGCCCGCAGGCCATGGCTGCCATCGCGGGCATCACGAACCGGCGTAAGGTCCAGCCTCTCGGCCGTCATCAAGGCTTGGGCTGAGGCCTCAGGCTGGCCCCAAGCCAAAAAGGCTAGGAGGGCCACGACCGGCGTTGCAAGCCTTACAAAACGCCCCAAGACCTCCAAGGCTCACTCCCGCTACATCACAGCAGACTAAACTGCCCATTTCCCATGCAGATTCCACAGAAATTTCAAAATGACACCGCTCGGCCTGTCGGCCCCTTTGCAAATGATACATTATAACATAAAGAGGTCCGGCAATTTGGAGTTTGGTTATGGCGATCTTGATCCGCAATCTGCTGTTAGCCTCGTCGGCGGCATTGGGTCTGGGCCATGGGGTCAGCGACGCCGCGGCCCCAGCCAAGGCTGATGAACCGGTAGAAGTGATTATCACTGCCGCGCCCTATGCTGTCTCTCTCCAAACCCTGACCACCAGCGTCAATGTCATCGGTCGCAATGAGCTGGATATGGCAACGCCTGCTGGGCTTGGTGATGTTTTGAACGGCCTATCCGGGGTGCGTTCGACCTTCTTTGGACCCGGGGCCAGCCGCCCAGTCATTCGCGGCCTGTCTGGGCCTCGCGTCATGATCTTGCAAAATGGCGTGGGTCTGGTGGATGCCAGTTCGGTGTCGCCCGATCATGCTGTGGCCTCTGATCCGGGCGAAGCCACGCGCATTGAGGTGCTACGCGGCCCCTCGACCTTGGCCTATGGCGGCTCAGGCATTGGCGGGGTGGTCAATATTATCGACGACCGGGTGCCGAGCACCAAGCCACAATCCCCCATCGAGGGACGCCTATCGGGCTCCTATGAAACCGGAAATGAAGGCCGTTCGGTCTCTGGCTCGGTCAAGACCGGAATGGGGCCCATCGTGGTCGTGGCCGACATGGTGACCCGCCGCTCCAGCGACTATCAGGTCCCGTCCAATCCCATTTCCAACCGTCTGGCCA
This sequence comes from Caulobacteraceae bacterium, assembly GCA_947447115.1. Classification (GTDB taxonomy): domain Bacteria; phylum Pseudomonadota; class Alphaproteobacteria; order Caulobacterales; family Caulobacteraceae; genus CAISGS01. The sequence goes on from CANFKD010000069.1 coordinate 5,301, forward strand.
AGCAAGACGGCTTAACCGCCGCCGCCGACCGCAAGGTCCTCAACAGCAGCGTTGAACTGGACGCCTATGGCGCAGGTGCCTCCTATATTGGCGAGCGCGGCTATATCGGGGCCTCGGTTAAGCGCACGGATACGACCTACGGCGTGCCCTACCGCCAGATCACGGCACCGATCGATCCCGCCGCAGAAGGTCAGGTCGAGTTGCACATGAAGCAGACGCGCCTCGATGTCCGCGGCGAGCGCGAGCTTGATCTTGAAACCTTCAGCAAGATCCAATTTTCCATCGGTCACGCCGACTATCAGCATGCCGAAATTGCCGTCAATGATGGCGCGGTCGGGACGCGCTTCCTGTCCAAGGGTACAGAAGCGCGGTTCGAGCTGGTTCATCGCGAGCATAATGGTCACAAGGGGGCCATTGGCCTTCAAGCGCTAAAACGAGATTTCCAAGCCATCGGCGATGAGGCCTTCGTGCCGTCTGTTGAGGTGTCGGAACTTGGCATCTTCACCCTTCAGCGCTTTGACCGCGACATCTGGGGCGTGGATTTGGGCGCGCGACTGGATCAGCGCAAACTGACTGCAGACCTAGCGGGCCGGTTAACCAGCGATGCGGCCTCATCGGGCGGTCTGGACTGGGCCAAGGCTGACCGGACGCAAAGCTTTACCAATATCTCGGCCTCATTAGGCCTGTTCTGGAAACCGACCGATCAGCTCTTCTACGCCCTGTCCCTCGCCCGCAATGGCCGCTCCCCCTCCGAGGTTGAGCTCTTTGCCGATGGTCCCCACGGCGGCACCAGCACCTATGAGATCGGCAATCCCAACTTCAAGTCCGAGACGGTCACCTCCATCGAGGCCACAGTGCGCTACACAACGGACCGCGCCCACCTCGAGGGTCATCTGTACCGCGCCCACTACAATGGCTTCATCGAAGAAAACCCCACAGGTCAGGTCCAGAACGACCTACCGGTCTTTCGCTTTACCCAAACCGGCGCGGATTTCCACGGCTTCGAGCTGGACGCCAGCTACGACCTTTGGACCGATGGCGACCGCAGCTTGAAGGTTGAGCTCGGCTCCGATCTGGTGCGCGGCGACACGGATGCGGGTTCTCCGGCCCGCATCCCACCCTATTCGGTCACGGGCAAGATTGGCTGGCAAACCGCTGCCTATAGCGCCGAGCTTGAACTGCGCCATGTCGGCGCCGCTGATCAACATTTGGCGGCGTTCGAACTGCCCACCGATAGCTACAATCTGGTCAATGTCACGGCACACTGGAAGCTGATTGAGGGCAAGTCTTGGCGGCTGTTCCTCGATGCTCACAACCTCACCGATGAGACAGCGCGTGAGCATGTCTCGTTCTTAAAAGATGTCGCGCCAATGCCGGGACGGTCCTTCAGAATTGGATCTGCCCTGACCTTTTAGGCTAGCGGCTAAGGCAAGGGTGCCGAGGTTCGCATGACGGGCCGAGAAACCGTCTCGCTTGCGGTCTGCGCCGACATCAGCGGCTCAGCGACATAGAGCACGGACCAGAAGGTCACGGCGGCAAAGACACAAAAGACTGTGATCAAGATCACAAGCCTGCCCATAGACGTCCCCACCCCTGCGTCCAAGTCGCACACCACATTCAACGTTCGAATTACAGAGAATCATAAACTACTCAAGGGCGCAAATTATATTGGGTCGACTGGACCTAATTATCGTGCTGCGCCTCAGCGTAAAAAATGTCTGTGTTCGGATGAAAAATCAGCGTAATGACGGCCCCCACTCGGATACAAAAAGCCCAATCAAGGGCTTGGCGATCTTTGGAATCCTATGACCCTATCGACGAAACCTCGGCCTGCGCCATCGCCTAAACCAAAGGCCCACGCCAAGAAACGTCGGGCCCAACGGCAATATGCGACCTTGGCCTATCGGACGGCGCCAGACCTTGAGGTTTTGCTCGTATCGTCTCGCGAAACGGGCCGCTGGGTCATTCCGAAGGGCTGGCCGATGAAGGGCCGCAAGCCGCATGCCGCAGCGGCCTTGGAAGCCTTCGAAGAGGCGGGTGTAACCGGTACGATCTCGAAATTGCCGATCGGCACCTACAACTATGACAAGCGCCTATCGGATGGCGACGTCATGACCTGTACGGTTGAGGTCTATCCGATGAGGGTTGATGTGGAATTGGCCGACTGGCCCGAGCGCGAACAGCGCACCCGCCAGTGGTTCAGCCTGACCGCCGCCGCCGAGGCCGTCGAAGAAGACACCCTCACGGCCCTGATCAGTAGGTTCAAGCCAGCGCTCTAATCGCGCCTAGGCCTCGAGCTCAATGTCCCAGTAGAGATAGTCCAGCCAGCTCTCATGCAGGTGCCCAGGCGGGAAGCGGCGGCCACGATCTTGCAGCTCATATTGCGTTGGCCGTCTCGGATTTCGCGCTGGGACCATGCCTGCCTCGCGCGGGGTGCGGCCGCCCTTGAACAGGTTACAGGGCGAGCAGGCAGTGACGATATTGTCCCAACTGGTCTTACCGCCGCGCGACCTAGGCTGCACATGGTCGAAGGTCAGATCCTCCCCCGAGCCACAATATTGGCAGGAGAAGCTGTCGCGCAGGAAAAGGTTGAAGCGGGTAAAGACCGGCGGGCGATCCTGAGGCACATATTGCTTGAGCGCGATGACGCTGGGCAGGGCCATCTCAAAGGTCGGGGAGCGAACGATCTGGTCATAGGTCGAGACCACATCGACCCGATCCAGAAACACCGCCTTGATCACCTCCTGCCAAGGCCACAGCGACAGGGGATAATAGGATAAGGGCCGGAAATCCGCATTGAGCACCAATGCCGGATAGCCAGAAGAGAGGGATTTGACCGCCTGCATCAGCCAATCTCCCGGCCAAAGGCGAAAGACCCTGTGGGCAGGGCAAAAAGGAAAAGCGGGGTGGACCTGAAGACGGATCTCCTCACCGGGTGTCAGCGTGTCAGGAGCAGTGAACGCTGATTTGACGACAGGTCTATGACGGACCCGACTCACCGCGCCGTCAATCCATAAGAACGTCCCCGCGACGAAGTGCGCTATGAAAACGCCATAAAACCATGGCCGCAATGCCGCGATAGGGCTGCCAAGCCTGCGCCCGCAGATGAATCTGTTTCTCTGTGGCTCTTTTTTCGGTTCCATCCAAGAGACGCACCGCCTCCTGCAAGATCACATCACCGGCGGGAAAGAGGTCACTATGGCCGTGGCTGAACATCAGGAAGGTTGCTGCCGTCCAATGGCCGACACCCTTGATCGCGGTCAGGGCGCTCATGGCCGCATCGCTGTCGAGACCATCCAACTGTTCGAAATCGATGGCACCGCTGGTCTGGGCCAGGGCAATTTCTCTGGCATAGCGGGCCTTGGGCCGCGACAGGCCAAAACTGCGCAGGTGATCCTCGTCACTGGCTAAGATGCTACTGGGGGTGATCTGGCCCATGCCGGTTTCAAACCGCTTCCAGATTGAGTCGGCAGCCGCCACCGAGACCTGCTGCCCCACGACCATCTTGACCAGACCGGTAAAACCGCCGGGCCGTCTGGGCCATTCAAACCCTGTGACCCGATTATCGATCCGCGCCATGGCTGGATCCATCGCTGCAAGCACCTTGCGGGCTTCAGCGATTTGCGACGGGTCGGGCCAATGGAAAAGGGGCGCTTTCACGCCCCCCACCACATCGAAAGACCTTGCCAAGTGCAAGGCCTCATTTGGTGAAACCCATCAAGGCTTAGACGGCGATAAAGGCCAAAGCCACCGTGGCACCGAGGACCAAAAGGCCAACCATGCCGGTACGGTCGATAGCGCCCTCAAAGCGGGTCAAGTTTGCGAGAGTCATTTTCATAGTCCTTGATCTTAAATTTCAAGCCCCGGGGAGGGGGCCGTCCAATCTGGACAGTGCTTAGATAGTCTCAATCTAAACGTTGTCAAGATGAACTTTACGATTTTCCGATCACGGCGTATAAGGGGCTATGAAGTTGCCCTGTCCGATCACCGGCCCCAAGCCCTACCATCATGGCGATCTGCGTCGGGCGCTGCTCGAGGCTGCCTCGCGCGTGCTTGAGCGCGAGGGTCCGAACGCCCTATCCTTACGGGCCGTGGCGCGCGAAGCAGGGGTTAGCCCTGCGGCCCCCTATCACCACTTCAAGGATAAGAGCGAGTTGATGCTGGCCATCTCGGAAGAGGGCTTTGATCAACTCTATAAGTTCATGCTTCAGTCGTCTGATCCCGATGCGCCGCCAATGGAACGGGTCGCGGCCATTGGCGTGGCCTATGTCGAGTTCGCCAAGGCCCATCCGTCGATCTACCGGGTCATGTATGACTGCTCGCGCGACCTCGAGTCCCTACCCGACAAGGCCCACAAGGCCGAGGATGGGGCCTTCAGCCTGCTGAAAAAGGCCATGATCGACCTTGGCGTTGTCAGTTCGGATCAAGAAGTCGATCTGGAACTGGCCTGCATAGCCGCCTGGTGCGCGGCCCATGGCTTGGCCGAGATGGTCGGATTTCGCCAGTTTGACAGCCTGAAGGCCAAGATGGGCGGCGAAAAGGCCTTCCTCGCCGGTGTTCTCAGCCATCTGGGCATGTTTGGTCAGGCCCGCAACAGGGGCTAGGTCCAATGAGCCCTGCCACCCGCTTTGCCCCCTCCCCGACCGGTCTGCTCCATCGTGGCCATGCTTTTTCGGCCCTTAGCGCCTATCAGCGGGCCAAAGATCTCGGCGGCCGCTTTGTCCTGCGCATCGAGGATATTGATCAGACCCGTTGCCGTCCGGCCTTTACCCAGGCCCTGCTCGACGATCTGGCGTGGCTGGGCCTGAGCTGGGAAGAGCCGGTCCGCATCCAATCCCAGCATATGGCCGACTATCACGGCGCCCTTGGACAACTGCGTGACCTTGGTCTGGTCTACCGCTGCTTCAAGACCCGCAAGGAGGTGGCCGACAATATTGGCCGCGCACCCCATGGACTGGGACTGGCCTATCGCGGCGCGCCGCTCGCGGCCGCCGAAGAGACTGCACGATTAGAGGCTGGCGAGCCCTATGCTTGGAGACTCTCGCTCGATGCGGCCAAGGCCAATTTGGGCGAGGCTTACGACCGGCTGAGCTTTACCGATGAATTGCGCGGTACCGTCACGGCGGAGCCCCACTTGGCCGGAGACGTGGTTTTGGCGCGCAAGGATCTGGGAGTCGCCTACCATCTGGCGGTCGTCGTCGATGATGCTCTGCAAGACATCACCCACATTGTACGCGGAGAGGACCTGTTCGAGGCCACCGGCATTCAGCGTCTGCTTCAGGCCTTGCTCGGATTGCCAACACCGATCTATCGCCACCATCCCCTGCTGCTGGGACCCGATGGCAAAAGATTGGCCAAACGCGACCTTGCCCAAACCCTTCAGGACCTGCGCAGGCAAGGGCTATCGGCCGAGCAGTTGCGGGCAGAGCTAGGGTTTTAGAAGAGCGCGAACGGTCAGCCCAGCTCGCCCTTCAGGCCGCTCTCGATCAGGGCGATGGTGCGCTCGATGCCGAAAATGGCCACGAAGGAGCCAAAGCGAGGCCCTTGGCTCTGGCCCAGCAGCACCTCATAGAGCGCCGCGAACCAGCCGCGCAGGGGTTCGAAACCGGCATCCTTGCCCGCTGCATAGACCTCGTTCTGGATCAGATCGACATCGGTGCAGCCCGGCCCCAAATCCTTCAGCCGATCCGCCAAATCTTCCATGGCCGAACGCTCGCGGCTATCGGGTTCGCGGAAGACCTTGTTGGGACGAACAAAATCTTCATAATAATTAATAGCATAGCCCGCCATCTGATCGAGCAGGGGCTGGGTTTCGGGCGTCGCGCCGGGAATATAGCGCGACAGGAAGCCCCACAGGATCGCCTTGTCAGAGGCATTGGCCGCCGACACCAGATTGAGCAGCAGGCTGAACGAGACCGGCGAGCCAAATTGCGGTGGCCGCCCCGTATGGACATGCCAGACCGGATTATCGATCCGCTTGGCCTCGTCCTGACCCTGATAGGCGTCGAGCTGTTGCAGATATTCGTCCGTCGCCTTGGGGATGACGTCAAAGAACAGCCGCTTGGCCGACTTGGGCGACTGGAACATATAGTAGGACAGGCTCTCGGGCGTGCCGTAACGCAGCCAATCCTCCATGGTCAGACCATTGCCCTTGGACTTGGAAATCTTCTGCCCCTCCTCATCGAGGAACAGTTCATAGTTGAAGCCTTCAGGCGGGACCCCGCCGAGGATCTTGCAGATCTGGTTGGAAACCTTGACCGAGTCGATCAGGTCCTTACCAGACATCTCATAGTCCACGCCCATTGCCGCCCAGCGCATGGCCCAGTCCGGCTTCCACTGCATCTTGACGGCGCCGCCCGTGACGGGAACCTCGGTTAGGGTGCCATCCTCATCGGCAAAGACGATGGTGCCGCGATCGACATGGCGCTCCAGCGTGGGGACCTGCAAGACCTTGCCGGTCTTGGGGCTGATGGGCAGGAACGGCGAATAGCTGGCCCGGCGCTCTTCGCCCAGGGTCGGCAACATGACCTTCTGGATATCGTCATAATGGGCCAGAGCCCGCAGCAGGGTCACGTCAAACTGGCCCGAGCGATAGCATTGGGTGCTGGACAGGAACTCATATTCGAAGCCGAAACCGTCGAGAAAGGCGCGCAGGCGGGCATTATTATGCTCGCCAAAGCTGGGATAGATGCCGAACGGATCGCGCACCACGGTAAGGGGCTTATGAAGGTCTTCCTGAAGCACAGCCTTGTTCTCAATATTGTCCGGAACCTTGCGCAGCCCGTCCATATCGTCGGAAAAACAGACCAGACGGGTCGGGATGGCATTTTCGGTCAGGGCACGAAAGGCCGCACGCACCATGGTCGTGCGCGACACCTCGCCAAAGGTGCCAATATGGGGCAGGCCCGACGGCCCATAGCCGGTTTCAAACACCACCAGTTTGAGCAGCCCCGGCAGGGTGCGCACCGCCTCCTCGATCTTACCGTCCCCAATCAGGACGGCCGCCAGATCGCGCTCTTCGCTGGTGACCAGACGGGTGCGGACAAGACGGTTCAAAAGGGCGCGGGCCTGGTCGAAGGGCCAAGCCTTGGCGGAGCGGGACAGGTGGGAGAGGCCAGTTTGCATGGCTTGGGTCTAACGGAAGCAGGGCCTTTGAGCAATCATGATGCGATGCGGCCCATTTGCCTTCGGGCGTTGGCGGGCCCAAATAGAGTCCATGGCCCCCATCGTTTTCCATCCCGCCTATGATGCGCCCATGCCGCCCGGTCATCGATTTCCGATGGGCAAGTTCGCGGCCTTGGCCAAGATGATCGAAGCGGAGGGACTGGCAGGGCCGCAAGGCTTCCACCGCCCGGACCTTGCTAGCGCAGAGCACCTCTGCCTCGCCCATGATCCGGCCTATGTGCAAGCGGTCCTAATGGCTCAAGTCGAGCCCGCTGTCGCGCGCCGCATCGGCCTGCCCATCACCCCTGAGGTCGCCGCGCGGGCACAGGCTGCGACCGGTGGCACGATCCTCACCGCAAGGCTGGCCCTCACCGAGGCCGTCGCCTGCAACACGGCGGGCGGTAGTCATCACGCCAGCCACCAAGAGGGCGCGGGCTTTTGTGTCTTTAATGATGTCGCCGTCGCGGCCCATCTCTTGCTCGCCGAGGGACGGGTTCGGCAGATCTTGGTGGTGGATCTCGATGTTCACCAAGGCGACGGGACCGCGCGCATTTTCGAGCATGACCCCCGCGTCTTCACCTTCTCGATGCATGCCGCCAAGAATTTTCCCGTCCGTAAGGCGGTCAGCGACCTTGATATAGAGCTCGAGGACGGGATCGAGGATGCCGACTATCTGGCAAGGCTCGACGACATCCTGCCAAACCTGATCCGCCGCGTGCGCCCGGATCTGGTCTTCTATATTGCTGGGGTTGATCCCCATCGCGATGACCGATTGGGCCGGTTGAACCTCTCGGACCAAGGCCTAGCGGCGCGGGAAGCTTTTGTATTGGACGCCGCCTTGAGCCGAGGCATTCCCGTGGCCGGTGTTCTGGGCGGAGGCTATGACACAGACGTCGAACGGCTCGCCGCCCGCCACATCTGGCTTCACCGCGCCGCCGCATTGGCACACGCCCGCTGGCGATAGCGCTAAAGGGCTTGACCCCTCGTGCGGCTGGCTTAGGTCAGGCTGTTCACGAGAGACTGTTTACCCATGACCACCATCGCCATTATCGGAGCAGGCCTTGCCGGGGCTGCTGCAGGCCGCAGCCTGCAAGAGGCTGGCCATCAGGTGACCCTGTTTGACAAGGGACGCGGCCCGGGCGGGCGGATGAGCACGCGGCGGATGGAAACTGCGCTGGGAACGGTGCGGCTCGATCATGGCGCTCAGTTTTTCACGGTTCGGGGTGAGGGCTTGACCAAGGCCGTCGCGGGCTGGACCGCCGCTGGGGCCTGTGCGCCTTGGCAAGGCAGGCTGATCAAGATCGGTGCTGATGGTACGAGCGAGCCCCTTGGCGGGGATGATCGCTATGTCGGCGTGGGCGGCATGAACCAGGTGGTCAAGGCGGCGCTCGAGGGTCTGGACGCAAGGTTTGGCCGTCAGGTTCTCGCCATCGAGGGTGGCCCCAGGGCTTGGAGCCTAAGGTTCGCAGAGGGTGAACGCGAAGGGCCCTTTGAGGTCGTGCTGGTCGCCGTACCGGCTGAACAGACCGGTCCCCTGATCAGTGATTGGGTGCCGCACATGGCCCGCGAAGCCGAGGCGGTCCGCAGCGCGCCCTGCTGGGCGGCCATGGCCGTGTTTGATGCGCCGGTTGAGGCTGATTTTGATGCTGCACGGCTCGAGACCGGTCCCCTATCTTGGATATCACGCGAGACCTCCAAACCCGGACGAGGCGGGCCAGAGGCCTGGGTCCTGCATGGCTCACCGGCCTGGTCCAAGACCCATCTGGAAGAGACCGCCGACGAGGTGGCTCAGGCCCTACTGACCGCCTTTGCAGACCATGCGAGCTTTACGACCCCGATCAGCCTGACCGCCCACCGCTGGCGCTATGCCCAGATCGAACAGCCTGCGGGTACGCCCTTTGGCTGGGCCGAAAGCCTAGGACTAGGCGTTTGCGGCGACTGGCGGCTTGGCCCTCGGATCGAATATGCCTTTGCCTCCGGTCAGGCCTTGGCCTCAGCGGTTATAGAATCCCGCCCCCTTTAGCAAAATAGGTTTGGCGCGCCTGCGCCGCCTCGCTAGTCTGTGACCTTAAGGCCCAGCAAGAAGGCCTTTTTGGAGGAGACGGGCCATGGATGGTTCCAGCACAGCCTATGATCTGATCATTCGCGGCGGCACGGTTGTCGATGGCAATGGCGGTGAGCCCTTTGTCGCCGATGTGGCCCTGCGCCAAGGCAAGATCGTGGCGGTTGGCACCGTCAAGGGCAGCGCCGCCGAAGAGATCGACGCTGCGGGCCTGCTGGTCACCCCCGGCTGGGTCGATATCCATACCCATTATGATGGCCAAGCCACTTGGACCAGCCGCCTGACCCCCTCGTCCCTGCACGGTTCAACCACCGTGGTGATGGGCAATTGCGGCGTCGGCTTTGCCCCCGTCCGCGTTGCCGACCGCGACACCCTCGTGCGGCTGATGGAAGGGGTGGAAGACATTCCTGGCACTGCCCTGCATGAGGGCCTGTCTTGGAACTGGGAGAGTTTTGGCGACTATATGGACGCCGTTGACGCCCTGCCCCACGATGTCGATGTCGCTGCCCAAGCGCCGCACGGGGCCTTGCGGGTCTATGTGATGGGCCAGCGCGGCGCGGACCGCGAGGATGCGACCCCCGA
>CANFKD010000070.1 GCA_947447115.1 Caulobacteraceae bacterium
AGGGAGCCCCGCCACCCCGAAGGGCGGATGAGAGGGGCTCGGGCCAGTAAGGGGCGTTTGCGACGCTGCCCATGAGGTTTTTGGTTCCTTGACGCGCCGTTGGGCGCGGATCGGAGAATGAGTCAGTGCCGCCGATAGGGGCTGAGCGTTAACTCGGGACACGCCGATCGCGCCATGCAGGGCAGGGCGACCGAAACGTGATGACCATTTTGCAGCATTTCCAAAAAAAAGAAAGCTTTCTGCGGACAGGTCATGTGCTTAACCATTTGTCTACGGACTTGGGGTGATAAGGTTTGCCTTCGTTAGCGGCCCTTAACTGTAGTTGGGGCTATCTAGGGTCATGCATGTTCGATCATTTGGCAAAACTGGCACATGTACCCGGCGGGCGCTGGACGCTCGCGGGCGCAGCTGGCCTCTGCCTTGTGGCGGCGGCATTGTCCCATGGGGCCGCAGCGGCCGGTCCGAGTGTGACCAAGGTTCGCTTCGGTGGCACTCAGGCCGAAACCCGGATCGTCATCGAATTGGATAGGGCGACCGTCGGGCGCTTAGAGACAGGGCCAGACGCCGATCAGCGGATCATATTGACCCTTGCCGATCTTCAGGTGGCAGGGGATTTGCAAGGTTCTGGCCAAGGTCTGGTTAAGGCTTGGATGATGGATCAGGCCGGTGGAGCCGCGCGGCTTCGCCTCGATCTCGTCGGTCCGGCCAGCATAAAACGGCGTTTCTTGCTGCCTCCGAGTGAGGGCTCAACCGCCTATCGGTATGTGGTCGATATTGTGGCTAACGCTTCGGTTCCCGCCTTTGCGCCAGTGGTGTCAGCCAAGCCCGTGACGGTTACGCCCGTTTCGGTAACCTTGCCGGCACCGGTTCTGTCGACCCCTGCGCCTGCCGTTCGCGCTGAGCCTGTGGTCGTACAAAAGGCAACCTCGACGCCGCGCCCCTATGTTGCGCCTCTGCGTCTTAAGAAGGTTATTGTCATCGATGCGGGCCATGGCGGCCACGACCCCGGCGCCAAGGGTTCTGAGACCAACGAGAAAGACATCAATCTTGCCGCGGCCCTGTCGCTAAAAGAGCGGTTGGATCGGTCTGGCCGTTACAAGGTGATCCTGACCCGCGACACCGATGTTTTCATCCCCTTGGAAAATCGCGTTCAGGTCGCGCGCCATGCCAATGCCGACCTCTTCATCTCGCTCCATTCGGATTCAGGCGCGAACAGTCAGACCCGCGGCGCGAGCGTCTATACCCTGTCGGACAAGGGCTCTGACCGGGCCGCGCGCAATGCGCTTGAGAAGAACAACTGGTTCTATGATGTGAACCTTCCGGCTCAGGACAAGGCCGTGAAGCAAATCCTGCTGGATCTGACCCAACGCGCGACTAAAAACCGTTCGGCAACCTTCGCCCAACTTCTTCTGGCGCGGATCGACGAGCATGTGCAGCTTTTGGCGCGCAGCCATCGCGATGCCGGTTTCGTAGTTTTGTTGGCGCCGGATGTCCCCGCCGTGCTGCTTGAAATGGGTTTCATCACCAATGTTGACGATGAAGCGCTCTTGGCTGAGCGCGAGTCTCGACAGGACTTTATGGATTCGGTTGGCGACTCCATTGACGCCTATTTCGACGAAGAGTTGCGCATCGCGTCTCGATAATTGTCGCTAGCCTAACGGCAAGGCGGTTCCACCTTCAATTTTCAAGCTCTTGCGCTTTACGTGTGACTGCGACACGGGATAGACCGAGGTCTGTACGGGCTTGGCATCCGTCGAGGTGCCCCGTGGAGGTTCTGGGTCTTGCAGCGGTTTGAGCGTTGGATATCAATTGCGGGCGTTAGCATCCTCAGCCTGATTGCTGCGGCGGGTATTTGCTTGGCAGTCTATTCGGCATGGCTGTTTCATGACATGCCCGATGCTGCCGACCTTGTGAACTACCGCCCCCCGACCGCGACGCGGGTCTATGCTTGGGACGGAACCCTGATCGGTGAGTTTTCGCGCGAACGCCGGATCTTCGTGCCCTATGACCAGATCCCGCCTCGGGTGGTGAAGGCCTTTATGGCCGCTGAAGACCGTAACTTTTATGAGCATGGCGGCATCGACTATCAGGGGCTGAGCCGCGCGGTTCTGAAGAACGTGTTGAATGTCAGTCGGGGCCGCCGCCTCGAGGGTGGATCGACCATCACTCAGCAGGTGGCCAAGAATGTGCTGCTCAACAGCGACGTCACCTTTGGCCGCAAGTTCAAAGAGGCCATCCTCGCCAATCGCCTAGAGGAGGTGCTGAGCAAGCCTAAGATTTTAGAGCTCTATCTCAATGAGATTTGGCTCGGCTATCGGTCGTTTGGTGTCGGCGCTGCGGCCTATAACTATTTTGGCAAGCCCCTGTCGGACCTGACCTTGGCCGAGACGGCCTATCTGGCCGCCTTGCCGAAGGGGCCGCAGAACTATCAGCCGGTTCGCAACAAGGCCAATGCCATACGCCGCCGCAACTGGATCATTGGCGAGATGGCCGAGCTTGGCTGGGTCACGCCGCAAGAGGCTAAGGTTGCCATGGCTGCGGACCTTAAGGTTCAGGCCGAACCTAGCCGGGCACGCTATCGCGATGCCGACTATTTCATCGAAGAGGTTCGTCAGCGCGCGATCTTGACCCTTGGCGACAAGGTCAATGAGGGGGGCTATTACCTTCGCACCACCTTGGATATTCGGTTGCAGACCGCTGCCCGCGTTGCTCTCATGCAGGGGCTGGAGCTCTATGATCGTCGTCATGGCTGGCGCGGCGCTATTGGCCATGTCGAGCTTGGGCAGGAGGGGTGGCAAAAGAAGGCCAAGGCCCTGACCCCGCCCTATGAGCGACGCGACTGGGTCATCGCCGTGGTTCAGTCCGCAAAGGGTCCGGTTAAGGTTCAACTGACCGACGGTAAGACCGGTCTGATATCTGAAGAGGATGTGATCTGGGCGCGGGCAACCAAAGGCTTTAATGTTGGCGACCTGATCTTTGTCGCGCCGGGAAAATCGCCGGGGCAGTTTGCCCTCAAGCAGATTCCGACCGTTAATGGCGCACTCGTCGCTATGGACCCCTATTCAGGCCGGGTGCTGGCCATGGTCGGCGGCTATAGTTTCTCCCTGTCGAAGTTCAATCGCGCGACCCAGGCTCAGCGTCAGCCGGGCTCGGCCTTTAAGCCCTTCGTCTATGCGACGGCTTTGGACAATGGCTACACCCCAGCCAGCGTCGTGGCCGATGCGCCGATTACCATCAAGGGCGAAACGGCGGATAAGGACTGGACGCCTGAGAACTACACCAAGGACTATTATGGCAATCTGGTCCTGCGAAAGGGGCTAGAACAGTCCCGCAACGCCATGACGGTGCGCTTGGCGCAGGCGATTGGCATGGACAAGGTCCGCGAGACGGCGATCCGCATGGGCGTCGTCAAGGATATGGCTCCGGTTCTGGCCATGTCGCTCGGATCTGGTGAAACAACGCCCTTTAAGCTCACCGCCGCCTATGCCCCGTTCGTCAATGGGGGGCGCCGGATCGAACCGCACCTGATCGAGCTGGTCCAAGACCGCGAAGGCAAGCCCTTGCTCAAGGGTGATGGACGCGATTGTGATCGCTGCAATGTCGGCTTCTTGGGCGAAGAGTCGCCCCACCTGCCTGCTGCGGGCACTGAAGTTCTTGACCCCATTACGGCCTACCAGATCACCTCCATGCTTCAGGGCGTGGTACAGCGGGGCACGGCGGCGCAGGTCAGTTCCTTGGGTCGTCCCTTGGCGGGTAAGACGGGTACCACCAACGAATATCGTAGCGCCTGGTTCGTCGGCTATTCGCCAGAGATCGTCGTCGGCGTCTTTGTCGGTTACGATGACAATCGCTCGCTCGGTAACAATGAGACGGGCGGCCAGGCGGCTGTGCCGATCTTTATCGAGTTCATGCAGACCGCCTTGCGCGGCAGTCCCTATCGCGATTTTCAGCCGCCCAAGAATGCCAAGTTCGTTCTTGTCAACGGTATCCGAGAAGCCTTCCGGCCGGGGACCGAGCCCAAGGCTCAACTAACGCCCGAGGGCCCGGTTCCCTATGGCGAAGCTTGGGGCGGTGGACCTGCTGTACCGCCCCCGCCGCCGCCGCCCAAGGTGCAAAAGGTGCCTGAGGACCTGTCGGGCCTCTACTGATCGCACGGGTCCATTGTCTTATGACGCGGCGCACGGTAAGCCGCCCCTTCAATGCATAGGAGCCAATCATGAGAGCGGATGTCGAGGCAGCTGCTGCCGACATCGAGCAGTCCATCGGACTGCTCAGGAGGAGACTTTGACTGGGATCCAGCGCTGCGCAAGCTCGACGAGCTCAATGCCAAGGTAGAAGACCCCACCTTGTGGGATCGTCCGACCGAAGCCCAAGCGGTGATGCGTGAACGCACCCAACTGTCTGGTCAGATCAACGCAGTCCTGACCCTTGAGCGTGAGCTTGAGGATGCGGTCGGCTATGCCGAAATGGCTGATGCGGAAGGTGACGAGGCTTCGCTAGACGAGGCCCGCGCGCAGTTGGCGGCGATCAAGGAACAGGCGGCCCGTGCCGAGCTTGAGGCCCTGTTGTCGGGTGAAGCCGACAGCAACGACGCCTATCTCGAAATCAATTCTGGCGCAGGCGGGACAGAGTCCAACGACTGGGCTGGCATGCTGCTGCGGATGTATACCCGCTGGGCCACCGCCCACGCCATGAGCTTCGAGGTGATCGAAGAAACCCAGGGTGAGCAGGCCGGTATCAAGTCCGTGACCCTGCAGATCAAGGGCCACAATGCCTATGGCTGGCTGAAGACCGAGGCGGGCGTCCACCGTCTGGTGCGCATCTCGCCGTTTGACTCCGCCGCCAAGCGCCATACCAGCTTTGCCTCGGTCTGGGTCTATCCGGTCGTCGACGATACGATCGAGATCGATATCAACCCTTCGGACGTGCGCACCGATACCTATCGGGCCTCGGGCGCGGGCGGCCAGCATATTAACAAGACTGACTCTGCGGTGCGCCTAACCCACATTCCGACGGGCGTGGCGGTTGCCTGCCAATCTGGCCGCTCACAGCACCAGAACCGCGAAGAGGCGTGGAAAATGCTTCGCGCCCGTCTCTATGAGTTGGAACTGCAGCGCCGTGAAGCCGCCGCGCAAGCCTTGGAAGACCAGAAGACCGATATTGGTTGGGGTCACCAGATCCGGTCCTACGTTCTGCAGCCCTATCAGATGGTCAAGGACCTGCGCACGGACGTGGAAACCTCCGACACGCAAGGCGTTCTGGATGGCGATCTCGACAACTTTATGGGCGCGTCACTGGCTCAGCGCGTCGGTGTGACGCGCGAAGGCTAGCCGATGGGCCTAGTCCTCTGCGAAGCCGTCTAGGCCGACGCTGGCTTTGATCTCGTGCGCGGAGGCTGTGATTTGGCGCTGGAACTTTAGGCTGCGGCCTTGGAAGTAGGCACCCGGTTCCATGGACAGTTGCTCATGGGTGATGTCGCCATCCACATGGGCCGTGCCATAGAGCTTGACCTGCTTGGCCGAGATGGTTCCGGTCAGCTTGCCGCGAATATCGACCGTCTCTGCCGTCACGGTGCCTTCGACCTGTCCGGTTTCACCGATCGACAGACGTTCAACCGTAATTTCACCACGAACCGTACCGTCCAGGTGAAGCTCACCCTGACCAGAGATGCTGCCATCAATGGTCACATCATCTCCAATAACGGAGGCGACCTTGTGAGACTTTCGTGCGGCTGTGTCCAAAGACGCCGACAGCGCCGGGAAGGAAGATTCGTTATCAGCCCGCTTGTTGAACATAATCGCCTGCCTTTACGAAACGGTTGGGATTTTGAGCCCGGCCATTGACCCAGACCTCGTAGTGCAAATGAACGCCCGTGGATCGCCCCGTAGAACCCATCGCCCCAAGGCGCTGTCCAACCGCGACGCGTTGCCCGGTACTGACCGAGATGGACTGAAGGTGGGCATAGCGCGTCTTGAACCCTGCGCCATGATCGATCTCGACCGTGTTGCCATAACCCGAACGCACGCCCGTAAAGGAAACTATACCGGGCGCCGTGGATTGAATGGGGGTCAGGAACCCACCTGTGAAGTCCAGTCCCGAATGGAAGGCTGGGCGTCTGGTGAAGGGATCAAAGCGCACGCCAAAACCGCTGGACTGCGGTGTTCGGTTTGTCGGACGGGCAAAGGGCAGGCGCTCAGCGGCTTGGTTGAGGGCGCGCATATCGGCCATATTGTTGGCCGCACTCTGAATCCGTTCTGCGAAATCCTCGTCGACATCCAGCACAGCCGCTAGGGCGCGAGGATCCTTGGCCTCGATCAGGGGCCCGCCAAGGCCGCTGCTGGCCGAACTGCTCCGGTCGGCATAGCTGACCGGATTTAGGCCTGCGAGGCGAAAGGCCAGTCTCAAACGGTCGGCGCGGGTCTTAGCGAAGCTCTCAGCTCGGGTGATCATGCGCTCCTGATCCATGCTGACGGCCTGGACCCGATCTATAGGAGAGGCAACGCCGAGCGTGGTCTTGAGGGATTTTGACGGGGCCAGAGCGACCTCTGCACCCGGCACACCCTTAAAGTTGCCCATCAGTTGGGCCAGCGCGGCATGGCGTTTCTCGACGCTATTGGCCAGCTGATCTATCGAGCCATTGTTCGCGTTAATCTGAGCCACAGCGCTGTTGAGACGGGCCTGTCGGTCCGCAATCCAACGTTCGTATTTCGCCTGGGTCTTGGCGACTTCGCGGTCAGTATTGCTTAGGGACAGGGCGTTGATAGCCATCGAGGTCGTGGCCACGCCCAGCCAAAGGCCAAGCGCGAGCAGGGCCGAAGCTATGGCCATCTGACGTTTCGGCGTCAGAACCAAGCTCTTCAGTTCGCCTTCTGAACGGACATACAGATGCCGCTCGGGAAATAGGCGCTCTAGGGCCTGTTTGAAACGCGCCACGTGGCCATTGGTCATGGTCTCGGATACTCGCCGTTTTTGCTTTAGGCGATATGCAATGATCAAGGACTAAGAGTCTATAGCTATCGTGGCCTCACGTTAAAACAATATTCATGATTATGCATAGATTCCCGACTCTTATCGTCTGTAATCCGACTAAACAGCTTGTTTTCAATGGCCGTTCAAGTCTGAGATTTATGAAAATCTAGAGCGCTTTAATCTCAGCGAGAACGGCTTCAGCATGGCCGGGGACCTTGACCTTGCGCCAGACCTTGCGAACGACACCAGTGCCGTCGATGAGGAAGGTTGAACGTTCAATGCCCATATAGCTGCGGCCATACATGCTCTTTTCAACCCAGGCACCGTAGGCCTCGATCGTGGTTCCCTCGGGATCGGATCCGAGTGCGATGGTCAGGTCGTGCTTGGCACGAAAGCGCTTGTGACTGGCGACACTGTCTTTGGACACACCAATCACGACCGCACCGGCCTTGGCCAGGTCCGCGGACAGGGTAGAGAACCCCTTGGCTTGGTTCGTACAGCCGGGGGTGTCGTCCTTGGGGTAGAAATAGAGGACCACCGTTTTGCCCTTTAGATCGCTCGAAGACAGGTTTTTTTCACCATCTGAGGCCAGATCGAAGGCTGGAGCGTGATCTCCGGGTTGGAGTTGGTCAGTCATTGGCGTATCCCATCGTTAAGGCACTGATTTTCGGTGCGGCCATTTTGTAGATATATTTGGTGCCTGTCTGGTGCCGCGTCCAGCCGTTACCCGGCCTTTACGGAGATATTTCTGTTGCTGAGACCGGCGCTGAAGCATGGGCTTGAAGCTGCTGTCGTCTTGATCTTGGCGATGATCGCGCTGTTTGGCGTGGGGGCTATGCGACTAGCGCAGGGGCCAATCTCCGCTGATTTCCTGCGGCCGATGATCATAAGCGGGCTCGAGCGACAGGTTAAGGGTGGTCATGCGCAACTGGGGCATGTCGGGATCGTCTGGTTCGACCAGGCCAAGTCTCTGGGTGTCCAGATGGAGAACCTGTCGGTCACTGATCAAAAAGGGCGACAGGTTCTGCGCGCAGGTCGGGTTCAAGCGGCCATGGCCTTGGACTCGGTTCTGGTTTTTGCGCCCGCGCCTGGACGCATTGCCGCCTCGGACTTTTTCATTGCGATCAGTGTCTCCCCGCAAGGCCGCTATGAGTTGGGTTATGAGGCTATCGGCCGTCCTGACGAACTGACCCTGCTGGGCCGAGTTTTTTCAGAAGTCACCGGACCGGCAAGGCGCGGTCGGTGGGCCAGTTTCCTGCACGATGTCGAACTGACGAACGGCGCCCTATCTTTGCGCCAGATCGGCGGGTCAGTGGCCTGGACCGGCGATGTGCGTCGGTTGGCCCTGCGTAAGGCCATCGGTCGCTTAGATCTGGTTGGCGATGTCGCGCTCGGGCAGGGCAATCAACGGGCTGAGCTCGCGATCAAGGCCAAGGCCGCCGAGGGGCTGAAGGAAGCCTTTATCTCTGGTAAGATAGGTCGCCTGAACCCGGCCAAAATCTTCCCCTCGGTGGGTGTCACCCGTCCGCTCTCGGCCCTAGATGCTCAGGTCGACGGACAGGGCTCGCTCAGCTATGCCCTCGATCAGGGGATCCGGGCGGCGGATGTGAGCTTCACCGCAGGCGCTGGCCAGATCCGCTTTGGCAAGGCCCAGCAGCGCTTTGATCGGGCTGAGGCCCGCGCCACCTATGATCCTTCCACAGGTGAGGTCGAGCTAGCCTCCGTCAAGCTCAAGGCCGCACTCCTGCAGTTGGACATCAAGGGCCGGTTGCGACTGGTACCAGAGGGCCGCGACAAACAGCCTGCGCGCCTCGACTTTGAGCTAAAGGGTCCCCAAGCGGTCATGGCCTTTGTGCCCAAATCAGAGCCCCAGACCCTGACAAATCTCTATGTCAAAGGCGGCTATACGCCCGAAGCCGGTCATTTGAATTTTGCCAAGGCTGGCGCGGTTCTGGCGGGCGCAAAGGTAACGGCCAGCGGTGATCTGATGCAGGCGCTTGGCAAGGATGGCCTGCCGCAAGGGACGTGGGGTGCCAAGCTAAAGGCCCAGATTGATGGCAAGGCGAATGTCGATCAGGCCTATCCGTTCTGGCCCGATACGGTCGGCAAGGGGGCTCGCGATTGGGTCAAGGCCGCGCTCAAGCAGGGCACGCTTTCGAACGTTAAGCTCACGGTCGATATCCCCGCAGGCACAACCAAACGCGGACTGACCAACGATATGCTGAAGGTCGGCTTTGATTTCGATGGCGTCACCATTGTCATCGTCCCCGGCCTTCCCCCCATTGAACAGGGCCGGGGCAAGGCGATGGTTCAAGGCGACCGCTTCGACCTGACCGTCGCCTCGGGGATGATGGAAGGCGTGACGCTCAGCGAAGGGCTTGTGTCCTATCCTCGGTTCCGTCCTGCTGCAGCAGGTCTGTTCAAGGGCCGGGCCCGCGGTGCAGCGGATCAGATCTTGAACATTCTCGATCGTCAGCCCTTGAACATCTTGGCGCAGAGCCCTTTCAAGGCGCAGGATTTTTCTGGCGATGCGGACGTCTCTTTCACCATCACAAGGCCGACGACCAAGGTGGTTTTGGCCAAGGACTATGGCTACCAATTTGCCGGAACCGTGACCAACGGCGGTATCAGCAAGGTCGCCTTGGGTCTCGATTTGCAGCGGGGTTTGGTCAAGGTCAGCGGAGACAATCGTGGGCTCTCCGCATCGGGGTTGGCCAAGGTCGGCATTTTCGACGGCAATATCGATTATCAACTGCCCTTTGGCGGCCCAGCGGGAGCGCCGAGCCGCTTGGCGTTGGATGGCGTTATCGCCCTTGATGCCCACAATCCTGTCCCGACCACCGGACAGTTCACCCTTGATCGTTTAGGCGGGCGAGGTCGGTTCGACAGTAGGGCGGCGTCAGGCAATGTCAGTTGGACCCTCGGCGATGCCGGCCGTGTGACCATCGATGGTCAGGTCGCATCGGGAGGACTGCGTCGCTATGGTTTGCCGGTATCGGCCAAGGCTGCGGCCTTTGACCTTTCGGCTGTTCTGGATCGCAGGGGTGATCAATGGCGCGGGCCAGTCTCGGCCGGGGCCTTGGTCGGTGATTTGACGCTGCTGACCGCCGACCAGCTTGATGTGGGTTTTACCGCCAAACTTGACCGAGATGCGGCCACCGTTCTGGGCCTCGCTGACATGCCGCTCTTTGCCACGGTTCAGCCCTTGACGGTGAAAGCCCGTCTCACGAAGCAGGACGGAGACGCCAATATCACGCTTGGTGCGCTGGGGGGGCGATTGGGCTGGGAGCGTCGGTTAGATGGCCAACTGGTCTATCAAGGCCGCTCAACCCTCTCTCAGGCCGATCTGGGGGGCCTTGGTGCACCAGCCTTTATCAAGCCCGCTCAACCCGTGACCATTGAGGGCCGGTGGGTGGCCGAGACCGAAGGTCTGAGCGGTGACGCCTCAATCGCGGGGGCGCCGATAAGGTTCGACAGTCTCCAATCTGGACCCGGACATCAGTCGGTAGAGATCAGCGCTCGGCTCAATGGAGACGCGGCTGTGCGCCTGGGTCTGCTGGCCCCCGAGGAATTGACCGGTGAGGTTCCGCTGACCGCCCGGCTCGAGTTCGAAGAACGCGGTCTGATCAGCGGTCATGCAGAGGCGGATATGACGAGCGCACATCTGGCGCTGGCCGGCACCGACTGGTCCAAACCCGCTGATGAGCCAGCAACCCTTAAGGCGGATTTCGTTGGCCAAGAGGACGATGTCATCGCCTTGAGTGCCATTCGCGCAGAGGGTCCCTCGATGGAGGCTCTGTTATCGGGTACAATTCGTAAGGGGCAGTTGGTGAGCCTGTCCACGGCTCGGGCGCGCCTTAAGGGCCTGTTCGATGGTCAGGTTAGGTTCGACACAGAAGGTCCGAGCACGGCGCTGGCCGTCAAGGCGGACTTCCTCGATGCCCGCCGCTTGCTACATGAATTGCAGACCATCGATCTGGCCGATCTCGAGGCCGGGCAGCGCGCAGGCCCGATCCGCTTGGATATTGTTGTTGATCGGCTGAAGGTCACTGAGGCGGAGCCCCTGTCGGATCTGCGTCTATCCGCCGATTGGGCAAAGGGCTTGAACCGCCAACTCCAAGCCTCGGTCAAGGGACCCGGTGACGGTGCGATTAGCCTCACCATTGCGCCCAAGGATGATCAGGTTCTCGTTTCTGGGCAGGTCGAGGCTGTCGGGCAGATGGTCGAAAGCCTATCGGGCTTCACCAATCTCAAGGGCGGCAGTGCACAATTGACCGGGCGCCTGGTTCCCGGAGGCGCTGATCTGGTGCTCAAGGCCCAATCGGTCCGTGTTGCGCGGGTTCCAGCCCTCGCGCAGATTCTGACCCTTGGCGCCTTTAGCGGCGTGGCCAACACGCTCAATGGCGAGGGCATCCAGTTTTCGGAGGTGTCGAGCCGTATGGCCCTGCGCGGTAAGACGCTCGAGATCAGTGAGGCGCGGGCGACTGGCGATGCCTTGGGCCTGACCACCCACGGCTATATTGATCTATCCAAGCAAGAGCTTGAACTGGCGGGGGCGATGGCCCCGGCCTATGCGCTCAACTCGGCGGTGGGCAAGATCCCGGTGCTGGGAGCCTTGATGATTTCACGCCAGGGCGAGGGGGTCTTTGGCCTGACCTACTCAGCCAAGGGCGCGATCAAGGCGCCGCGCCTGTTCGTCAATCCGCTGTCGCTGGCGACGCCGGGCATGTTGCGCCGGGTCTTTGACGGTGTGCCGCTCGGCAAGGCGGTGTTCAAGGCCCCGACACCAACGCCAGAGCCCTGAAGCCAATAACTAGACCGGCTTGATTAGTACGATCTTCTTTTTACCCGCGGCCAGCTTGATCACGCCGTCCGCCGTCAGGTCCGCAAGGGTTAGAACCCGTGCGCCGTCGGATACGGGCTCATTATTGACCCGAAGACCGCCGCCTTGCGCTAGGCGCCGCGCATCCGATCGCGAGGCTGCTAGGCCAGCATCTACGACCAGATTGGCCACGGGGATACCGGCCTCTAAGGTGGCGCGATCGACCTCTAGGGTTGGCAGGTCCTCGGACATGACGCCCTGTTCAAAGGCCTTGTCAGAGGCTGCACGAGCGGCCTCTGCGGCTTCGCGGCCATGCAGCAGGGTGGTGGCCTCATCGGCCAGAACCTTCTTGGCCTCGTTGATCGCAGCGCCGGGAAGGGCGGCCAGACGGTCGCACTCCTCCAGCGGCAATTCTGTAAACAGCTTCAAGAACTTGCCCACGTCAGCGTCCTCGGTATTGCGCCAGACCTGCCAATAGTCATAGGGGCTGAGCCGGTCGGCATTGAGCCAAACGGCACCGCCTAGGCTCTTGCCCATCTTCTGGCCAGACGAGGTCATTAGCAGGGGCGTGGTCAAGCCATAGGCAGGCTTGGCATCGACGCGGCGGACCAACTCCACCCCATTGATAATATTGCCCCACTGGTCCGAGCCACCCATCTGCAGGGCGCAGCCATAGCGACGGCTTAGCTCCAGATAGTCGGTCGCCTGCATCAGCATGTAGTTAAATTCGAGGAAGGTCAGGGGCTGTTCACGTTCCAGTCGCAGCTTGACGCTGTCAAAGGTCAGCATGCGATTGATCGTGAAATGGACGCCGTAATCGCGCAGGAACTCGACATAGCCGAGCTTTTCCAGCCAATCGGCATTGTTGACCATCACCGCGTCGGTCGTCGCATTGCCAAAGCTCAGGAACTTGCCGAACGTGGTCTGGATGCTGGCCATGTTCGAGGCGATCTGGGCATCGGTCAGAAGCGGGCGCTGCTTGTCCTTATCGGTTGGATCGCCCACCTTGGTCGTGCCGCCGCCCATCAGGGTAATCGGCCTATGGCCGGTCTTTTGCAGCCAACGCAACATCATGATCGAGATCAGATGGCCGATATGCAGGCTGTCTGCCGTGCAGTCATAGCCGACATAGGCCGTCACCACGCCTTCGCTGGCCGCCTTGTCCAAGGCTTCCAGATCGGTGCACTGATGAATATAGCCGCGCTCTTGCAGGACCTGCAGGAACTTTGATTTGGGTTTGAAGGCGGTTGCGGTCGGTTCAGACATGGACTCGGGCTTTCTTAAGCAAGGGCGTGCGTGTAGCACGGACGGACACACTCGGCCAAGCCGTGGGGCAGGATGGGGAAGATATGCAGCAGGTCTTAGGGTTCATGAGCGGAACCTCTCTCGATGGGATCGATATGGCCATCTTGCGCACCGATGGCGAAACCATCGAAAGCTTTGGGCCGTCTGGTGAAGCGCCCCTGCCTGATGAGGTTCGCACGCTCGTGCTTGAGGCGATTGTCGTAGGTCGGTCTTGGACACGGGGGGCACCTGAACCAGCGGTCTTTGCCCACGCTGCAAGAGCGATTGCCGAGGCCCACGCGAGGGCGGCGGCGAGCTTTCTAGGCCGACATGGAATGGGCTTTGCCGATCTCGACCTGGTCGGCTTTCACGGTCAGACCGTTCTGCATGAGCCACCAACATCCAGCGCTGTTGGACGGACAA
The DNA here is from genome assembly GCA_947447115.1 of Caulobacteraceae bacterium. Lineage (GTDB taxonomy): Bacteria > Pseudomonadota > Alphaproteobacteria > Caulobacterales > Caulobacteraceae > CAISGS01. Next base: position 13,499 of record CANFKD010000070.1, read on the forward strand.
GGCAACTGGGCGACGCAGCCCTGCTCGCCGGCCTAACGGGCGTTCGCACGGCCTATGATTTTCGCTCCATCGATGTGGCGGCAGGCGGGCAGGGCGCGCCGCTCGTACCCGTCTATCATGCCGCCTTGGCGAGGCGTTCGGCACTGAATGGGCCGGTGGCGATCTTGAATATTGGCGGCGTGGCCAATGTGACCTTTGTCGGCGAGGGGGGCGATCTTCTGGCCTTCGATACGGGGCCGGGTAATGGACCTCTGGATCAGTGGGTCGAGTCCCATGGCCTTGGCCGTTATGATGCGGGCGGGGCCCTATCCCAGTCCGGACAGGTGCATGAAGCTGTTTTGGCCCAGATGATGAGCCACGGGTTCTTCACCCAGACTGGCCCAAAATCCTTGGATCGTTATGATTTTACAGCAAAACCCGTCGAGGGACTTTCGCCTGAAGATGGTGCCGCGACCCTTGCCGCCTTTGTCGCTCAATCGGTGGCCCACGGCTTGGGGCAGGCGCCTCAGCCCCCCCGCGCCCTGATGGTTTGCGGCGGCGGGCGTCACAATGGCGCGATCCTAGAGGGCTTGCGTCAGCGTTGCGGGGTGCAGGTCGTCACCGCTGAAGAGGCTGGCTGGCGTGGTGATGCCGTAGAGGCCGAAGCCTTTGCCTTTTTGGCAGCTCGCACGGTGCGCGGTCTGCCGATCTCGTTCCCCGGCACCACGGGTGTTCCCCAGCCGCTGGTCGGCGGCCGGGTGGTTGACCCTTAGGCTGGGTTGGCTTCGAGCCTCATGTCCAGATAGGCCCCGACGCGCTGCTCGACCTCCGGCAGCTTTTCGCCCCAGAAGTGATTGGCCTGATCAACCACGTCATAATCGATGGTGATGCCCTTTTGCGTGCGCAGCTTTGAAACGACCCGCTCGACTTCCAAGGGCGGAACGATGGTGTCGGCTGAGCCGTGAAGGATCAGACCCGAAGCGGGGCAGGGGGCGAGGAAGCTGAAATCATACATGTTGGTCGGCGGTGACACCGAGATAAAGCCATCGGTCTCCGGACGGCGCATCAAGAGCTGCATGCCGATCCAAGCGCCAAAGCTATAGCCCGCCACCCAGCACTGCGACGCCGTAGGGTTAGTGGTCTGCAACCAGTCCAAAGCGGTCGCTGCATCGGCCAACTCGCCAATGCCGCTGTCAAATTCACCTTGGCTGCGACCGACGCCGCGGAAGTTGAACCGCAGAACGGCAAAGCCACGCTTCATGAACAGGTGGTACAGCTGCACCGCCACGGGGTTGTTCATATGACCTTGGGCCTTGGGGTGAGGGCTGAGGATCAGAGCAATAGGGGCGTTTTCACGCTTGCCCGGTGCATAGCGTCCTTCGATTCGTCCGGCTGCTCCGGTCAGAACCACTTCAGGCATCGTCTCTCCAACTTAACTGCGGCGGACCAAGGCGGCGCAATCTGCGCCAAATCAGCGGAGAATACTTGACCGCTGCGCTTGGTC
>CANFKD010000071.1 GCA_947447115.1 Caulobacteraceae bacterium
AGCATCGGATCTCTTGCCGCCCGCTCAAAATAGCTGTGGCGACGCATCCGGGCCTGATCACCAAACTCGGCATCCAAGGAAGACTGAATCTTGGCGACGAAGCGCAGGCGCCGCATCCGTTCAGTGCGCTCTTCGGCGTAAGGTTCCAGAAGAGCGGGGCTCCAGTCTTGCGAACGAAGAAGCAGGTCGCTGACCATGCGAACATCGCGATAGGTGATGGATAGGCCAAGGCCAATGATCGGGTCATTCCAACCGGCCGCATCGCCCACCAACACGGCGCCTTGCGCGAAGGGCACATCTGTCCAGGTGTCGTTATTGGCATAGCTGCGCAATGGCCCCGCTGGACGCCCATCGGCAATGTGGCGATTGCGCGGACTACAGTTCACCCGAAAGCTCTCTAGAAAACGCTGCGGGCCATCGGGACCCGAAAAGCGTGAGCGTTCATCAAGACTGTAGCTGCCATAGACCCGCACCTTCCCATCGCCTTGAGGAAAGGCCAAAAAGGCAAACTCACCCTCGGTTCCAATGGCTTGAATATGTTCATCCCAACCGCTGACGCCCTCGACCAACATGCCGCCGAACATATGATGGGGACGATCCGCGTTAAGGGTAATGGCGGCAGCCTCTCGGACCATGGAATTGCGTCCATCCGCCCCCACGATCAGGCGTGCCGAGGCGATATGGGTCACGCCGTCCAACTCATAGGTTACCGTCGGCTCAGACCCGGTAATAACCGACACGACATTGACCCCGCGAAGAGCCTCTGCGCCGCAGCGGGCAGCCTCATCTAATAGGGTCTGACAATGCTTCGGATGGCCGATACAGAGGGGCCCTGGAACATTCGGCAAAAACATGCCCAGCGGCAGGGGTGCCGCCTCGGCCACGTCAGGATTAAGCGCCTCATCATAGGTAATGTGATGGGTAAGGTGATGGCCACCGGCCCCCATCAGCAGGTCGTAAAGACCCAGACGTTGGACCTCTGCCACACCCCACGGGGCGATCCATTCGCCGCGGACCTGATCTTCAAACTGTTCGGACCGTTCAAGAACAAGAACCCTATGGCCAGCGCGGGCCATTACAATCGCCATCGCCGAGCCGCTGATCCCGCCGCCGATCATGATCAGATCATAGCGATCCATGATTTCGTCCCTGTGCATTTATGGTCTCCAACAGCGATGACCCGCACTGTCGGAGCTGAGGATTGCTCGGGAGCATAGGGGTTATGGCGAGAATGCAAAGGCCTTCTGGATAGGCAAAATTGTGAATGGCGTTCTGTCTAGGATGATCTATTCGGTATCGCTCAAGAGGCACAGAGGCCAGCGCCATTCACAGCCTTCAGAAGGTATAGTCCCTCATGGATCGCTTTAACGATAAGGTCGCCGTCATCACCGGAGGAGCCAGCGGGATCGGCCTCGCCTTAGCCCACGGCGCGATCCAGCGCGGCGCCAAGGTTGTGATTGCCGACATTCGCGTTGAACCTTTGACCCAAGCCTTGGCGGAACTGAGAGATGCGGGCGGTGATGTCTTAGCGGTCAGAACTGACGTCTCAAAATTCGAGGAGGTCGAGGCCCTTGCCCAAGCCACTGTCGAGCGGTTCAGCAAGGTCAATATGATGTTTAACAATGCCGGTGTCTTTGCCTCCGGCCTGACGTGGGAGACCTCCGTCGAGGAATATGACTGGGTCATTGGGGTCAATCTCAAGAGCGTCATCAATGGCATCAAGGCCTTTGTCCCGCGCATGATCGCTCAAGGCGACGACTGCCACGTCATCAACACCTCATCGGGCGCTGGGATCACGGTCAATCCGGGGTTCAGCTCCTATTCCATGACCAAGCATGGCGTCGTGGCCCTGTCTGAAGCCCTCTATCTGGATCTCAGCGCGGAGCAGATCGATACCATCGGCGTGACCATCGTCATGCCCGGTGTCGTTCAGTCCAAGATCATGTTCCCCGAAAAGACTGGACCGGACACCCTTCAAACTGAGCTCCAAGGACGTTTGAAGAACCCGACCTTGAAAGCACTAGAGCAATTTATGCGTCAATCTGTAGACGCCGGACTGCCCGCTTCAGCCCTGTCCGACATGGTGTTTGAAGCCATCGCAAAACGCGACCTTTATGTGCTGCCCAACTTTACGGATGAGGCTTCGCAAGCTCAGGCTCAAGCCATCGCCATGGGCCGCTGCAGCGCCACCAACCCCTACCCGCCTCTTCTGGCCGGACTGCTAGAGGCCTTTAAGGCTGCTGGTTAAGGGTGCGCCCGGCTGCGGACTGGGATAGGGTGAAGCCTTAGCGCTTGCGCCGAAGCTTTCTGTTCGAAGGACACCCTTGTGACCCAACCGACGCTCATCATGGGCGCTGTCGCCTACGCCCCCAAGGTGGTCACCATCTGGGAAGGCTTCAAAGCCTGGTTCGCCCAGCAGGGCTTTGCCTTCGACTATATTCTCTATTCCAACTATGAGGCTCAGGTCGAAGCCCAGTTTGACGGCACCTTGCATGTGGCTTGGAATTCACCCCTAGCGTGGGTGCGGGCTGACCGCATGGCCCGCAGCCGAGGCCAGAGCGTGCAAGCGGTGGCCATGCGCAATACCGATTGCAACCTGCGCTCTGTGATCGTTGTGCGCTCTGACAGCCCCTTGCAAAGCGCCGCCGATTTGCGCGGCAAAACCCTCGGTGTGGGGGCCATCGATTCCCCTCAGGCCACCTTGCTACCACTGCATCATTTGCGTCTGGCTGGACTGATCGGCGGCCAAGACTTTACCGTTCGGCGCTTTGACGTTTTAGCCGGTAAGCACGGCGACCATATTGGCGGCGAACGCGATGCCGCCCTAGCGCTTTTGGCCGGCGAAGTGGATGCCTGCTGCATGATCGACGGCAACCATTTGGGTTTTGGGCTTGATGGCACACTGCCCGCAGGCTCAACCCGGATCATTGAGCGCACCGCGCCTTACGACCATTGTAATTTCACGACCAGTCCGGATGCCCCACAGGACCTGATCGACCGGTTCGTCGAACTCTTGATGTCGATGAAATATGACGACCCGCAGGTTCGCCCCTTGCTGGAGTTGGAGGGCCTAAAGAAATGGAAGCCCGGACGCGTGGACTTCTATCCTGACCTGGCCCAAGCCGTGGACGAGGAAGGTTTCTACAGCGCGGATGGACGCATTCTTCGTGCCGACTATAGATATTGATCGCCTTGGCCTAGACGAAGGGGGCCTGCTGCTGGTGCGACGGGCCTTGGCGCAATTGGCGGTCGGCGAAAGGCTGCATCTGCGTGGCTGCGCTCCAGACTGGGACCTGCACCTGACGGCCTGGTGTCGCCAGCAAGGCCATGAGATCGAGGTTCATAGGCTGGCCGATGGCCCATTAGAGGCTGTCATTTTGCGAGGGCCGTGGGCGCAAGACCGATGGCGCGGTGCGCTCGAAAGCGGCACATCGCAGTTGGCCAAGGACGAAATGCCTGCCCAGATCGCTGATGCAGCGTGGGGTCTAGCGGCTAGGGGGGCAACGGTAGAGGCCGGTAGTCCAGCCATTGGCTTTAATCTGCGTCATCGCGATGAGATTTGGGCTGCCACGGCCGGAGACCTCTATCGCCAAGCCGCCGCCGCCCAATGGGATCCGCAAACAGCCATTGATTGGGACGCTCCGTTCGACCTCGATCCAGAGATCGAGGCCGCTATTGCGCAGGTCATGACCTATCTGATCGAAAACGAGAATGCGGCGCTTGTCGTGCCTGCGCGACATTTGGGCCAGGTCCACCCGCATTTTCGAGAAGTCCAACAGGCCCTTGCGCTGCAATGTGCCGATGAGGCCCGCCATATTGAGGTCTTTACCCGCCGCCTTGGTCTTAGGGGCCATCGGCCCATGTTATCGACGGCTGGTGGGCAAGCTTCGCTCCACACCCTGATGCAAGCACCCGATTTTTCATCGGCAACCTTTCTCCTCTCGGTTTTGGGGGAAGGCAGTTTCATCAATCTGCTGAACTTCTTGCATGAGCACGCCCCAGACCCCGTAACACGCCAGATCTGCCGCCTTGCCGCGCGCGATGAGGCCCGCCACGTCGCCTTCGCCATGGCCCATCTCGAGCATCGACTGACGGCCCAACCTGAGTTTCTAACGCGTCTGCAAAATGCAGTTGAACAGCGCCATGAGGAATTGGCGTCGTCCGCTGGTCTTAATGAGGAGGTCTTTGACGCCTTAGTGCTCTTGGCTGCAGGGGCTTTGACACCCGAGGCCATAGCCATGGGCCATGGGGCCGTTCAGAGGCTGAAACTGGACATGGCAGCCGGGCGCAAAGCGCGTCTTTTGCGGCTTGGATTTGACGCAGTTCAAGCCCAGAGGCTCGCCGACATGCATACCCGAAACTTCATGTAATTTATGGGCCGTATCACGGGGTCTTGACGCCTGATCGGGATTGGTTCGCAATGGCGAAAAATAGAACCGATCGCGAGGGAGGCTAGGCCATGGCCTATGTCGAAGGACAGACCATCCACGACGCTGACAGCCACATCATGGAGCTGCCGGGCGCGCTCAACAGCTATATCGATCCGAACTATCGGGCGGCCTTTATCGAAAAGACCGGCGCGGAAACTAAGCACTTCGAATTCTTTGCCAATGCCGCCGCCCAACATGATGATCCGGAATTTCGGGCCGGTGCCGAGGCTAATATCCTCCTGCGCAAAAACCATGCGGCACTGGGGTCCTTTCGTAGCCAAGATCGGGTCGCAGCGCTCGATCATCTGGGCTTTGCCTCGCAACTGGTCTTTACAACCGCCTGCCTGAGCAATTTTGGTCTCGAACAGATGGGCGAGATTGAGCTGTCGATTGAGGCGGCTCGCGCCCACAACCGCATGATGACCGACTTTTGCTCGGTCGATCGCCGCCTTCTGGCCACCGGCTATGTGCCGCTAATTGACCGAGCCCGCGCGCCTCAAATTGCGCTTGAAGCCCTGCGCCTTGGGGCCAAGGCCTTGATGATCCCCTCACGCCATCCAGCGGGCTTTTCGCCCAGCCACCGCGAGCTTGACGCCCTATGGGCTGTGGCCCAAGAGGCCGGTGTGCCGATCCTTTTCCACGTCGGCGGCGAAGAAAAGATGCAAAATGCCTATCTGGAAAATGGGCTTCCTTACGTCAAAGATTTCCACGGCGGCAATGAGAACTTCACCTCTCTAAGCTTCATGTCCATTCCCCTTAGCGTCTGGCAGACCCTGTCCGCCCTCGTCATCGATGGCGTCTTTGACCGGTTTCCAAATCTCAAATTTGGAGCCATTGAGCTTGGGGCCTCATGGCTTCCAAGCCTGATGAAGTTCTTGGATTCCGGTGTTGCCGCCTTTGGCAAGGAAGAAAGGCTTCAGAGCCTGTCGGGCAAACCCAGCGAGATCTTGCGCCGCCAACTGCGCGTCACGCCCTATCCCCACGAAGACACACGCTGGATTATTGAAAATTCAGGCGAAGAGATGATCCTCTTCTCATCGGATTTCCCGCATGTCGAAGGCGGCAGAAACCCGCTGAAGCGGTTCAATGATAGCCTTGAAGGCATAGATGAGCGCGTCAAACGGCGTTTCTACCGCGACAATTTCATCGACATGATGGGCGCGGGTCTGGACCCCGCCCTTCATGACTTGGTGTCGCGGGCGGCCGCCTGAAATTTGGGTTTGGCGTTTCAATCGAGGGAAGATCATCGGATCAAGCGATGCTATAGGGGCGGCCATCTGTTGAACCCTAAGGACAAAGCCGACACCATGACCACGCCCTCCCCGGTAATCGATAGCCTCAATTGGCGTTATGCCACCAAGAAGATGGACCCTTCCAAGACCGTGTCGCAAGACAAGGTCGAGCGCATTCTGGAGGCGGCCCGTCTGGCCCCCACCTCTAGTGGCCTGCAGCCCTATGAGATTATCGTGGTCACCAGCGCCGAAGTGCGCGCCCGTATTCAAACCATCGCTTGGAACCAGGCTCAGGTGACTGAGGGTTCGCACCTGCTCGTCTTCGCCGCTTGGGACAACTATACGCCCGAGCGCATCAACCACATGTTTGACCTGACCAACGATGTCCGCGGCTTCAAGAACGAAGGCTGGGAAAACTATCGCCAGATGCTGCTGGCAACCTATCCAACCCGGACCGCCGAAGCCAATTTCCAACATGCCGCCCGCCAAGCCTATATCGGCCTATCAGCCTCTATGATCGCGGCGGCTTTCGAAGAGGTCGATAGCACCCCGATGGAAGGTTTCGATGGCAATGCGCTTGATGAGATCTTGGGCCTTGGCGCACGCGGCCTTCGCAGTGTTGTGATCCTACCACTGGGCTATCGCCAAGTTGACGGCGACTGGCTGGTTAATCTTGAAAAGGTCCGCCGCCCAAGCGATCAGTTCATCACTGAAGTCGCCTAATTCTCGATTGCCAATGGGCACTGCCGCTCGCATCTGGATTAGATGCGGGCGGCCGCTTAAGGCCTCAATAGTCCATAGGTCCGCATGCCTAAATAGGCCGTCATAGTTTACTTCGCTGTCGGCTTGTAACCCACTGGTGTGTGGCCCACGAAGAGCTTCACATTATGGCGAACATGAAATAGCTCCGCCTGACTGACCTTGCCGAGATATTTGGCACCGCGCGCACGCCAGTCCATGCAATTAATCTGAGTTGTGATAGCGACGCTGTTCTTCTCGGCCTGATAGGACTTGATAGCCACTTCCCAGGCAAATCCCCTGCCCTTTGTCGTCATCGGCACACACAGCATAAGATCAGATTTGTTGAAGGCCTTAGAGGAAAGAACAATCCCAGGGCGCTCACCATCCTGTTCATGGCCCTCAACCGGACCAAAATTCATAAGTACGATGTGACCTTCGTCCGGCAAGTAGGCGTCGGCACTATCAGTCACAAGAGTTCCTTACCCTTGGCCGGACCTTTCAGAAGGTCCTTGTTCGCATTCTCAGGCGTAAAGTCAGCCAGCATCATCTCGACCATGGCGCTTTCATCCGAAGCCTTATCGATCAGGTCAGGCAGAGCCTCGATAATGATCTTCCCGGCCCTATACTCCATCGAGAACCGCGCCGAGATATCTAGGTTATGAGCCGTGGCAAATGCTTTGGGCACATGAAAGGCTTGGCTGTTACCCGACTTCTTCAAATGTGTGACGACGCCCATGACCGACCCCTTGCATAATACAATGTGGCTACGATACGCGCAATGAATGGGGTTATCAAGTCAGCCTGGATTTGGTGTTCGTCAGGTCGGGACCCTTCGGAGTCATAGTCAGACCGCTTTCTTCGGTCGCACTGAAACGAAAGTTTGAGTGTTTGTCGACGCCTCGTTTGGACAGTGAATTCGCTGAGCCCTCACGCCCGATTAGATTTGATCTCTCCGGCCAATTTCGCTCAAAGTGGGGGTTAAGACGCGCCAAGCGGTGCTGCATCCACCTTGCCGAATGAGGAACACGCCTGAATGTCACGCCTGTTGAACCGATCCAGCCTCGCCTTGGTCACCGCGCTGGCTCTCCTATGCTCAGCCGCAGCACCCGTCCCTTCTCACACCATAGCCATCATGGGTGCGACCGTGTTCGATGGTACAGGAGCGGCTCCCGTCAAGGCCAACGTCATCATCACCGATGGCAAGATCGCAGCGGTTGGACCCAACATTAAGGCACCGCGCGGAGCCGACATTATCAAGGCCGAGGGCCAAGCCCTCCTGCCCGGCTTTATTGATCTTCACACCCATTGGACGCCTGCAGGCGTGCCGTCCACGACGCCTCAAATTGCTGAGGCCTACCTCTCATCGGGCGTCACTACGGTTGATGATTTCAACGCAGCGCCGGAGTCCTATGCGCCGCGTCGGGCCTGGCTTACAGCTATAGCCGCGCCCCACGTGAACTTTGCAGCACGGATTTCAACCCCCGGAGGCCACGGTGCCGACTGGGCTGATACGGCGACCACCAAGTGGGTCAATACGCCTGATGCCGCAAAAATGGCTGTTGAGAGCCTCATCCCCTATCGCCCGGACCTCATCAAGACCTTTACCGATGGCTGGCGTTATGGCGTGGCACCCGACAATACCAGCATGGATGTCACCACCCTGTCAGCGGTCGTTGAAACGGCCCACAAGTATAATCTCAAGGTCCTGACCCACACAGTCACCGCCGACCGGGGCGCTGTAGCCGGCAAGGCCAAGGTCGATGTGATTACCCACGCTATTCAGGACCGCCTTTTAGACCCGGCATCTGTCGCCGCAATCAAGGCTGGGGGAACCAGCATTACCCCGACCTTGGCGGTCTATGAGCCGACAAAATTTGGCCAATCAGCCAAGGACGCCAATGATCCTCGCTACGCAGCCTCATTCAAAAAGTTTGATATTGCGCTGGCGAACGTCAAGATTTTGCACGATGCCGGCGTGACGATCGGTCTTGGGACGGATGCAGGCATGCCCGGCACGCCCCACGGCGTTTCTACCCTTCGGGAGATGGAGCTCTTGGTCCGCGCGGGCCTCACACCAACTGAAGCCTTGGTTGCGGGCACATCGGCTAGCGCGCGCCTCATCGGCCAATCTGCTGACCGCGGCGTGATTGCGCCGGGAATGCGCGCCGATATGGTCCTGATCAAGGGTGAGCCTTGGAAAGTGATTTCAGATATTCGCAAGATCGACCGTGTGTTTCTCGATGGTCGTTTAGTCTTTGGCACCGGCGCGCCGCCCATGGTCGCCAATGCGGCCAAGACCCTAACCTCGGTAAAACTCGCCACACCTCTGATCGATGATTTTGAGCGCCAAGATGGCCGCACACAGTTGGATACGCTGCGGACCGACGAATTTGATGGCGGCATGGATCGCACTGTCGAGGTCAGTCAGGTCTTTGCCCGTCCAGACGGTGGACATGGCCTGAGCGTCTCCGCACGGATGTCGGTCAAATCCGCCCCCGTTGCCGGGGTAACCTTGCCCCTGTCGCGCGGCGCCATTCAACCGATGGATATTCGCAGCTTTACCGGCGTTCAAATCGATGTTCGGGGACAAGGGACCTATAGTGTCGAGTTTGACGGGACCGGCGGCAGTTGGAACGAGACCATTAGCGCCAACGAACAGTGGCGCACCATTAAGGTGCCTTTTGCAGCCCTTAAGGGGCGCTCAGCCTGGACCGGTGATGACGTAACAGCCCTTCAGATCACCGCCACGCGGCCCGCAGGGCAGAAGGTCTGGTTTGAACTGGATAATGTGACTTTCTATTGATATCGACCGGTATCCCGCTATTTTGCGACAAAATAGCGACACTGCGAGTGCCGAGGGGGCGGATCGCAGCATAGACCACGTGACTTTCAGGGGATCACTATGACTTACGCGCCAAGCGCAAATCTGCGCGCCATCATTTTTGCGACAACGGCGATCTGTACAGGCTGGAGCCATTCTGCGCTCGCGCAACAGGCCAAATCGGCTCCAATCGACGAAATCATTGTTGTCGGGTCGCGCATTGAAGGCGCCAAGCTCACCGCAGCCTTGCCTGTTTCAGTCATCGGTGACGAGCAAATCAAGGCCATTGCCGCCATCTCGGGCGATGATCTGTTCCGCTCGATCCCCCAAATGGGCGACGTCAACTATAACTCTTCCTACCTGCCTGGCAGCAGCAACTCGGCGCGCGGCGATATTGGTTCGGTGAACCTGCGCAATCTGGGCTCGGGCAATACGCTGGTCCTGCTCAATGGCCGCCGCGTCGTAAACCACCCCACCAGCCAGGCCGATGGTCTGAGCCTGGTTCCAACCTTGACCTACAACACCAATGCCATCCCAACGACCGGTCTCAAGCGCCTCGAAGTGCTGCGGGACGGTGCCGCCGCCATCTATGGCGCAGACGCGGTGGCCGGTGTGGTCAATACGGTGCTGAAGTCCAATTTTGATGGTTTTCAGGTCGAGGCTCAGTATGGCTCGGCTGAAGGCACCGACATGTCGGAAACGGGGATCAACGGCCTTTGGGGTTACAATTTTGACCGGGGCAATCTGACCGCCTTTTTCAACTATAATGAACGTACAGCGCTAAATTCGACCAACCAAGACTTCACCACCTCCTCTGATCGCCGCGCTCTCTTTGCCGGAACCCGGTTTGATGGGGCCACTGCCGTCGATGGCCGCTCGACGACTACGCCTTGGGGCAGCTTTACGGCCGCGTCGGCTGTTCGCGTTGGCACCAGCCTGATCACCAGCACGGGCGGGGCCTTCCACATTCAGCCCACGACCAATCCAGGCTGTTTGGTCGGTCTGGGTAATGGCATCTGCCTTCAAAGCGGCGCACCGGCGACATCCGCCGAAGACCGCAATCTGCGCTTTGACAATTCCGCCCTTGGCCTGTCGGTCATGCCCGAAGTCAAGCGAACCAACCTCTTCTTGACTGGCAACTATCAGATCACAGACCAGATCACGGCCTTCACCGAGGTTGGCTTTTACAATGCCAAGACCTCCTCTTTGCAGGCCCCCGTCGCCACCACCTCTGCTCAGGTCATCACCGCCCCGGTGACCAGCTATTACAACCCCTTCGGCCCAACCACCCTTAACGGCGCGGCCAATCCAAATCGGATCGCGGGCACCACAGCCCCAGTTGGCGGCCTCGCCGTCACGCTGACCAGCTATGCCTTTGCTGATGCGGGTCCCTCGCGCGTCGATGTTGAAAACAACCAAAACCGTTTCTTGGTTGGCCTGAAGGGCGAGCGGTTTGGCTTTAAGTGGGAAAGCGCCGCCTTCTATTCGCAAGCCAAGGCCAAGGATATTTCTGACGGTATCAGCGCCACAGCGCTGCAACAGCAGATCGGCCTGTCGACCGCCGACGCCTACAACCCGTTTAACGGTGGCAATGTCCTACAGCCGAGCCTCGGTGATGGTGCAGTCAGCAACAAGACCGCCCTCGATGCCATTCGCGTTCGCACGACCCGCGAAAGCACCAGCACCTTGGGTTCAGCCGATTTCCGCGTCTCCAAGGCCGACCTCTTTGCCCTTCCGGGCGGTTCGGTGGGTGTAGCGGCGGGTCTTGAATATCGCCGTGAAACCCAGAAAGATGACCGCGACGCCCGTGTCGATGGCACCATCACCTATACCAACTCGGTCACCAAGGTGGCCTATGGCAGCGATCTGGTCGGCACCAGTCCTTCTCCGGATACCAAGGGCCAACGCAAGGTCACCTCGGCCTATGTTGAGTTTGCCGTGCCTGTGATTTCGCCTGAAATGGGTGTGCCGCTGGCGCGCAATGTCGAGCTTCAACTTGCCGGCCGCTTCGAAGACTATAGCGACCTTGGCAATGTGGCTAAGCCGAAGGTGGCTATGGCCTGGGACCTGTTTGATGGCGTGCGCATGCGCGGTTCGTGGGCACAAGGCTTTAAGGCTCCAAACCTTGAACAGATCAATGCGTCGATCATCACCCGCGCCAATAGCCGGACTGACTGGGTGCGGTGTGAAGCCGATCTGCGCGCTAAGCGTATTGCCAGCTTCAGCAACTGCTCACGCTCCTTAAGCGTTTCGGCCCAGCGCGCCGGTAACCCCGACCTTCAGCCCGAAGATTCCGAAACCTACGGCTATGGCTTGGTGTTGGAGCCAAAGTTCATTCCGTCTGAGTTTGGCCGCTTTACCCTCACGGCTGACTATTGGGATGTGAAGCAAGAAGGCATTGTCGGCCTGTTCGGTGAAGGCAATGCTCTGATCGCCGACTATCAGGCGCGCCTAACGGGAGGAACCAACCCGAACGTCGTTCGCGCCAACCCAACCGCCGATGACATCACCGCCTTTGCCGGTACGGGCCTCACGCCCGTGGGCACCGTGCTCTATGTCAAGGATCAGTATGTTAACCTGCTGCCACAAGAGGCCCGCGGCGTTGACTATGCCGTCAACTGGAGCCTGCGCGGCACCCCTTATGGTGATTTCAGCGTTCAGGTCACAGCGGCCAATCTCCTGAAGTTCTATCAAAGCCCATCGCCTCCCATCGCCGCCCTCTTGGCGGCGCGGGCTGCGGGTCAGATCAATGCCGGTACGACCATTACCGGCGGCGGCAATCTGGTGCGCCAAAATGGTAAGCCAGAGTGGAAGCTAAGCTCCTCTCTAACCTGGAGCCTGAACCAATTCACCGTCGGGGCCTTCACCCAATATATCTCGCCGGTTGATGATACGGGCCTGCTGGACTCGGTTGGGTCGCCTTGGGTGATCGACTCGCAGACCACCGCCAACCTCTATGGTCAGGTGGAGTTCGATAAGGGCCTTTTAGCCAATAGCAGCCTCAAGATCGGCGTGCGGAACCTGACCGACGAGAAACCGCCCCTGTCTTCCAATGGCTATCTGGGCTCGGTCTACCAGCCCTATTCACGCTACTGGTACATGAGCGTGCGTAAGTCCTTCTAAACCGGCTTGGCCGCCAACTGTCTATCGGTTGGCGGCCAACACCTCATTTCAAGTCAAGGTCAGCCAATATCGGGTTCCTTTGCGCTCGCCAGTGCGGCGCAAGGCGCCCCTTTCGACCAGATCCGCCAAGTCCCGCGTGGCTGTTGCGGACGTCGCCCCCGAGATGGTGCGATAGTTATCAGCGCTAAGCCCACCGATAAAGCCTTGTGGACCTGCCCTAAACAGTCTGATCAGGACCTTTTCCTGGCGCGTGTTGATCAGACCTTGTAAGCTCGACATAAGCTGCGCCTTACCGATCAAAAACGAGACCCAGGCCACCGTCTGGTCTTGGGCAGCCAGCGTCATCTGCGCAAACCAGGCGAGCCATTTATCTATGTCGAGCCCCCTACTGGCGGCCTCAAGCTCAGTATAATAGCGGCTGCGATTTTGCATAAAGGTCGAAGAAATACCGGTGAGCATGGCCCTATCGCGCCCCTGAGATAAGGCTTTTTCCGCAATCACACGCCCCAATCGGCCGTTACCGTCCTCAAAGGGATGGATGGTTTCAAACCAAAGATGGGCAATACCCGCCCTAGCAATTGGCGTTAGGGGCTTCGGCCCTGATGGCGCGCTATCGCCAAACCAGCTCAAGAACCGGTCCATCTCTGCGCGAACCCCTGCCGATGGCGGGGCCTCAAAATGGACTTTCCTGCGATAGTCCGGCCCAGAGACGATCTGCATCGGCTCCTCGTGGACCCTGTAGCCGCCGACGACCTGAAGGTCGGTGTCACCGGCCATCACAAGGCGATGCCAGTGGAAAAGTTTGGCGTGATCCAGCGGCTCACTAAGGGTTTCAAACAGGTCGACCATCAAGGTGGCGATACCCTCCTCAGCCGCACCAACACGCTTATGATCAGCTTGCCAGCCAAGTTGGCGCCGAACCGACGACTGAACGCTATCACGGTCCAAAATTTCGCCTTCGATCTCCGAACTATCCAGCGCCGAACGGCTCATTAACTCGACCACGAGCTGGGACCGGTCGGCAGACACCAGATGACGAGACGACCCAATGAGGACACCGGCCTTTTGGGCAAATTCCAATTCGTAGGCGACGATGCGCTCAGCGGCCCACCTAAAGTTTGGCCAGTCTGGGTCTTGCCAATTCCAAGTCATGATCGATAAATCTCGTTATATCGATCAACTAATGGCTATTTATGATCGATAAAGCAAGGCCATATCCATCATGTCTAAGTTGAACTCACTTCGAAAGAAGCGTGTCGTGGGCCAATCTGGCTAAATATGGAGAAATGGTGCCGGTTGCAGGAATCGAACCCGCGACATCCAGTTTACAAAACTGGCGCTCTACCAACTGAGCTAAACCGGCGCTGGCGTGCTTATGCCGCAAAGTGGGGGTGGCCGTCACCCTGAAATTATCAGCTTGGCCGATAGAACTAGAGCCTGAGGCCCTTCATGACCCACCAGGTCACCGCTGCTGCCGCACCCGTAACAAGGACAGCGCGCCACAAGGGGGCAAAGCGAAGCTTCGGATCAGCCTCAAAAGACTTGTAACCTGTGATCATCGGCGTGATCAGATTGGCGCGTTTATAAAGGGCGTAGAAGGCAATAGCGCTCAGATGCAGCACCACCAGCAGCTTGATCGCTGTAAAGCTCAGATCATGCCACTTGGAAAATAGGCGTCCCGTTTCAAAGCTGACGCGATGAGACAGGGGCCCTGACTCAAGTCCGTCAACATCAACTGCAAAGAGGCCGGTAACCACTTGGCTCAGGATCGCCCCCAAGATGGCTACCACGCTCCAGCCACCCAGCGGATTGTGCCCAGCCATATCACCCGCCGAACGCCTTGACAGAGTCTTAGCATAGGCAAGGGTCGTGATTGGACCTTTGACAAAGCTCGCAAACCGGGCGCTAGCGGATCCGGCAAAGCCCCAGATCAGCCGAAAGACGATGAGCCCTAAGATCCCGTAGCCGGCCCATAGGTGCCACTCGGTTTGGTTGGCCTTCACACACCACCAAGCAAACCCAATGAGCACAACCAAAGCCCAATGCACAATGCGCGTCGGCCCGTCCCAGAGCTTTGCGCGCACTTGCGGGATATCTGAAGGCTCACCACCCATAAAGAGGACCTACTTCTCTTCAGGAACCCGGAAACTATCGTGGCAGTTCTTGCAGGCACCGCCAACGGCTTGAGCTTGAGCCTTGATGGCACCCAGATCACCGCCAGCGGCGATGGGCTGGAACTTGGCGGTTTCGACCTGCAGCCGCTTGACCGCTGCCGCAAATTTCACGGGATCGCTCCAGATCTCAGGCTTAGCGTCAGTTTCATATTTCGATTCAGGGCCGCTTCCCTTCGGGAACCAGGTTGGCAAGGCTTCTGCCGAGCTCTTAAGCTTGGCAGCATTGGTCGAAATGAGCGCCATATTCGGCGCGTCACTTTTCAGTTCGTCGCGGATAGCCTTAAAGGCTGCACCCTGCAGTTTGAAATTTTCATGCCGCGTATAGGCCGCCTTGCCCCCCGGCGTCGTTGGCATGGGGGCCATATGCTCATGGGCCTGAACGGCGCTACCCACAATGACAAACCCAGCCAACA
>CANFKD010000072.1 GCA_947447115.1 Caulobacteraceae bacterium
GCCCTGCTGGGAGGGCGCTTGGGGCGCAGGCTTAACGGATTGGGCCGGCACCTGAACCATCATCATCTGGGCCAAGGCCTGATCAAAGGCGCTTAAAGATTGTGAAGGATCGCCCGAGCCCTCGTCGGATGCGGTAGATTCAAGGTCGGTCGCCTCAACGCTTGAGGGCGAGGCAGCCTTACCGTCCGCGCTTGCGACATTGGCAGGCACACTCGGGCCAGCCTTGGGCACGGGCAAGATGATCGGCAGAATCTGGGCGTAATCAGTTTGCATAGTTCAGACGGGCAATTCATTCGAAGTGAGCCGCGCCTACTGCACGTGAGGATTCGAAGATTGATAAGCAACCCTTGGGCCAGTTTTTGAGTTTCCATTATATTATTGATTTTATTGATAAATTATAATGTGTGAATTACCAGATCATGCGGTGGGGCTAAATTTGCCGTGCGCTTATGGTCTTCACCGGGCAGCGACTGCCGCCCTCATTCTCGCTGTCCATTCGTTCGGGCGGGAGGCCCAGTGGCTCATTAACAGGCAGCTCTATTCTGGCATCGATATTGCTTCTTATACACCGCCTCGCAGGAGGTTCGGGAGTATACCTTATGTTAATCAGTGGGTTGGGTTGGATCGTTGGCGATAAAAGCAGTAATTCACTACTGTTTGCCCGGTCATTTTTGCCTAGTTCGGTCTCGCTGACGACGCGCCTCGGGGGGCTCTGATATGTCGCTCACGTCGATCATTGGTATTGCCTCGTCGGGCGTCGCCACCGCGCAGACCAGTTTGCGGACGGTTGCGGATAATATCTCGAACGTAAATACCAAGGGCTATGTCCGGAAGATCGTTGAGCAGTCCTCGCTGACCAGCGATGGGCGGGGGCAGGGCGTCGCGGTGGACCGCATTCGCCAAGCCGCTGACGCCTATCTGGAACGTTCGGCCTATACCGCTTCGGGGAACTTGGGAGAGGCCAGCACGCTCGCTCAGGGCTTCGATCAAGCCCAAGGTCTGTTCGGCGATCCGTCCAGTGACACCCCGTTTTTCAACCAATTGGACTCGATCTATAGCGGCTTCAATGTTGCATCAGCCTCGCCATCATCGGGCCTTGGCCGCAGTCAAATCGTCCTAGACCTGCGCAATTTCCTGTCGGACTCGGCCCGGATCAACAGCTCGATCCGGGATTTGCGATCGCAAGCCGACACCCAGTTGACCAATAATGTTGATACGATCAACAATCTGCTCAAGGGGATTTCGTCCCTCAATACCGACATTGTCCAAGGCAATTTAACCAACGGCGACGCCACGGGCTCGGAGAGCCTGCAACGCGAACTGATCAAAAAACTGTCCAGCTATATGGACATTAAAGTCACGACCCGCACGACCGGTGAGGTCAGAATTATCGGTGGTGACAGTATTACGCTGATTGGCGAGGGCCCGGCGCAACTGAGCGCGACCCTACAGCCCTCTGGCTTTAGCGATATCAATGTCACCCCGAGCGGCGGATCGCCGATCCTGTTGAAGAACCACATTTCGGCGGGCGAAATGTTGGGGCTGACGCAACTTCGCGATCAGGAACTGCCGGGCCTGATGAACCAGCTGGGCGAATATACCAGCCACGCCATTGAAGAGCTCAACCGGGCCCACAATGCGTCCTCATCTGTGCCCGCGCCCCAAACCCTGACGGGACGTCCTACCGGCTTTTTGGATCAAGCGACCGCCTTCTCGAACTTTACGGGCAAGACGACCTTAGCGGTTCTGAATTCGACAACCAACGCGGTTGTGAAGACTGCAGTCATTGACTTTACTGCTGGCACCATTTCCATAAACGGCGCTCTGGGTACCGCCTTCACCCCGGCAAACTTTGCGGCCGACCTGACCGCGGCTATGGGGGGCAGTGCCACCGCAAGCTTCACCAACGGCGCCCTCTCCGTCACGACAGCAGCGGGCCAAGGGTTGGCCTTCGATGATGGTAATGCGCCTCCCGCAAGCTCGAAGGCCGGCAAGACCTTCAGTCACTTTATGGGTCTTAATGATCTCGTCACCTCGACCGGCATCTCGACCTATGACACGGGTCTTACCACAGCCAGTAATCATGGCTTCAATGCCGGCGGGCAAATTGCCTTCGACCTCACCGATCCGACCGGACAGCATCTGACTGATATTACGGTTAACGTGCCCGCCGCCCCTGCCAATGCGATGAGTGATTTGCTCACAGCCTTGAACGCGGGGGTCGGTGCCTATGGCACCTTCGCGCTCGATCCCAACACGGGTCGGCTAAATTTCTCGTCCACCACCACCAATTTGGCGATCCGTTCCGATACGACGCAGCGCGGCACGGGCGGGGTCTCAATGAGTGCTCTGTTCGGCATTGGTGATGTCCAACGCTCGCTGCGGACCGACCAATATACGGTCCGCGCTGACATCGTCCAGGACGGCAAATATCTGGCCCTCGCTAAGTTGGACTTGACGGTTGCTGCGGGTCAACCGGCTTTGAAAGTCGGTAATGGTGAGGGCGCTAAACTGCTGGCCAGTGCGGGCGCGGCGACGGCGAGTTTCGATAAGGCCGGTCATATCTCGTCAGGGACCTATAGCATTTCGGACTATGCGGCTCAGTTTGCAGGCAGTTTGGCTCGCGCATCGGCCCAAGCTGTCAGTGCCCAAAAAAGCGCTGATGCTGTGAACACAGCGGCAGAAGATCGCCGATCTAAGGCTGAAGATGTCAATATCGATGACGAGCTGATCAAGTTGACCACCTATCAACAGGCGTTCAACGCATCCGCGCGTATGGTCAAGGCGGCTGGCGAGTTGTACGATACTCTGCTTGGCATGGTAAATTAGGGCTGAACAATGGATCGGGTTTCAACCACAAACTCCTATAACGTTGTTTTATCTGGAATTTTGCGTGCTCAGCAAACCCAGAACGAGGCCAACGCGCAACTGGCCAGCGGTAAAAAGGCGACAGATCTTACGGGGTTTTCGTCCGACTCCCAGACCCTTGTGGCGGCCAGAACCGTGAAGGTTCAGACTGAATCCTACATCAAGCTGAATGAGAATTTGGGTCGCAAACTCGATACGCAAAACATTTACCTGACGGCGACGGCAGATGCGGCGGACACGGCGCGGCAGGCGATTGCTAATGCCATTGCCAACAATTCGGGTACCGCCTTGATGGAGACCCTAAAGCTGCAGTTTTCGGCGGCGGTAGATTCCTTGAACGGTCAAAATGAGGGGCAATATCTGTTTGCTGGCTCTCAGACCTCTACCAAACCGGTGAGTACGACCTCGATGTCGGGGCTACCTGATCCGGCTATTCCGGGCGCGATTGCGGGAATTTTCAACAACGATTCAGAGGTTCAAACCAGTCGACTGAGTGATGCAACCTCGGTGACAACGGGCTTGACGGCGAGTGACATTGGCACCGACCTGATGACGGTGTTTGCCGAAATCCAAAAATATTACGTAGCCAATACGCTTTCAGGTCCGCCGACGACCTATCCGTTTGGCTCGACTCTCACGACGGCTGAAACCACGTTTCTGAACACGCAGATGCAATCCTTTGCCTCGGCCCACAGCGGTTTGACCGATCGCACGGCCCTGAATGGTGCGATCGCCAACGGCGTGGCCACCACCATCACGTCACAGAAGGCCCGCGTCGATTCCATTGATAGCATGACCTCTGACCTGTCCGGCATCAATGAGACCGAGACCGTGTCGCGCCTTCGCTTGGCGCAGCAGGCCGTTCAGGCCGGTGCGCAGGTCTTTCTGGCCCTCAAGAGCTCATCGCTCCTGAACTATCTCAACTGATTGGCCACGGTTGGGCTTAAACGGCTCAGAAGCCTCGCGAAATTCATCCAAAACCGCTATGGAATGGCGTTAGCCCAACCGCAGGCAGGATGATGACCGTCTCGACCCTCGATATGACCCTAAGCCAAGACGCCGCCAGCGCGATTGCCGTTGCGCGCGCCGCTGTAGGCTTGCCACTGGGGACGCGGATCGTCGTGGCCATGTCAGGCGGCGTTGATTCTACCGTTACCGCAGCGCTGCTCAAGCAGGCGGGCTATGATGTGGTCGGGGTGACGTTGCAACTCTATGACCACGGGGCGGCGATTCAGAAGAAGGGCGCGTGCTGTGCCGGGCAGGACATTCATGATGCGCGCACCGCGGCCGAGCGGATCGGCATCCCGCACTATGTCCTAGACTATGAGAGCCGCTTTCGCCAAGAGGTGATCGAGGACTTTGCCGACTCCTATCTGCGCGGCGAGACGCCCATCCCCTGCATCCGCTGCAATCAAACGGTCAAGTTTCGCGACCTTCTCGACATGGCGCGTGATCTGGGCGCTGAAGCGATGGCGACGGGTCACTATGTGCGCCGCGAAGAGGGACCGTCAGGTCCACAACTGGTTCGCGCGATCGATCCGGCTCGGGATCAGAGCTATTTCCTCTTTGCGACAACCCCAGCGCAGTTGGCCTTTGTCCGGTTCCCGCTCGGCGGACTGCCCAAGCCGGAGGTGCGCAAGGTCGCGGCCAGCCTTGGCCTCGCGGTCGCCGATAAGCCTGACAGCCAAGACATCTGTTTCGTGCCGGAAGGCAAGTACGTCACCCTGATCGACCGCTTGCGCCCTCAGGGGGCCTTGTCGGGCAATATTATCCATCTCGATGGCCGGGTGCTGGGCCAACATGAGGGTGTCAGCCGCTATACGGTCGGTCAAAGGCGCGGCCTGAACGTCGCGGTCGGTGAGCCCCTCTTCGTGGTCAAGATCAATCCAGACCAGCGTCAGGTGGTGGTCGGGCCACGCGAGGCCCTTCTGACCCGCGCCCTGCGTCTGAAGGAAACCAACTGGCTTGGCGATCAGGCCAGTCTGCTCGAGGCGGCTAAGGCCGGGCAGCCAGTCTTGGCTCGCGTCCGCTCGACCCGTGAGCCCGTTGCAGCGCGACTGGCCATTGTTGATGGCGCGCCAGCCGTCCTGTTTGACGAGGCCGAGGAGGGTGTGTCCCCCGGGCAGGCCTGCGTGCTCTATGACCCGGTGAGTGGCGGGGAGCGGGTACTTGGCGGCGGCTTTATCGAATCCACGACGGCGGCCCATCTCAGTCTTTAGGCTTGGCTTGCGCTGCGTTATGGGTGGCAACCTATTTGCCGCCTGAAGAATGCCCTGCTCGTTCGGAGATCATCACCATGTCCGCTTCTGATCCTATCGTCATCGCCTCCTATGCCCGCACGCCGATGGGCGCTTTCCAAGGCGGGCTTTCGAGCATCAAGGCCACCGCGCTTGGGTCGGTCGCCGTGAAGGCTGCACTTGAGCGGGCCGGGGTGCGCGGCGAGCAGATTGACCAGATCATCATGGGCTGCGTTCTGCCCGCCGGTCTGGGTCAGGCCCCGGCGCGTCAAGCCGCCTTGGGAGCGGGGCTGCCCCTCAGCGTTACAGCGACCACAGTCAACAAGATGTGCGGCAGTGGTATGCAGGCGGCGATCATGGCCTTCGACGCTTTGGCAGCAGGGTCATCTGATATCGTAGTCGCCGGCGGAATGGAGAGCATGAGCGGTGCGCCCTATCTACTCGCGAAACATCGCGGCGGCGCACGGATTGGACATGATACGGTGTCCGACAGCATGTATCTCGATGGCCTCGAGGATGCCTATAGCCCAGGAAAACTGATGGGCGTCTATGCCGAAGAGGCGGCGGCGGCCTATCAGTTCAGCCGTGAGGCGCAAGACGCCTATGCTGTGGAGAGCCTGACCCGCGCGCGGCGTGCGGTGGAAACCGGAGCCTTCAAGCGTGAGATCGCGGCGGTGGAGGTCAATACCCGCAAGGGGACTGAGGTGGTCGACACTGATGAGGCCCCGCTCAAGGCAGATTTGGCCAAGATCCCGACGCTCAAGCCCGCTTTTAGCCACGATGGCACCGTGACAGCGGCCAATTCCAGCTCGATCTCTGATGGTGCGGCGGCCTTAATTATCACCCGTGCGTCCGTCGCCGAGCGTCTGGGCTTGAGCGTGGTTGCCCGTATCGTGGCCCATGCCGCCCATGCCCATGAGCCTGGCCTCTTCACCACGGCACCGGTACCGGCCATTCAAAAGGTCTTGGCCAAGGCCGGTTGGTCGGTGGGCGATGTCGATCTGTTCGAGGTGAACGAAGCCTTTGCCGTCGTGGCCATGATCGCCATGAATGAACTGTCCATTCCTCATGAGCGGATCAACATCAATGGCGGGGCCTGCGCGCTTGGCCATCCCATCGGTGCCTCTGGCGCGCGGATCTTAGCGACCTTGCTGTCCGCTCTAGAGGCCAAGGGTGCCAAGCGCGGCGTTGCCAGCCTCTGTATCGGCGGCGGCGAGGCCACGGCAATGGCCGTAGAGCGGATGTCTTAAGAGGAGACTTGACATGATCACTCAATCTGTTCAGCCCAGCGTCGTGGTCGATAGGCCTGAGCGACAGCGTTACGAGCTGGCCGTCGATGGTAGCCTCGTGTTTGCCGACTATCGGCAGCAGCCTGGCAAGGTCGTCATCACCCATGTGGAAACGCCCTTGGCTCTAAGAGGTCGCGGTCTGGCGGCGGTCTTGATGCAGGGGCTGGTCGATCATGCCGAGGGTCGGGGGCTGCAGATCGTTCCGGTCTGTAGTTACGCACAAGATTGGATGAGCCGACGAAAGCCATAGGCCGCTTGGCTGAGTAGCGTATACTACTTTAAGTTTTTAAAGATTAAATAATACCCCAGGGATAAATAGGTTTCGCGGCATAGTCGGTCGCGATGCTTGTCAGGGGTATGTGGTGCACGACCGCCGCATTCGAAATTTGGAGGGCTTAAAGGCAACCGGCGATAGTTCGCGGGTCTTGAACCTTGTCTCGGTCTGGACCCAGTCGGGCCACTTGCCGGAATATTACGATCAGCCCTGTTCGAAAACCGTAGGCTTAATCGCGCCCTGATCCTCAAACATCGTTTGAGACATAATGAGCAGGATCTTTTTGAAAACCCAAATCACGTCGGTACGAAAATCTTGCTTCCCATCGACGACCGCGATTGGAAATTGGGTGGTCGATTTGTGTTTGTTGGGCAGAGGGATTACTTGACGGTTCTGGCCAATACGTTTGGAGAATCCATTATATACTCTAACAGAGATAGAGAAATTTTAGATATAATGGCGAATTCTCCGTCATTAGATCCTTTTTTGCTTAAAGAAACACTGGCTAAAAACAGTGTCATTGTCTCTCCATGCTACTTTGAAATATCAAAGCCAGATAGTCAGGCGATGAATGCGTTCTTGAAAAATGAGATATCTAAGCTCGTTAAGCACCTTAATTTGTCTAATGATAATATAAATATATATACGAAAAAACTGGTCAATAAAATTATGTCCGGTCGTGTAGATGACGGATTAGAACATTTGAGGATGGCTATAAACTTGCCTGAGGAGGATTTTTCAGACGGTATTTTTTCTTGGAGAGGATTTTTATATTATAAATGGACTCACGGAAACATATCCAAGAAGATGGTTCCTGTCATGAACAGCATTATGAGTTTGAAGCCCTTCGGTTTGGTATCTGAATCGAAAAAAACAGCTGAGAAATTCAAAAATTGTCCTCAGGAAAAATATTATAGATACAATAAATGAGGTCATAGAAACATTGTCAATCTATGATGAATCATACAGATCTTTAGTGTGCGGTAATAATCCCATTATATTTCGAGATTTTCTCATATCCGCGCCGTCATTATTTATTAAATTAGGCTATCAGCTTGGGATGATGAACTATATTTGTAATTTCTGGAACTTCAGATTTGACCCGAGGCAAGCCACAAAATCTATGGACGCAGACGAACTGACCGACCTCTTGGCCGAGTTTCAAGAAGGACTGCTGTTCGACCAGAAGGTGCCCGACGTCGCCTGGTGAGGACCTCAGCCGCCCAGTTGATCCTTGGCGAAATCCAGTTCCATCAGCTTTAGCCGTTTGATCTCGTCGCGCAGGCGAGCGGCAGTTTCAAACTCCAGATCGGCAGCCGCGGCCCGCATCTTGGTCTCCATATCCTTCAAGGTGGTCTGGAAGTTGGAGCCGAGGAACGGCTTGGACTCTTCGGCCACGCCCACGGGGATGGTGACCCGGTCGCCCTTCTCATAAGGACTGTTGAGAATGTCCTTAATGTCGCGCCGGACGCTCTCGGGCGTGATGCCATTGGCGAGGTTGAAAGCATGCTGCTTCTCGCGGCGGCGGGAGGTCTCGGCCATGGCCCGCTCCATCGAGCCCGTGATCCGGTCGGCATAGAGAATGACCCGGCCATCAATATTGCGCGCGGCCCGGCCGATGGTCTGGACTAGGCTGGTCTCTGAGCGCAGGAACCCTTCCTTGTCGGCATCAAGGATCGCCACGAGTCCGCATTCGGGAATGTCGAGCCCCTCGCGCAGCAGGTTGATCCCGACCAGCACGTCATAGGCCCCAAGCCGCAGGTCGCGGATAATTTCGATCCGCTCCATCGTATCGATGTCGGAGTGCATGTAGCGGACCCGAAGGCCCTGCTCGTGCATATATTCGGTCAAGTCTTCGGCCATCTTCTTGGTCAGGACGGTGACCAGAACGCGCTGGCCGAGCAGGGCGGCGCGGCGGCACTCGTCGATCACGTCATCGACTTGGCTGGCCCCATCCTTGGTCACGGGACGAACCTCAACCGGTGGATCGATCAGGCCCGTAGGGCGGATGATCTGCTCAACAAAGATGCCGCCCGTCCGTTCCAGTTCCCACTTGGCGGGGGTGGCCGAGACGTGGACGGTCTGAGGCCGCATGGCGTCCCACTCTTCGAATTTGAGCGGGCGGTTGTCCAAACAGGAAGGCAGGCGAAAGCCATATTCGGCGAGCGTAAATTTGCGGCGGTAGTCGCCCTTATACATGGCCCCAATCTGCGGCACCGTGACGTGGCACTCGTCGGTGAAGAGCAGGGCATTGTCGGGGATATATTCAAAGAAGGTCGGCGGCGGCTCGCCCGGCATACGGCCGGTTAGATAGCGCGAATAGTTCTCGATCCCGGCGCAGGAGCCGGTGGTCTCCATCATTTCCAGATCAAAGATCGTGCGCTGTTCCAGACGTTGGGCTTCCAGCAGCTTGCCATTGGCCAACATCCATTCAAGACGGTTCTTCAACTCGTCCTTGATCGAGATCATCGCCTGTTTCAGCGTCGGGCGCGGGGTCACATAGTGGCTGTTGGCATAGATCTTCACCGACGGCAGATCGGCGGTCTTCTTTCCGGTCAGAGGATCAAACTCGCTGATCGCCTCGACCTCATCGCCAAACAGGCTGACGCGCCAGGCGCGATCCTCATAGTGGGCGGGGAAGATCTCGATCACGTCGCCGCGTCGGCGGAAGGTGCCGCGCTCGAAGGCCTGATCATTGCGCTTATATTGCTGGGCCACCAGGTCGGCCATCAGCTTACGCTCATCAATCCGCTCGCCGATCTTCAGCTCGAAGGTCATGGCCGTATAGGTCTCGACCGAGCCGATACCGTAGATGCAACTGACCGAGGCGACGACAATGACGTCATCGCGCTCGAGGATCGCCCGGGTCGCCGCGTGGCGCATCCGGTCAATCTGCTCGTTGATCGAGCTATCCTTCTCGATATAGGTGTCGGTGCGCGGCACATAGGCTTCGGGCTGGTAATAGTCGTAATAGCTCACGAAATATTCCACCGCATTGTCGGGGAAGAAGCTCTTGAATTCGCTATAGAGTTGGGCTGCGAGCGTCTTGTTGGGCGCAAGGATCAGGGCAGGGCGCTGGGTCTGCTCGATGATCTTGGCCATGGTGAAGGTCTTGCCCGAGCCGGTAACCCCCAGCAGGACCTGATCGGACTCGCCCCGGTCCAAGCCTTCGGACAGTTCTGCAATGGCGGTGGGTTGGTCGCCCGCGGGGCTATAGTCGCTGACCAGATTGAACCGGCGACCGCCTTCCGATTTCTGCGGTCGGGAAGGGCGGTGCGGCATCCATAGGGCTGGAGAGTCGAACACAAACTGCCCCGCAGCCTCTTCGAAGCCAACCAGATCAGCGGGGGTACGGGGTGCGCGCGACATGGGGTCTAATCTAGGGGGTCGGCGGGGGTTAGACCAGTGGGGGAGGGCCCTCATTAAAAAAGAACCCCCTACCCCCGCTGCGCGGGTACTTCCCCCAGAGGGGGAAGATCTACCGTCCCTTGATCTTCCCCCTCTGGGGGAAGTGGCCCGAAGGGCCGAAGGGGGCCTTGTTTTCTTTCCCGCCCCCATCCGTACTCCCCGCGAAGGCGGGGATCCAGACCCTTTCGCACAGGTGGTCATCGACCCGCTGGCCCTCTGCCTTCGCAGGGAACGCGGTGGAGGGGGCGTTGGATGACCCCCTCACCCCACCCTCTCCCCCTGAAGGGGGCGAGGGCTTATCCATTCTTTCTTAGCCCTCTCCCTGAGGGAGAGGGTTGGGTGAGGGCCTTGTTTTCCTTCTTCACACCCCACACCACCCACCGTCACATTCTCGTCAAACCCCTATCGCGGTTTGGGCCCGCCTTTGCTATGGAGAGGGGCGTGTCGGTGCCGCCGACCTGCGGAGAGATCATGTCCGACCCTAAGGCTCAACAGCGTCTGCAATCGATCGTGATTGACGAGTCGTCTCTTGCCTCCGCCTCGCGCGATCAGGAGCACGAACGGCAGGTCGCGATCTTTGACCTGTTGGAGGACAACTATTTCGAACCGGAGGGCGAGGCGGTCGGGCCCTATGATCTCAAGATCGGGTTAGCCGATAATCGCCTGTTGCTCGACATCTCGGGGGGCAGCTATGAACGCCGTCACCTCCTGTCCATGTCACCTTTCAAGAGCCTGATTCGCGACTATTTCATGGTCTGTGACAGCTATTACGACGCCATTCGCAATGCGTCACCCGCTCAGATCGAGGCCTTGGATATGGGGCGGCGGGGCTTGCATAACGAAGGCTCGTCCCTGCTTCGTGAACGTTTGGCGGGCAAGGTCAGCACCGATCTGGACACGTCGCGGCGCCTCTTTACGCTGATCTGCGCCCTCTATCGTCGCGGCTAGAGTGCCCATGATTGCGCCACCCGGCCTGCCGGGCGCTGTACTTTTTGCCTGTAACTTCAATCGGGTAAGGTCCCCCATGGCGCTCGCCCTCACGCGCATGACCTATGCCGACCGGATCTATCTGGACAGTTGCGGACTGCGACCAGACCGCAGTCAAGATCAAGATCCCTTCTGTGCTGCCGTGCTCGATGAGGTTGGCGTGGATCTGAAGGGCCATCGCCCTAAAAGCTTTGATGATCTGGAAGATGGGTCATTCGATCTGGTCATTTCCCTAACCCCCGAAACCCAGCACCGTGCTGTCGAGCTCGCAAGGGGAAGGGCGGTCGAGATCGAGTACTGGCCCGTGCCGGATCCTACGCTGGTTTCGGGCTCACGGGAGATGGTTTTGGAGGCCTACCGCTACACCCGGGACCACTTGCTGGATCGAATCCGCAAGCGCTTCGGCAAAACATCGACTTTCGGTGGTTGAATCGTCTATAGTCAGCGCCTGAGGCTTGGTGCTCCCGTCCGCGACTGTGCGGCATGGGCGGCTTGTCTTATGCAAATTGTCCTTTAGAGAGGCCGTATGGCTAAAGAAGAACTTCTCGAATTTCCTGGCACAGTCGTTGAACTGCTGCCCAATGCGACATTCCGCGTGACGCTTGAAAACGAGCACGAAATTATCGCCCACACCGCTGGCAAGATGCGCAAGAACCGCATTCGCGTTCTGGCCGGTGACAAGGTGCTGGTTGAAATGACGCCCTACGACCTGTCCAAGGGCCGCATTACCTACCGCTTCAAGTAGGGCAAGGCGATTGTCCTCGCCCCCGTCTCGGGCGCCTTTGGTTCTGGCCAGTGCCAGTCCGCGTCGATTGGACCTGCTGCTTCAGGTCGGGATCGCGCCAGACCGGATTGATCCGGCGGACATAGATGAAACCCCTCTGGCCAAGGAGACCCCGCGTCTCTTGGCCCTGCGTCTCGCCCGGGGCAAGGCGATGGCCGCCGCCTCGCGCAATGCTGGGGCCTTCGTGATCGGAGCAGACACAGTCGTGGCTGTTGGCCGCCGGGTCCTGCCTAAGGCGGAAACAGAAGCTCAAGCGCGTCATTGTCTTGGACTGCTGTCCGGACGAGGACACCGGGTCATGACCGGCCTGTGCGTACTCGCGCCCGATGGACGACGCGCGGAGCGATTGGTGGAAACCCGCCTCACCTTCAAGCGCCTGTCTAAGGATGAGGTCGAGACCTACATCGCCAGCGGCGAATGGCAGGGCAAGGCGGGAGGCTATGCTATTCAAGGCCGAGCCGGCGGCTTTGTCATCGAATTGCAAGGATCTTACCCATCGGTGGTGGGCTTGCCGCTCTATGAAACCCTTTGTCTTCTCGAGGGGCTAGGCTTTCGCCCAACGCCGCCTTCAATCTGAGCCTCAGATGTGACCGCGCGCCGCCTCTATCTTGATGATGCGCCAGGGGAGCGTCGTGGCGTTGTCACCCTAGAGGGCCGACCAGAGCGGCTCTTGATCCAGCGCAGCGCCATGCCCAGTCCAGTGGCCGGAGAGCAGTGGGCCGCGAGGGTGCGCCGAATCGATCGCAGCCTTGCCACCGCCTTCTTGGATCTGGGCCAAGGGTCAGAGACCCTTTTGAACCTAACGGGGGACGCCTTGCGTCTTACCGAAGGGGCCTTGATATCGGTCGACATCACCAGTCCAGCCCGCAGAGGCAAGGGCCCCGTTGCTCGCTTCAATGGTTTGGAGGAGGGGCAGCCGCGTTTGCTGGCGCCTGCACCGACCCTGGAGGCGCAACTGAAGGCACTTGCCCCTCAACAAGAGATCATTACCGGGCCGCTGGCGCGCGAGGTTGCCGATCTGGCTGAAGCGCAGGTCTTAGCGGTTGAGCACGGTCTGCCGGGCGGAGGCTCTATTGCTATAGAGACCACGCGGGCCCTCACCGCTATCGATGTTGACTTAGGAGCCCGAGGCGGCGGCGACCCGCGACGGGCCATCCGCCAAGCCAATTTGGCGGCCATATCCCAAGCCGCCCGGTTGATTAGGCTTAAGGGCCTCGCCGGCCTGGTCGTTTTTGACCTGATCGGTAAGGGGCAGGATGGCGAAGCGACTATGGGAGCCGTCAAGGCGGCCTTTGAACCGGATCAACCCGGGCTGGTCATCGGACCGATCAGTCGATTCGGCACGCTTGAGTTGGCGCTACCCCGTCGTCAGGCCCCGACGGCCGAGCTACTGTGCGACGAGGATGGGCGGCTGAGCGCTGAAAGCCTCGCCCTTAGGCTCATGCGGATGGCTGAACGCGAGGGGCGTGCGGACCCGGGTGGCCAACTGGTTCTGACCTGTGCTCCAGCCGTTGCCGTCGCTGCGGAGACTTTTTTGCCCGACCTAGCGGCGAGAATCGGTCCGCGATATGATCTTCAACCCTTCGCTGAGGTGGCGTCACCGCTCAGCTATGATCATTTGGATGTTAAAAGCCGATGACGGCAGCCTGTCCCCATTGTCGTAAGCCGGTCGATCCGGCCTATCGACCCTTTTGCTCGAAGCGCTGTGCGGATGTTGATCTCAATCGCTGGCTGACGGGGGCCTATGTTATTCCGGGCTCCAAACATGCCGAGGGCGATGGCCAGTCCGATGAGGATCAAGATCCTGATCCAGATGAGTGGTCTGACGCGTAGGGTCGAGCTTCGGTTCCTGTCGAAACGCGCATCTCTGTGGAGGAAGCCACAAAACCTGTCGCAGAGGCCTTTGGATGCTGGACAGGCCGCTATGCCTGACCTATAGACCTCGCCTCCGCAGACAAAGCGGATGATCGCAGCGTTCCTTGGAACGCCTTGCGGGCCTGGGTAGCTCAGTTGGTAGAGCAGCGGATTGAAAATCCGCGTGTCGGTGGTTCAAATCCGCCCCCAGGCACCATTCATTGAGTTTCTAATTTGAACGATATGAACGGTGGGAAGCGCGTCAGTGCGGCTTAGTGCCCAATCATTCGGCATGGGCTGCTCTATCGATAATCGCTCTCATCAACGCATGTTCACCCGCTAAGGCGAATATAATTCAACAATGCCCTCTAGGGTCGTATGTCGAGTTTGACGTTAGGGCGCTGGAATAGGCGCGCCTGACTAAAAAAGAGCAGTTTCAAATGCTGATTTTTGCTGCACTGCAATAGTTTCGCGGGGATTTGAGGGAAAACCCTAACTCAAGTAATCATTTTCGACGTTGTGCGGCGCAGCAGTCAAAAAATGTCACATGCGTAGGGTAAAAAGAATCCCATCGCGAAGGCCTTGACGATGCTGAAAGGGGTTGCCAAAGACCCCCTACCGCAAGTCTAACTTAGCGGTAAGGTTTCTAAGTCCCTCGGGACCAGAGGCCGCGTGCTGTTGGAGTGGGGTCCGGGTTGCAAGACTGGGCAGCCTCGTTTCAATAGGATGCAGACAGCAGCCCTGCTCATGACCCAAGGCTTGTCCTTGACGATTGGCAGAACATTTTCAGTAGGGTGGACACGCTCTCGCGCGACGACCCTTTCGGTCCTAACGTGCTAGACCAATCAGGAACTGGCGACAGATGCTCGACAACAAACGAATGACCCCCATCATCGCTCTCTTCGGCGCCATGGCGCTGATGGCGAGCACGC
>CANFKD010000073.1 GCA_947447115.1 Caulobacteraceae bacterium
TGCGAACCGGCATAGATCGGACCGGCCTGCTCTATGCGGTTCTGGCGGGCACCAACAAGATTGGCTATGCCCTCGCCGTCGGGATCACCTATTTTGGTCTTGATGCCTTAGGGTTCAAGGCGGGCGCTGATGACAATTCAACAGAGGCTTTGACGGGATTGCAGTTTCTCTTTGGTGTCTTTCCAGGCCTCTTAGCCATCATCGCGGCGTGGGGGGCGAATGGCTATCGCTTGGACGAGGCCAGCCACAGCGCCATACGTGAATCTCTGCGCCAGCGTGACGCCGACCAAACACCCCAAGAAGGCGCTTAAGCTGATGACGTCTGATGCGCCATCCGTGCTCAAGGATGCTCAACACCCCATCTTTCATCTGATCGAGATCATGCGCCGCCTGCGCGATCCGGTTGGCGGCTGTCCTTGGGATCTGGAACAGACCTTCGCCACCATCGCCCCCTATACGGTCGAAGAAGCCTATGAGGTCGCTGACGCCATTGAGCGCGGTGACTTGGGCGACCTTCGCGACGAATTGGGTGACCTTCTGTTCCAAGCCGTGTTCCATGCCCAGATGGCGCAGGAACGGGGTGAGTTCGATTTTGCCGACGTCGCTCAAGCCATTTGCGACAAGATGCTGCGCCGTCACCCCCATGTGTTTGGACAGGCCGATGGCCGCACGTCGGCCGAACAGACCGATGCTTGGGAAGTGATCAAGGCTGGGGAACGGGCGGCGAAGGGTAAGGCGGCCAGCCTCCTCGACGATATTCCCGCCAGTCTTCCGGCCATGACACGGGCGGTGAAACTGACCAAGCGGGCGGCTCGCGTGGGTTTTGACTGGCCCAACACGACCGAGGTTCTGGCCAAACTGCGCGAGGAACTGGCCGAGCTAGAGGTCGAAATTGATGCCGGGGATCAGGCCAAGGCCCGCGAGGAACTGGGCGATCTTCTGTTCGTCATCGCCAATCTGGCCCGCAAGTTGGACATTGAACCTGAAGATGCCTTGCGCAGTGCCAATGCTAAGTTTGTGAGGCGTTTCAGCTATATAGAACGATCTCTTGCGGCGCAGAATCGGACGCCCGATCAGTCTGATTTGGCGGAGATGGATGATCTGTGGAATGCGGCCAAGGCTATTGATAAGGCCAAGGGGTAGGCAGCCCCCTACCCCGGCTTCGCCGGTACTTCCCCCAGAGGGGGAAGATTTACCGTCCGTGATCTTCCCCCTCTGGGGGAAGTGGCCCCAAGGGCCGAAGGGGGCCTTGTTTCCTAATCCATCACCGCGTTCGGAAAACCGCGCTGGAACCGTCCAATCGCCTGGGCATCAAGCCGCACACGTAGCACAACCGCGCCATCCTCCTGATCAACCCGCTTGAGCACCCGGCCATGGCGATAGAGCCAAGCGATGGCTTGGCCATCGGCATAGGCCAGAGTAATGGTCGCCTCTTCGCCGGTATCGACATGGTCGGCGAGGATTTGGCGCAGGCGGTCCATGCCCTCACCCGTGACCGCTGAGACCGCGACGGCGAGCGGACCCATAGCCTCGTCGGAGCGAAGGGCGCGGGCCAGAACCTCTCCCCGGCCCTCCTCGTCTAACATATCGACCTTATTCCAGACCTCGATCAGGACCCGGTCGCTGTCGCGGCCAAGCTTGATCTGGTCGAGGACGGACTCAACATCATGGGCTTGGGCACGGCTGTCTGGATTGGCGATGTCGCGCACATGCAAGATCACATCCGCCTCTTGAACCTCTTCGAGCGTCGCGCGGAAGGCTTCGACCAGTTCGTGTGGCAGATCGGAAATGAAACCCACCGTGTCGGACAGGATCGCAGGCCGACCGCCGGGCAGACGCACGGTCCGTAAGGTCGGGTCGAGGGTGGCGAACAGCATGTCCTCGGCCATGACCTCGGCCTCGGTCAGGCGATTAAACAGGGTCGATTTACCGGCATTGGTATAGCCGACCAGAGCGATGGTCGGTGTCGGTGTCTTTTGACGCGCAACACGGTGCAAGGAGCGGGTCCGCCGCACCTCATCCAGTTCTTTCTTCAGCTTACCGATCTTGTCGGCCAGCAGGCGCCGGTCGGTTTCGATCTGGGTTTCACCGGGGCCGCCCATGACCCCCATCCCGCCGCGCTGGCGCTCCAGGTGGGTCCAGGTGCGCACGAGGCGTGACTTTTCATAGTCGAGACGTGCCAATTCGACCTGAAGCTTGCCCTCACGGGTGCGGGCGCGGCGCGCGAAGATCTCGAGGATCAGGCCGGTGCGGTCGAGCACCTTGACCTCCCACGCCTTTTCCAGATTGCGCTGTTGCACCGGCGTCAGGGCATCATCAATGATGACGACATTGGCCCCAAGATCACGGGCCTGCTCGCCAATCTCGGTGACCTTGCCCTTACCGAACAGGGTCGCAGGCATGGCGGTGCGCAGCGGCGTGACCTGTGCGCCGCAAATGACGACATCGAGCGCCTCGGCCAAGCCAACGGCCTCTTCCAAACGCGCGGCTGGATCGCGGAGCCGATTGACGGAGCCGCGACCCTGAGCGCGAACCGGATGGACCACCAGCGCCGTCTGGACCTCAGGCGTGCGGTCTACAAAACTGTCGGTCAATCGTCGAAATCTTGCTCTGGCTCGTACAACTGAACCGGCTGTGCGGGCATTATGGTCGAGATGGCGTGCTTATAGACCAGCTGCGACTGACCATCGCGGCGGAGCAGCACGCAGAAATTATCAAACCAACTGACGACACCCTGCAGCTTTACGCCATTGATCAAGAAGATCGTTAGCGGCGTGCGGGTCTTGCGGACGCTGTTCAGAAAGGTGTCTTGTAGATTTTGCTTTTTATCGTTCGTCATGGCCTTTTCGACCCTCTTTTTCTTAATCGGAGGCAAAATGCCCCCACACATGAGTGTTTCGCGGTCAGCTCGCTGTGCGTCTGGCCGTCTCCATATATAGGCTCCTTAGGCTCAAGCTCAAAGGTCCCGGCCGTCCATTACCAATGGTAATGTTGTCGATCTGCACGATGGGAAGCACAAAAGCTGACGCCGCTGTCAAAAATGCCTCCTTTGCACCCTTGGCCTCCTCGACCGAGAAGGGCTTTTCAGAGAAGGCTATGCCCTGTTCCTTCAGTCGCTCGATCAGGGCTGCACGGGTAATGCCGCGCAAGATGTTGGCTTGGGTGTCACGGGTGCGGAGCGTTCCGGAGGCATCGACGATCCAGGCATTGGTTGATGCGCCCTCGGTCACAAGACCCATCTCATCGACAAGCCACGCCTCTTCGGCCCCGGCATCATGAGCCAAGGTCTTGGCCATGGCATTGGGAAGAAGACCGACCGTCTTGATGTCACAGCGACCCCAGCGAATGTCGGGCTGGGTGATGACGCTGACGCCCTTGGCGGCCTTGGCATTCAAAGCGTCATAGTTGATCGACTTGGCGGTCAAGACGACGGTCGGCAAGGGTGCGGGATCGGGGAAGGCATGGTCGCGCTTAGCAACACCGCGGCTGATCTGCAGATAGACCATGCCGTCCTTGATGCGATTGCGGCGCAGGGTCTCGCCAATCACCATGCGCAGGGCAGCGCGGCTCATGGGCTGATCAATGGACAGTTCTGAAAGGCTTCGGTCGAGCCGGTTAAAGTGCCCCTCGCAATCGGCCAATTTTCCATCAAACACCGCCCAGACCTCATAGACCGCATCAGCAAACTGAAAGCCACGGTCCTCGACATGGACCACAGCCTGACTGTGCTCCAGATACCGACCGTTCACATAGGCAACCCGTCCCATTAGTCTTCCTCGTCTTCGCCGGACCGCAGGGGCGCAACCCCGAGCGACTTAAGTTTGCGGTGCAGAGCCGAGCGCTCCATACCGATGAAGGCTGCCGTCCGCGAAATATTGCCGCCAAAGCGCATGATCTGGGCGTTGAGATATTCACGCTCAAACACCTCGCGGGCATCGCGCAGCGGCAGGGCAATAATCCGCTCAGCCCCCATCGAACCCGCCGTTCCAGCTGTCGCGACCTCAGAAGGCAGCATCTCGGCTGTGATGGGCTGGGTAGGATCACCGCTGGCGAGGATCAAGAGCCGCTCAACATTGTTGCGCAGTTGGCGAACATTTCCCGGCCAAGCATGGACCTGAAGGGTTGCGATGGCGTCCTCACCCAAGATGCGCCGTGGAAGTCCCGTAGCCTCGCTGATCGCCGAAATGAAATAGTCGACCAGTTCGGAAATATCGTCCCGGCGCTCTGACAGACCGGGCACGCGGACGGGCACCACATTTAGACGGTGGAACAGGTCTTCACGGAACCGCCCTGCCGCGATCTCTTCACGCAGGTCTCGCGCGGTCGAGGACATGACCCGAACATCGACCTGAACATCGGTCGTGCCGCCAACGCGCCGGAACCGTTGATCGACGAGCACGCGCAAGATTCGGCCTTGCGTCTCGCGCGGCATATCTGCGATCTCGTCGAGATAGAGCGAGCCACCGTGAGCCCGTTCGAACACCCCAATCTTGCTGGGATGGCCATCCGCGCCCTCTTCCCCGAACAGTTCCAGATCGATGCGGTCCGTCGTCATGCCCGCTGCTGCAATGGCCACAAACTCATTGCCCGACCGGGGGCTGGCATCGTGGATCAGGCGCGCGACCAGTTCCTTGCCCGATCCGGGAGGGCCAGAGATCAAGATACGGCTATTGGCTTGCGCGATCTTTCCGATCAACTGACGCAGTTGCTGAGCCGGTGCCGAATGACCGATAAACCCATCCGGTGCCAAGGTCTGCTGACGCAGGCGGCGGTTCTCGCGCTTGAGATTGGCCGATTCCAACGCCCGTTGGACGACCAATAGAAGGCGGTCCGACTTGAAGGGCTTTTCGAGGAAATCATAGGCGCCGCGCCGAATGGCACTGACGGCTGTTTCAATATTGCCGTGGCCAGAGATCATCACGACGGGCAGATCAGCGTCCAAGGTCTTGATCATGTCGAGCAGTTCAAGCCCGTCCATGCCGCCGCCCTGCATCCAGATGTCTAGGATGAGCAGGGACGGCTTTCGCGCATTGATCGCAACCAGCGCCGCGTTCGCATCCGGGGCCGTGCGAACGGCATAACCCTCATCGGCCAAGATGCCCGCCACCAATTCGCGGATATCAGCCTCATCGTCGACTACCAGAATATCAGCCGCCATGACTTCCTCTCTCCGTCGCTGGCGGATTGGCCAGAGACATTTGAACTCGGCTCGACCGGGCAAAACGAAGGCTCGTTCGGGCTCCGGGCGTTACAGCAGCATCTGACAAGGCCAGATCGCCGCCATGGTCTTCCATGATCCGTTTTACAATCGCGAGGCCAAGGCCCGTGCCCTTTTCCCGCGTCGTCACATAGGGCTCGGTCAGGCGGTCGCGGTCGCGGGACGGTAAGCCAATGCCATTATCCTCAACCTCAAAGGCTGGGGCGCCATCGATAAAGATCAGACGCGCGATGATCCGGCCTTGCAGATCAGGCTCCTTGAGCCGCCGCGCAGAAATGGCTTCACCCGCATTTTTCAAAAGGTTGGTCAGCCCCTGCCCCACCATCCGCGCATCGCAGGTCAGGCCTACAGTCTCGGCTGGCTCTTCCAGGCTAATGGCGGTTTCAGGATCGGCGACACGCTGGGCAAAGACGGCTTGGCGCAGCATCTCATTGGCATCGCAGGTCGAAAATTGCGGCGCGGGCATGCGGGCGAAGGATGAGAACTCGTCGACCATTCGGCCGATATCGCCGACCTGACGGATGATGGTGTCGGTGCAGCGATCAAAGGTCTCCAGATCGCTCTGAATCTCGCTACGATATTTGCGGCGCAAACGCTCGGCTGACAGTTGGATCGGGGTCAGAGGGTTCTTAATCTCGTGGGCGATCCTGCGGGCCACATCGCGCCAAGCCGCATTGCGCTGCGCCGTGACCAGACGGGTAATATCATCAAAGGTCAAAACGACCTCCGCTTCCGCCGTCGTAGAGGCGCGCACGCGCAGCCTGCGGGTCTGGGCCCCGCGAACAATATCGACCTCTTCCTCAGCCTCGCCGCGCGCAGACTGGGCCATGGCGACCAGTGGCATAAATTCCGGCGCGACCTCACTCAGCGGCAGGCCATAGAGAAGGGTGTCCTCCACATCCAACAGGGTTGCAGCCTGATGGTTGGTCGCTGAAATCCGCCCTTGAGGATCAAGGCCAAGCACGCCAGCGCTGACGCCCGACAGCACCGTCTCAATAAATTGCCGTCGCGATTCAGCGTCAATACTGGCGGCAATAAGCGCCTGTTGTTGGTCGCCAAGGTCCTTGGTCATGCGGTTAAAGGCATCTGACAGAACGGCAATCTCTTCAGGCGAGCGCACGGTCTCAACGCGCGCCGTCAGATCGCCGCCTGCAACCCGGTCTGCCGCCTGCACCAACTTGGCAATGGGTGTTGCAATGGCCGAGGCCGCCGCCATGCCCAGCCACACGGCACCGACCAGCACTAAGAGCACGGTCTCGACATAGCTCATGGCAAAGACGGTCTGGATACGGGCGCGATTGGTCTCAGCATCGCGATAGTCGAGCACGGACTTTTCCGACTGAAAGAGCCGCTGCATCAAGCCTTTTTCGACATACCGAGCCGTATAGAGATAGGCATCATCATAGGCCTTGAGCCGGTACACGGCACGAAAGAGGTTCTCAGCCGCAAAGGGCCGCATGACGATCTCGCCCGTATCGGCAGCGACCAAGGTGTTGGGCGGCGGGGCCAGATAGGGCGGTGCACTGGGGGATTCGGCACGGGCCAGAATTCGGCCCTCGTGATCGATGACATAGACCGCCGGAAAGGCCCGATAGGCGGCCTGATCACGCAGGTAGCTGGAATAGGTGACAGGGCTTTCGGTCAGCTTCTTTGGCACCTGATTGAGGTCACTGGCCAGATCGCCCATCTCGCGCTGGATGTAGCGCTTCTGTTCTTCCAGATAGGCATTGGCGAAGACGGCGCCGTTTTCGACCGCCGTCTTAACCCGCAGATTAAACCAGTTGTCGACGCCCTGATTGACCAGAAGGCCAAAGAAGATCGCGACCACCACAGCAGGCGCCACAGCCG
This sequence comes from Caulobacteraceae bacterium, assembly GCA_947447115.1. Taxonomy (GTDB): domain Bacteria; phylum Pseudomonadota; class Alphaproteobacteria; order Caulobacterales; family Caulobacteraceae; genus CAISGS01. Next base: position 7,067 of record CANFKD010000073.1, read on the forward strand.
CAGCCGCAAATAGGGTCACGAAGCGCAAATGCAGCCGAGAGCCCGCATCTTTAGACTGGGTCGCCAAGCGCGCCACGCGCCATCCCATTGCGCCGACGAGGGCCAGGATCAAAAGCAGATTGAAGATCAGGAGGGCCAGAACGGCTCGGCTGGCTGGACCAATCGGCCCTTCACCCGGAGCGGATGATGCCAAGGACACCGCCACAACCGTCAAGATACACGCGAGCGCGTAACCAAGACCCAGACCATATCGAATGCGGGCGATCTCGCCGACGCGTACCCTCAACCGGCTCATCAGCGCGGCGGGATCAAACAGCCTTTGACGAAGGGCGTCATCACTCATGGGGTGAGAGTAGGATCAACTGTGCCCTATTTTCAACACCCATGTTGCCAATGGGCGTCAATAGTGACCATCGGCCTCAGATTTATGGGGCTTGAGCGTCGCCAGACTGTGACAATCTGGTTTAGCGCTTGGGCTTAGCCATATTGACCCCAAGATCTTGGATCTTTTTGCGAAGGGTATTGCGGTTCAGGCCGAGAATCTCTGCCGCCCGAACCTGATTGCCGCGCGTGGCGTTCAAGGTCAGCTTGATCAGAGGGGCCTCCATCTCCATCAGGATACGATCATAGAGACCAACCGCAGGGATGCCGTCGGGTTGATCGGCAAAGTGACGGCTGAGATAGCGTTCAATCAGGCCCGACAAGGTGATGGGTCCATCCTCGCTGACCTGCGCCGGACTATGGTCCTGAAGTTCGCGCTCGATGATACGGGCTGTAATCAGGTCCTCGCCATAGAGGGCGCAGATGCGGCGGATCAGATTTTCCAGCTCTCGCACATTGCCAGGCCAATTATGGACCTTTAGCCGCTCAAGCGCGTTCTGATCGATGGTCTTGGACGGCAAGCCCTCCCGGTTGGCGCGCAACAGGAACGAGCGAGCCAGATCTGGGATATCCTCCGTGCGATCGCGAAGCGGCGGCAACCGAACCGGCGCAACATTGAGCCGGAAGAACAGGTCCTCGCGGAACAGGCCCTGCTGGATCAGACCGCGCAGATCGCGATTGGTGGCGGCAATGATCCGGACATTGGGGCGGCGGTTGGTCTTTGGGTTCAGTGCCGATTCCGACCCATCGATAACCCGTAGCAACCTTGTCTGGGCATCGAGCGGCATATCGCCAATCTCGTCGAGGAACAGGGTGCCCCCGTCGGCTTCGACGAGCTTGCCGCTCTCGCCCTCATCGCGGCCGAACAGTTCGGTCTCAACCCGCTCGCGCGGCGTTGCGGCCAAATTGATGACCACGAACTTGCCATCGCGGCGACGGCCCAGATCATGCAGGGCGCGGGCGACCAGCTCCTTACCCGTGCCAGATTCGCCAAGGATCAGGGTGGTCAGGTCCGCACCGACCAAACGCGCGATGGTGCGATAGACCTCCTGCATAGGGGCGGAACGACCGATCAGTGGCAGGCGCTCGTCACGGACCGCGCGGGCCTGAGCCTTAGCCGCCTCGCCATCAGCAGGCCGAGACAGCGCCCGCTTGGCAGCAGCGGTCATGTCGTCCAGATCAAAGGGCTTTGGGATATATTCAAAGGCCCCAACCTCAGCAGCATTCACCGCCGTGACGAGCGTATTTTGAGCGCTCATCACAATGATCGGTAGCTTGGGCCGATCTTTTCGGATGCGGGGCAGGACATCGAAGACATTCTCATCGGGCATGACCACATCGGTGATGACCAGATCGCCCTCCCCGTCCGACACCCACTTCAAAAGGGTCGTCGCATTGCCCGTCGCCCGCACCTGATAGCCGAGCCGGGTAAAGGCTTGGCTCAGCACCAGCCGGATGGAGGCATCATCATCGGCGATCAAGATCTTGTGGTGTGCAGACATGGGGCAAACCTATTCACAGCAATTAGACAGCACGGGGGAGAGGACGTGCACTCAAGGTTCGATGGGCAGAAGAACGCGGAAGGTGGTGCGGCCGGGATCTGACTCAAAGTCGATCATGCCGCCGTGGGCCACCACCAACTTGGACACCAAGGCCAGACCCAGTCCGGCACCAAAGGTCTTACTGGTCACAAAGGGCTCGAACAGATGGTCGCGCAGATGGGGTGCAACCCCCGGGCCATTATCGGTAATCTTGATCTCTAGCGGCGCGCCGCGCGGTGTCTGGCCGCTAGCCGTGCGAACCCGAACCCCATGGCGATAACCCGTCGAGATCAGAACCTCGCCGCGTCCGTCACCGCGCGAATGGGCGGCCTCAGCGGCATTCTTGACCAGATTGAGGAAGATCTGGATCAGTTGGTCCTCGTCGCCATAGGTCGAGGGCAAGGACGGATCGTAAGTCTCTTTCAAGGTCAGGCCATCGGCCACCCCATTGACGACCAGTGCCCGAACCCGGTCGAGGACCAGGTGGATATTGACCGGCTCACGCACCGGCGGCGCATTGTCCGAAAAGGCCTCCATCTTATCAACGAGACGCCGAATTCGGTCGGTCTCATCGACGATCAGTTGGGCGAGTGGCGCATCCTCGGCCCGTGCGCTGGATTTCAACAGTTGGGCGGCCCCGCGAATACCCGCCAGCGGGTTCTTGATCTCGTGGGCCAGCATCCGGCCAAGACCGACAACCGATCGCAGGCCCGCCGAGTCCCCTAGCCGCTCAGACCCCAGAGGTGTCAGCCGAGGATGCAGCGTCAGTAGGATGGAGCCATCGCCCATAGGCGCAGCTGCGCCGTCGGCCTCGAAGGTCGGTTGACCAAAGAGGCTAATCTCAAGCCCGCGCTCACGAACCCGCGCATCTTGGGCTATGGCCCGGTCGATCAGGGAAACCAGCGTCGAACCCGTCGGCAGGGCATCGCGAAACCGACCGCGTGCGAGCAGGCTCAATCCATGGCCAAACAGCGTTTCTGCAGCCTCGTTGACGGCAATGATTCCGCCCTCTTCCCCAATCACCAAGGCTGGTTCTGGGCTAAGATCAAAGGCGGTGGCGCGAAGGCTCTGCTTCGCCTCCGGCATCTTGCCGGGTTTACCGAGGCGGTTACCCCTGCTGTTCAAGGTCATGCGGCAAGACTTTCGTTATCAGACGACCAAAGGGTGGTTAGGCCTTCGATGATCGCTCTGGGATCTTCAAGGCGGCAGAGCGTCGCCTTGGCTTGGCGGCGAAGGGCCGGATCGATTGGCCTCGGGGCCGCTTCAATGTACCAGCCCAAATGCTTGCGAAAGATGCGAACCCCGTGATGGTCGCCATGAAACGCAAGCGCGGCATCAAAATGGTCTAGGGCGATGGACAGACGATGATTGATGTCCGGCTCTGCAAAGGCTTCGCCCCGAAGGCCAGCCGATAGGGCCGAAGCAATCCACGGACGGCCATAGGCCCCTCGCCCGATCATCACGCCATCGGCTCCCGAAATCTCTAGAGCCGCCTTTGCGCTGGCCAGATCGACCACGTCGCCATTGACGATCACAGGGATGGACACAGCCTCCTTGACCAACCGAACCGCGGCCCAGTTGGCTTGGCCCTTATAGAATTGAGAACGGGTGCGCCCGTGGATGGTGACGGCCTTGACCCCAGCGGCCTCAGCGCGCTGGGCCAGGTCCGGCGCATTGCAGCTATTTTCATCCCAGCCGAGCCGCATCTTGACGGTCACAGGTACATCGACGGCATCGACCACGGCGCGGATCAGGCTTTCGGCCAGATCAAGGTCTCGCATGAGGGCAGAACCAGACAGGGCGCCGGTCACCTCCTTGGCAGGACAGCCCATATTGATGTCAATGATGTGGGCCCCGGCGCTCTGGGCGAGCCGAGCGCCCTCAGCCATCCACTGGGCCTCACGCCCAACCAGTTGCATGACCATCAGGTGCGAGCCCTCGCCAATCGCGGCGCGGCGCATCACATCAGGGCGTCCTTTGGCGAGGTCAGCGCAAGCAACCATCTCGGTGGCCACATAGGCAGCCCCCTGTTTGAGGGCCGTCATCCGGTACGGCAGGTCACTAACGCCCGTCATCGGCGCGAGGAACACCTTCCCGGCAACGGTTTCAGATCCGATGGAAAGAAGATCGCCCATTTAATAGTCACCTCTATAGTTCACTTTTTAGGCAGATATTTCCATGCCGTCTAGTCTAGACTTTCACCGATTGTTGGCCAAAACAGGGTTATGGAATTTTCAGCGATCATTGTTGCAGGTGGCTCAGGGCAGAGGGCTGGATCGGGACCCGCCAAGCAATGGCGCCTTGTCGGTAGCCAACCCGTCCTGCGCTGGTCCGTCGCAGCGATGTTGCAGGCTGGAGCCAAGCCGCTGATTGTCGTCATACCGAAAGGCGCTGAAGCCGAAGCCAAGGCTGCGCTGACGGGGCTCGAGGGATGGCAGAGCGTCATCGGCGGCGCAAGGCGCACAGACTCCGTCCGAGCAGGCCTCGACGCCTTGAAGGCCAGCCCTCACCCCATCGCGTCTGTCCTGATCCACGATGCGGCCAGGCCATTTGTTGCGGCCAACCACATTCGCCCATTGCTGGACAGGCTCTCCGAGGCTGAAGGCGCGGTACCGACGCTGGCCATGGCCGACAGCCTCAAGCGTCAGGATGCAGACGGCCACCTAACCGCCGCCGTGCGGGACGGGCTCTATCGGGTCCAAACGCCACAGGCCTTTCGGTTTGAGGCGCTGGTCAAGGCCTATGACGCCCTGCCCCTTGATGCTGAAATGACCGACGATGCCGGTGTCGTGGAGGCTTCGGGCGGCCGGGTCTTGGCCATTCCTGGCGATCCCATGCTGTTTAAACTCACCTATCCTGAGGATTTTGCCATGGCTGAGGCCCTAGCCTCCCGTCGCCGCGCGGTGCGAATCGGTCAGGGCATAGACGCCCATCAGTTTGGCGTAGGCGAAGAGCTTTGGCTCTGCGGGATTAAGATTGACCATGAGATGGGCCTGATCGGCCATTCCGATGCCGACGCCGGGCTCCATGCCCTGACCGACGCGATTCTCGGCGCCATCGGCGAGGGCGACATCGGCGATCACTTCCCCCCAATCGATCCGCAATGGCGCGGCGTCGCCTCTGAGGTCTTTTTGCGTCATGCCGCCAATCTCGTTCAAGCCAAGGGCGGGGTCATTATCAATATCGATCTGACTCTGATCTGCGAGCGGCCCAAAATAAAACCCCACCGCCAAGCCATGCGAGAACGGGTCGCTGAGATCCTTAGCCTGCCGGTAGAACGGGTCAGCATTAAGGCCACAACGACGGAAAGGATGGGCTTTACCGGGCGCGAAGAGGGTCTAGCGGCTCAGGCCGTCGCTTCCGTCGATATGCCGCTCTAGCCTCGCTCTTTCATTGTCACCGGCACGCGAACGGGCCATGATCGGTCCATAGTCCCTATTGGAAAGTCCGCGCCATGTTTCCCTTGGAAATCGAAACCCTCGCCCGCCTGCTCGTTGATGAGGCGCGGGAGCGTCGGCTTCGGGTCACGACGGCGGAAAGCTGCACCGGCGGACTGGTCTCAGCTGCCATTACGGCCATTTCCGGGTCATCAGACGTGCTGGAACGCAGCTTTGTGACCTATTCCAACCGCGCCAAGTCCGAAATGCTCGATGTCCCGGGCGACATGATCGCGGACTATGGTGCCGTATCCGAGCCGGTAGCCCGCATGATGGCCGAGGGAGCCGTCAACAATTCGAACGCCCATATTGCAGTCTCGATCACAGGCGTCGCAGGCCCAACCGGCGGCACCACCCTTAAGCCCGTCGGACTGGTGCACTTTGCCACCTTCCGTACCAACCATTCGGTGATCCACCGGGTCGAGCGGTTTGGGGATCTGGGCCGCAGTGAGATCCGCATGGAGGCGGTCAAGGTTGCGCTTGAGATGCTGCGCGACCGCCTAACCTAGGCCTTAGGACTGGCGTAAAGCTGCTCTGCACGCTCAACAAAACACTGAATAAGTCGCTCTACAGCACTGTTCATATTAGCTTTTAAGAGGGCATCGAGCAGGCGAGTCTTGAACTCGAAATCGATGCTAAACTCGATCCGGGTTCCGGCAGGGTCGGGATAGAAGGCCCAGATGTTGGACAGCTTGCGAAAGGGCCCATAGAGCAAGGCCACCTCGACCCGGCCCTGGTTTTCATCGCGCACAACCCGCGTCGCAAACCGCTCTCTCAGGAACTTGAACCCGACACCCGCTTCGGCATCGACCTGAGTCACACCCGGCGCGCGGGTCACCGCGTTCCAAGTGCGCATCTGGGTGATCCACGGAATGAAGTCTGGATAGGCTTCCACGTCCCCGACCAGCGCGACCATCTGGTCGACGCTATAGGGCAAGATCTTCGTCAGGGCGTGGCGCACAGGAGCCGAAGTCCTAGCGCTGGGCCGACATTGCCGCCGCCTTGGCAGCGCGGGCCGCTTTCAGACGCGCAAAATCCTCACCCGCATGGTGCGAAGACCGCGTCAGCGGACTGGCCGAGACCATCAAGAACCCCTTGGCCCGGGCAATGGCCTCATAGGCCTTAAACTCCGCCGGTTCGACATAGCGGTCGATGGGGGCGTGACGGCGCGTTGGCTGTAGATATTGGCCAATGGTGATGAAATCGATGCCGGCAGAGCGCATATCGTCCATCACCTGCATGACCTCTTGCTTGGTCTCGCCCAATCCGACCATCAGGCCAGACTTGGTGAACTGTGACGGATCGCGCTCCTTAACACGCTCGAGCAGGCGCAAGGAGTGATAGTAGCGCGCACCGGGGCGGATCTTGAGATAGAGCCGCGGCACCGTCTCCAGATTGTGGTTGAACACATCTGGCCGCGCATCAATGACCTGCTCGGCCGCGCCGTCCTTACGCAGAAAGTCGGGGGTCAGGATTTCGATCGTCGTGGCCGGGGCCGCCGCCCGGATCGCCCTCACCACCTGTGCAAAGTGATCGGCGCCGCCATCGACCAGATCATCCCGATCCACCGACGTGATGACGACATGGCTAAGGCCCATCTGCTGGACCGCCAAGGCCACCCGCTCTGGCTCACTGGCATCCAACGGCCCGGGCAGTCCAGTCTTGACGTTACAGAAGGCGCAGGCCCGCGTGCAGGTGTCGCCCATGATCATCATGGTCGCGTGCTTTTGGCTCCAGCACTCTCCGATATTGGGACAGGCCGCCTCTTCGCAGACCGTCACCAGACCGTTGTCCTTCACGATCTTGCGGGTCAGATTATAGCCCTCGGAGCCGGGGGCCTTAACGCGCAGCCATTCGGGCTTGCGCAGAACCGCTGATTCTGGGCGGTTGCGCTTTTCGGGATGGCGCAGAGTTTGGGCGGCATTGGTGTCGATGAGCGTGACCATGGTCCTTAAATCGGACTTTGCGCGCCGATGATCAAGCCTTGGCGACATCTTTGCAGCCAAACTGCCTATTTCTGTTGGACCTCAGCGCAAATAGGATCAAATTGTGACAACGAACTGGATGAACGACAGGGAGGCGACGCCGTAATGCCAAAGGCATACGACGCCACATCGGGTCAGAGCTCGGTGTTTGATGCATTGATTGAGGCCAGCAACCTCTACGGTGCCAAGAAACTGATCCTCGAA
>CANFKD010000074.1 GCA_947447115.1 Caulobacteraceae bacterium
CGGGTTGAAGAAAGCCGCCGCCTGCCCAATCCGGTTCAAATTTGTGCTCTAGGCGGGGGTAATCTGTCGAAAAAAGTGGCGGGAGGACTGTAGAACCCCCACCCCGGCTGCGCCGACGGGGGCCTTGTTTCTCGCCTCGCAATGACGCGAGTTAAAGAAAAGCCCTTTCCCCCCTTGAGGGGGAGAGGGTTGGGAGTGGGGGGTGTTCATCCACGGCCCTCTGCGCCACGTTCCCGCAAAACAGAAATCCAGAGGGCCACTGCCCGCCTCAGTGAAAGGGTTCTGGGTCCCCGCCTGCGCGGGGAAAGCGGAAGAAAGGGAAACAAGAACCCCCTACCCCGGCTACGCCGGTACTTCCCCCAGAGGGGGAAGATTTAGAACGCCAAGATCTTCCCCCCTTGGGGGAAGTGGCGCGAAGCGACGAAGGGGGCCTTGTTTCACGCCTCGGAAAACGCGGAAATCCCGCACCCCCCGAGTTCCCCGCAAAGGCGGGGATCCAGACCCTTTGAACTGAGGCGTGGGGATACCCCCCTCTCCCAACCCTCTCCCCCTCAAGGGGGGAAAGGGCTTTGTTTGATCCTATCGATCTTCGCTGCACAGACCGTGACCGATAAAAAAAGGCGGCACGTTCAGATGCCACCCTTTCGTTCTAATCCTATCACCCAAACCCTAAACCGTCTCAGCAACCCGCTTAGCGGCCTTAGCCTTCACCGGGTTGGTAAAGCGCATCACCCCGTCGTCCAGCGAGCTGAAGCGTAGGTTCATGATGTCTAACGCGTAATTCTGGTGCAGCTTCCACGGGGCGCGGTCGCCTTGGCGGGGGAACTTGTCGATTGAGCGGGTGACATAGCCGGACGAGAAGTCCAGCCAAGGCTCGGTGCCCATCGAGGGATCGGTCAGGACCGGCGTTGCCTGACGCAGACCCTTCCTGTCCATATGGTTGATCAGGCGGCAGACATATTCGCAGGTCAGATCGCACTTCAAGGTCCACGAGGCGTTGGTATAGCCAAAGGAGGCCGCCAGATTGGGCAGGCCGCTATACATCATGCCGCGGTAGCTGAGGGTCTTGGACACATCGGTGGCGACGCCGTCGATGGTGACCTGAAGGCCGCCAAGCAGTTCGAGGTTCAGGCCCGTGGCGGTTACGACAATATCGGCCTCCAAGGTCTCGCCCGATTTCAGGGTCAGGCCGGTCTCGGTGAAGGTCTCGATCTGGTCGGTGACGACGCTAGACTTGCCGTCCTTGATCGAGGTGAACAGGTCGCCATTGGGCACCAGGCACAGGCGCTGTTCCCACGGGTTATATTTCGGCGTGAAGTGCTTTTTGATGTCGTAATCAGGACCGAGCGCCGCGCGCACGCCGCTAAGCAACAGGGCCTTGACCCGGTCCGGGGCCTTGCGACACATGCGGAAGAAATACATGCCCAAGAGCACCGTCTTCCAACGGGTTAAACTATAGGCCAGCTTGGCAGGAAGACGGGCGCGCAGCCAATCGGCCACCGCATCATAGTCAGGCCGCGCGACAATATAGGTCGGCGAACGTTGCAGCATGGTCACGTGGGCGGCGGTCTTGGCCATTTCAGGCACCAAAGTCACCGCCGTCGCGCCACTGCCGATGATCACAACCTTCTTGCCCGCATAGTCGAGATCTTGCGGCCATTTTTGCGGATGAACGATCTTGCCCGCAAAGCGCTCGGTTCCAGCAAAGTCGGGCGTATAGCCGCCCGCATAGCTGTAATAGCCGCTGCACATAAAGAGGAAATTGCAGGTCAGTTGGGTGACGGTCTTGTCTGGCCCAACCTCGCACTCGACGGTCCAAGCCGCATCGGCGGTGGACCAACTGGCGCGCTTGACCTGATGGCTCAGTCGGATGTGCTGATCGATAGAGGCCTCCGAGGCCGTGTCCTTGACATATTTCAAGATCGACGGGCCGTCGGCGATGGCCTTGGACTCCTTCCAAGGGCGAAAGGAATAGCCGAGCGTATACATATCGCTGTCCGAGCGGATGCCGGGATAGCGGAAAAGATCCCAAGTCCCGCCAATAGAGTCGCGGCCCTCGAGCAGGGCGAAGGTCTTGCCCGGGCAGTTGAGCTGCAGGTGACGCGCCGCGCCAACCCCCGATAGGCCTGCGCCAACAATGATCACGTCAAAATGGGTATCACTCATGGCCAGGCCGATCCTTCACGCAAACACTAAATAGGTGATCAGCGATCACTCAGCCTATAGGCTAACCTTAGGGAACCAGACTGTCCAGAGACGCCCTGACCCTTAATGGGGATCAGGCAAAATCGCGAGACAGCTCGGCCCGGGTTGCAGGGCTTAGCACGGCCATGTGGGCGTAGGATTCGTGGTCGCTGCCGATCAGGATCGTGGTCGCAGGGTCGCGGAACTGGGCGATCTGTTCGGGCAGCAGGGTGAAGTGCAAGAAGTGGACGGCAGAGGTCTTGCCATCGTCGCGCGTGCGCTCTTCCTCGCCGTCAGCCGTGCCATAGATCTTGGTCTCACCGACCTTGAGATAGAGCAGCTCCTCGACACCGCCCAAGCGAGCCAAGATCTGGGCGCGGCGAACCGGGTCCTCGACCTCGAACATGATGGTGGCGACCAGTTCCTGACCCTGAGGAATCATCGGATTATAGGCGGCCAGTTCGTCCGGAATCTGGGCTGCCCCGCCCTTTTCGATCAGGAGCATCTCCTGGATCTGGAACAGCATGGTGTCGAAACACTCAAAATAGAAGGTGCAGTGCGGGCCCAGATGGACACGGCGCAGGCGCTTGATCGGCAATAACGCGGCGCGGCGCTCCTTGCGGACCTTGGAAAATTCAGCGTCGGACAGCAGGTCAGAGGCGGCGATCTGGCGAAGGGTGGTGGGCATGGTCATTCGCTCTCAAAATACCCCGTAGGCACGGGCAAAGATTTCGATGGGGTGGGATTGGCGCGGTTGGGCCTTGTCGCCGGTCTCAGCGATTAGGATCTGGCCCAGATGCTTGCAAGCCAGCGGGCAGTCGGAACAGAGCTCTGCTGTATCCTTTTGCGCCACGGCCTTTGCAGCAGGCTTGCCGATCTTGACGGCCAAGGGACGGGTGTCCTTCATGACGCCGAAGGTGCCGCCATGGCCCGAACAGCGCTCGACGATCTCGACGCGGGTGTCTGGGATCAGACGCAGCAGCTCTGCCGACTTGGCCCCCATATTCTGGGCGCGGGCATGGCAGGCATGGTGAACCGTGACGCCGCCCTCGACGGGGGTCAGACAGGGCGCTAGGCCTTGGGTCTTGGAAATATCGACGACATATTCACAGACATCGCGGGTGGCGCGGGCCAAGGCTTGGACGGCGGCATTTTCGGGCAGAAGCAGCGGCCATTCGAACTTCATCATCAGGCCGCAACTGGCGGTCAGGGCCACGACCTCATAGCCCTGTTCGATATAGGGCGCGAAGGCCTTGGCCACGCGCTCGGCCCGCCCGGCCACATCGGCCAGATCACCGGCCTCGAGCTGGGGCATACCGCAACATTCCGGATAGACCAGCTTGGCCTCAACCCCTTGCTTGGCCAGAACCTTGGCCGCCGCAACCGCCGTATCGGGGGCGTTATAGTCGACAAAGCAGGTGGCATAGAGGGCTGCCTTGCGCTGACCAAAGGCGGGTCCAGCAGGATCAGGGGCATAGGGGGTGGCGAGCAGGTCGGTGGCGGTCTTGGAATGAAACTGCGGCAGCTCGGCCTCGGCATCGATCTCGGCGATGGCATCGAGCAGCTTGCGCAGCGGGGTGTTCTTGCGCGCCGTCATCCAGTTGGCGATACCAGCGACCGGCTTGGCCATCTTGCCATTGCGGTCGGTCATGCCGAGTTGATCACGAACGAAATTCTTCTCTCCCGCCCGGCGCTTGGCAGCGCGGTAACGCAAGATCAGGTGGGGAATATCAATGTCGAACTCGTGCGGCGGAACATAGGGGCACTTGGTCAGGAAGCACATGTCACACAGGGTGCAGGCCTCATCGACCTTGGCATAGTCAGCCTTGGCCACACTATCCAGCTCGCCGGTCTTGCTCTCGTCGATCAGGTCGAACAGGCGCGGGAAGCTGTCGCACAGATTGAAGCAACGGCGGCAGGTGTGACAGACGTCGAACTGACGCTCCATCTCCTTCTCGACGGCTTCGAGATCGTAAAAGGCCTCATCACGCCACGCGATGGGGTGACGGAAGGGGGCATCCAAACTGCCTTCACGGGCGGGTTTCACAGGATCAGCCACAATGTGCCTCTTGGATCAGATACGCGAACAGGATTTAGAAATGGATTGGGCGGCGAGGCCATCAAGCCCCACCGCCCAAAAACCGTTTAGCCCAGAGTGTCGAGGGCGCGCTGGAAGCGGCCGGCGTGGGACTTTTCAGCCTTGGCCAGGGTCTCGAACCAATCAGCGATCTCGTCAAAACCCTCTTCGCGAGCGGTCTTGGCCATACCGGGATACATGTCGGTATATTCGTGGGTCTCACCGGCGATCGAGGCCTTGAGATTGTTCTCGGTGCCACCGATGGGCAGGCCGGTCGCAGGGTCGCCAACGGCTTCCATGAATTCCAGGTGACCGTGAGCGTGGCCGGTTTCACCTTCGGCGGTGGAGCGGAACACGGCGGCGACATCGTTATAGCCTTCGACGTCGGCCTTTTGCGCGAAATAGAGGTAGCGACGGTTGGCTTGGCTTTCGCCAGCGAAGGCGTCCTTCAGGTTTTCTAGGGTCTTGCTGTTGGCGAGGCTCATCTTCTGTTCCCTTCTCGGCGCTGGCTCGGAGCGTCCAGCGATCATTGGCGATTTGAACTGTAAAGCCGCCAATGGCAAAGGGCTAATCGATTTAATTTCTTAAACCCATAGGAAAAATCAATAACTATGGGACCGGGCTCAGCAGGGGCTCACCCGCAAAATGAAGACGCAGATTTTCAAAGGTTTGGCTGATCATGGCCGGAATCCCTTCAATGCTCTGACCGGCCGTATGGGGCGTCAGAAGCGTGTTGGGAACGTCGGCCCAGCGCGCCGCCGGGGTTGGCTCAACCTCATAGACATCGAGCGCCGCACGGCCCAGTGCCCCGGACTTCAGCGCGGCGATCAGGGCGGCTTCATCCACCACCGACCCACGCGCCACATTGACCAGCAGGCCTTGCGGCCCAAGGGCTGTGATGACCTCTTGGCTGATCAGGCCGACATTGGACGCATCGGCTCGGCAAGCGACAAACAGAATATCAGACTTCTTGGCCAGTTCGACCAGATCGGGAACATAGCGAAGGGGTTGATCGGGCTTGGCCCGCGGTCCCCACCAGGCGATCTCAAGTCCAAAGGCGGGCAAGCGCTTAGCAATGGCCATACCGATGGCCCCCAGACCCACAATCCCCGCCGTCTTACCCCGCAAGGTTGGCCGAAGGGGACCGCGATAGGACGGTGTCCATCCCCCAGCACGCACCATCCGGTCGCCCTCAAGGATTAGCCGCCAAGAGGCCAATGCTGCGCCAACCGCCTGATCGGCGACATCATCGGCGTTGAGACTGTCGGCATGGGTCAACTCGACCCCCCGCCCACGCAGAAAGATCGGGTCATAGGCGTCGTAGCCGACACTAATACAGGCGACGAGACCAAGATTGGGCAGGTTCTCGTAAAATTCCCGGCTAAACCCATGCTCGCCCAACCCGATCAGGGCCTGCGCCCGCTGCCCCGGCCCCTTGGCCCATTCGAGGTGATCGGCCGTCTCCCAAACCCGCAGAACCTCATAGGTCTGGGATAGGGGCGCCTCCATTGTTTTGAGCGCCGGATGGGTCAGGGCGACGACGGGCTTGGTCATGGTGTCTTTAACGTCCGAACTTCTGGAACTTAAGGCGCTTGGGGATCAGGCTGTCGGCGCCCAGACGGCGCTTCTTGTCCTCTTCATAGGCCTCAAAGTTGCCCTCGAACCATTCGACATGGCCGTCGCCTTCGAAGGCGAGGATGTGGGTGGCCAGACGGTCTAGGAACCAGCGGTCGTGGCTGATGACCACAGCGCACCCAGCGAACTCTTCCAACGCCTCTTCGAGGTTCTGCAAGGTTTCGATATCGAGATCGTTGGTCGGCTCATCGAGCAGGATGACATTGCCGCCCGTAGTCAGGGTCTTGGCCAGGTGGACGCGATTGCGCTCACCGCCGGACAGGAGCCCGACCTTCTTTTGCTGATCGCCGCCCCGGAAGTTGAACGAGCCAACATAGGAGCGGGTATTGATTTCGCGCGCGCCGACCTTGAGCACATCCAGGCCCTGAGACACCTCTTGCCAGACGTTCTTGTTGGGGTCGAGCGCATCGCGGCTCTGATCGACATAGGCCAGTTTGACGGTCTCGCCGAGGCGCACCGTGCCGGTGTCGGGCGTCTCTTGGCCGGTGATCAGCTTAAACAGGGTCGACTTACCCGCGCCGTTTGGACCGATGACGCCGACAATGCCGTTCGGCGGCAGCTTGAAGGTCAGGCCATCGAACAGGACGCGGTCGCCGAAGGACTTCTTCAGATCAGTCACCTCGATGACCACATTGCCAAGGCGCGGCCCGGGCGGGATCTGGATGGTGGCGAAGGATTGCTTTTCGCGCTCCTGCTGGTTGACCATTTCCTCATAGGCCGCCAGACGGGCCTTGGACTTGGACTGACGGGCCTTGGCCGAGGATCGCACCCATTCCAGTTCGCGGGTCATGGCGCGTTGGCGGGCATCCGACTCGCTATTTTCCTGCACGATCCGCTTGGTCTTTTGCTCGAGCCAGCCGGAATAGTTGCCCTCGTAAGGAATGCCCTTGCCGCGATCCAGCTCCAGCGTCCACTTGGTCACCTGATCGAGGAAATAGCGATCGTGGGTCACGAGGATGACGCAGCCGGGGAAGTTTTCGAGGTGATGCTGCAACCAGGCCACGGACTCGGCGTCCAAGTGGTTGGTCGGCTCATCGAGCAGCAGCATGTCGGGCTTGGAGAGCAGCAGGCGCGCTAGGGCGATCCGGCGACGCTCACCTCCCGATAGCTTATCGACGGCGCTTTCATCGGGGGCGCAACGCAGCGCGCCCATGGCCATTTCGATCTTGCTATCGATGTCCCAGAGGTCGCCCGCGTCGATCTTCTCCTGAAGGGCGTTCATCTCCTCCATCAGCTCGTCGGTATATTCCTCGCCCATCAGGGTGGCGACTTCGTTATAGCGGTCGAAAATCTTCTTTTCTTCGCACCAGGCAATGACATTGCCGCGCACATCGAGGCTCTCGTCCAGATGGGGCTCTTGCTCAAGATAGCCCATCTTGATTCCGTCAGCGGCCTTGGCCTCGCCGTTAAATTCCTTGTCGATCCCGGCCATGATCTTCAGCAGGGTCGATTTACCCGAGCCGTTGACCCCGACCACGCCGATCTTGGCGTCGGAATAGAAGGACAGCCAGATGTTCTCGAACACCTTCTTGCCGCCGGGATAGGCCTTGGTCAGGCCTTGCATCTGGAAAATATATTGCTGTGCCATGGGGCGCGGGCGCTCTTCACGATCGAGGAAATGGGGCTGACAGGGATGTAGCCGCCTATGCGATCAGAGGCAACGGTTAGGCGGGGCTTTCTGAGTCATCCTGATGGACCTCTCCTTGCTCGGCGTCACCTTGCCAAGCCCGACAAAGTAAGACATAAAGATATCCTTATATCTTTATGTGATCGGCGAGCGCCATGACATCGGAAGAGGTAATTGAGGCACTGAGAGCGGCGGGTGAGCCCACGCGCCTGCGCATCCTTGCCCTTTTGGCCAATGAAGAGCTGGCCGTCATGGAGCTGAGCCGGATATTGGACCAGAGCCAGCCGCGTGTCTCGCGCCATCTCAAACTGCTCAGCGACGCCGGACTGATCGAACGGTTTCCTGATGGCGCTTGGGTCTTCTACCGCGTTGCCGCCGATCCGGCCATGCGCCATTTCGTTGATCAGGTTTTGGACATGATCGTCTCGTCGGACCTCGGCATGCAGCGCGATGCCGAACGGCTCGATGCGGTGCGCGGCGAGCGCTCGTCCGATGCTCAGTCCTATTTTGAGCGCAATGCCGCGCGCTGGGACGAGATCCGGTCGCTCTATGTGTCCGAAGCCAATGTCGAGGCCGCCATCCTCTCTGCGGCGGGGGTCGGTCCCTTTGAACGGATGATTGATCTGGGCACTGGCGCTGGCCGGATGCTGGCCCTTCTGGGACCTAAGGCCAAGGATGCTATCGGCCTCGACCTGTCGCAGCAGATGCTTAATGTCGCGCGCCTGCATGTGACCGAAGCCGGGCTTCAGGGCGTTGAGCTGCGTCACGGAGACATCTTCGCCACCCGCCTGCCCGACCGCAGCGCCGATCTGGTCGTCGTCCATCAGGTTCTGCATTACCTTTCAGACCCAGCCTCTGCGGTGATTGAGGCGGGGCGGCTTGTCGCGCCGGGCGGGCGGCTCTTGATCATTGACTTTGCCCCCCACGCGCTGGAGTTCCTGCGCGAAGCGCACCAACATCGACGCCTTGGCTTTTCCGATGATGAGATGGGCCGTTGGATGGCAGAGGCGGGCCTGCGCGCGCCAGACCTGACCACCCTGCCGTCGGCCTCTTCTGAGGGCCTGACCGTAAAGATCTGGGTCGCCAAACGCAGCCCCACCGACAGTAAGAGTTCGAAAGTTTCCTAATGTCTATTTCGCCGACCCAAGCCCCCTCTGTCGAGACCGACAGCCTCGGCCCAATCGCCCGCGCCGGTGAGCGCAGCAGCCGCGATGTGCGGGTGAGCTTTGAATTCTTCCCACCCAAGACGCCGGAGATGGAAGAGTCCCTCTGGGCCTGCATCGGTCGTTTGGCCCCGCTCCAACCTGAATTTGTCTCTGTGACCTATGGGGCGGGCGGCTCGACGCGCGAGCGGACCCACCGCACGGTTAAGCGCATTCTGGACGAGACGAGCCTATCCCCCGCAGCCCACCTGACCTGCGTCAATGCCTCACGCGAAGAGGTTGACGAGGTGATCCGGCAATATTGGGCCTCTGGCGTAAAGCATATCGTGTCCCTGCGCGGCGATCCGCCTGAGGGTCTGGGCGGCGCCTATGTGCCGCGCGCCGATGGCTATGCCAATGCGACCGAGCTCTGCACCGCCATCCGCAAGATCGCACCCTTCGAGATCTCGGTCAGCGTCTATCCGGAAAAACATCCCGAAAGCCCGTCCATCGATCACGATATTGATGTGCTGAAGGCCAAGGTCGACGCCGGGGCCACCCGCGCCATCAGCCAATTCTTCTTCGATATCGACGCCTATAGCCGCTTCATCGACAAGGTTCGGGCGGCAGGGATCACCATCCCGATCCTTCCGGGGATCATGCCGGTGACCAACTTTAAGGGCCTCGTCAAGATGGCCGCCTCTTGCCAGACAACCATTCCGGTCTGGTTGGCCAACCTGTTCGACGGCCTGGACCATGACCCGGAAACCCGTCGCCTGCTGGCCGGAGCCATCGCCGCTGAGATGTGTTCAAAGCTGCAGGAACGCGGCTTCCAAGACTTCCACTTCTACACCCTCAACCGCGCTGATCTGGTCTATGCCATCTGCCGCGTTCTGGGCGTGCGAGAGACCGTCTAGGTCCTCATCCTAAGCCGAAACCTGATCGAAAGAGACGAGACCATGAGCCGTGCTGATCGTATTGCCGCCCTGAAAGCCGCCGCCGCTGAACGCGTGCTGGTGCTGGATGGGTCATGGGGCGTGATGATCCAGAAATATAAGCTGTCCGAAGAAGACTATCGCGGCATCCAATTTGCGGATCACGCCATGCCGCAAAAGGGCAATAATGACCTGCTGATCCTGACCCGTCCGGACATCATCACCGACCTGCATGATGCCTATTATGGGGCGGGGGCAGATATTTCCGAGACCAACACCTTCTCCTCCACCTCCATCGGCATGGCCGACTATGGCATGGAGAGCCAGGTGCGGGCCCTGAACCTAGAGGCCGCGCGTCTGGGCCGCGAAAGCGCCGACCGCTGGACCGCCAAGGAGCCGCATAAGCCGCGTTTTTTGGCCGGATCGATTGGCCCCTTGAACCGCACCCTGTCGATCAGCCCCGATGTGAATGACCCTTCGGCCCGATCTGTGACCTTTGATGAGGTCTACAACGCCTATCGCGAGCAGGTCTTGGCCCTGCACGACGGCGGGGTGGACCTGTTCTTGGTCGAGACCATCTTTGACACCCTCAATGCCAAGGCAGCATTGAAGGCGATCCTGGATCTGGAGGATGAGGGTCTGGAGCCCTTGCCGATCTGGATTTCCGGCACCATCACCGACCGGTCGGGCCGCACCCTGTCGGGCCAGACCGTCGAGGCCTTCTGGAACTCGGTCAAGCATGCCAAGCCTTTTGCCGTTGGCTTTAACTGTGCCCTTGGGGCCGAACTGATGCGCCCGCACATTGCCGAGATCAGCCGCTTGGCCGACACGCTGGTTGCTGCCTATCCCAATGCGGGCCTGCCCAATGCCTTTGGCGAATATGACGAGGAACCGCATCAGACCGGTCACATGCTGCACGAGTGGGCTGCGGACGGCATTGTCAATATTCTGGGCGGCTGCTGCGGCACTACACCCGATCATATCCGCCATGTCGCTGATGCGGTTCGGGGCATGAGGCCTCGCGTGCCGCCCGTGCGGCCCACCGCCATGCGCCTGTCAGGCCTAGAGCCGTTTGAGCTGTCCTGAACCATGACGACCCCTGAAAGCATTACGCCCATGACCGCCGCGCCTCGTCCGTCCTTCATCAATGTCGGTGAACGCACCAATGTCACCGGCTCGGCCAAGTTCAAGAAACTGATTGTCGAGGGTAACCTGTCCGAGGCCCTGACCGTGGCGCGCCAGCAGGTCGAGGCCGGGGCTCAGATCATTGATATCAATATGGACGAGGGCCTGCTCGATTCTAAGCAGGCCATGATCACCTTCTTGAACCTGATCGCCGGTGAGCCGGACATCGCCAAGGTTCCGATCATGATCGATAGTTCCAAATGGGACGTGATCGAGGCGGGCCTCAAATGCGTTCAGGGCCGCTCCATCGTCAATTCCATCTCCATGAAGGCGGGAGAGGCCGAGTTCATCCATCAGGCCAAGATGTGCCTGCGCTATGGCGCAGCCGTGGTGGTCATGGCCTTTGATGAGCAGGGCCAAGCCGATACAGCCGCGCGCAAGATCGAGATCTGCACCCGCGCCTATCGCATCCTCGTCGACCAAGTCGGGTTCCCGCCGGAAGACATTATCTTCGATCCCAACATCTTCGCCGTGGCGACCGGGATCGAGCAGCATGACAACTATGCGGTGGACTTCATCGAGGCCACGCGGGCGATCAAACAGACCCTGCCCCATGCCCGGATCAGCGGCGGCGTCTCGAATGTGTCCTTCAGCTTTCGCGGCAATGAGCCCGTGCGCCGGGCCATCCATTCTGTGTTCCTCTACCATGCCATCGGGGCGGGCATGGATATGGGCATCGTCAATGCTGGGGACCTGCCGGTCTATGAGACCATCGATCCTGAACTGCGCGAGGCGGTCGAGGATGTGATCCTCAACCGGGCCACCAGCCGCAATATCAGCCCCACCGAACATCTGGTTGAGATCGCCCCGCGCTATAAGGGCGATAAGGGCGTGGCCCGCGTCGTCGACCTGAAATGGCGTGACGCACCGGTGGCCAAGCGGATCGAGCATGCTCTGGTCAATGGCGTCACCGAATTTATCGAGGCCGACACCGAAGAGGCCCGCCTAGGCTTTGAGCGCCCCCTTCACGTCATCGAAGGGCCCTTGATGGACGGCATGAACGTGGTTGGCGACCTGTTCGGTGCAGGCAAGATGTTCCTGCCCCAGGTGGTCAAGTCGGCTCGCGTCATGAAACAGGCCGTGGCCTATCTGGAACCCTATATGGAGGCCGAAAAGGTCGGCAAGCCACGCGAAATGGCCGGCAAGATCTTGATGGCGACGGTCAAGGGCGACGTTCACGATATTGGCAAGAACATCGTTGGCGTCGTGCTTCAGTGCAACAATTACGATGTCGTCGATCTGGGGGTCATGGTCCCTGCCGACCGCATTCTCGATGCCGCCATTGAGCACAAGGTCGACATTATTGGCCTGTCGGGCCTGATCACGCCCTCGCTCGACGAGATGGTCTTTGTCGCCCAAGAGATGCAGCGCCGGGGCTTTACCATCCCCCTATTGATCGGCGGTGCCACCACCTCAAAGACCCATACGGCGGTCAAGATCGAGCCGGGCTATAGCGCCGGATCGACGACCTATGTGCTCGATGCAAGCCGCGCGGTCGGGGTCGTGTCGGGCCTTCTGTCCAAGACCGAGAGCACCCGCCTTCAGGCCGAGACGCGCGAAGACTATCAGCGCATCCGCGAACAGTTCGAACGCGGCCAGCAGGCCAAGGCCCGCACCTCGATTGCTGAGGCCCGCACCCGCGCCTTTGCCATTGATTGGACCGCCTTTGAGCCCACGGTGCCCAGTTTCTTAGGGACCCGCAGCTTCGTGGCCTATGATCTGGCAGACCTCGCCAAACATATTGACTGGACCCCGTTTTTTGCCAGTTGGCAGTTGATCGGCCACTATCCGGCCATCCTGACCGACGATGTGGTCGGCGAGGCGGCGACCAACCTCTTTGCCGATGCCAAGGTCATGCTCAAGCGCATCATTGATGAGAAATGGTTCGAGGCGCGCGGCGTGGTCGGCTTCTGGCCCGCCAATGCTGAGGGTGACGATATTGCCGTCTTTGCCGACGAGACCCGCAGCACCGAGATCGGCCGCTTCCATGCTCTGCGCCAACAGATGGCCAAGTCCGAAGGCCGCGCCAATCTGGCCCTGTCGGACTTCATCGCGCCTAAGGGCACCAAGCCAGACTATATCGGTGCCTTTGCGGTCACGGCCGGTCATGGCGAGCCCTTGATTGCGGAAAGGTTCAAGGCCGCTGGCGATGACTATAGCGCCATCCTCGCCGCCGCCCTGGCCGACCGCTTGGCCGAAGCCTTTGCCGAAGCCATGCACAAGCGCGTGCGCACCGAGCTTTGGGGCTATGCCGCCGACGAGGTCACCACCGTCGAGGACCTGATTGCCGAGAAATATTCCGGCATCCGCCCCGCACCCGGCTATCCCGCTCAGCCGGACCATACGGAGAAGGCCACCCTCTTCCGCTTGCTCGGCGCCGAAGCCGCCACCGGCATGGCCCTGACCGAGAGCTTCGCCATGACCCCGGCCTCGTCGGTGTCTGGCCTCTATTTCGCTCACCCCGAGGCCCACTATTTCGGCGTCGGCAAGATCGACCGCGATCAGGTGGAAGACTATGCGGGTCGCAAAGGCTGGGACCTCAACATCGCTGAACGCTGGCTCTCCCCGATCTTGAATTACACGCCCGGCAAGTCGCGGGGGTAGGGCTTACCCCTGCTAGCCCTTTCCCCCCTTGAGGGGGAGAGGGTTGGGAGTGGGGGGTGTTCATCCACGGCCCTCTCCACCAAGTTCCCCGCTACAGCGGGCCCGCTTCCAGCCAAAGTGTAAGGGTCTGGGTCCCCGCCTTCGCGGGGAACACGGATGATGGGGGCTTTAAGCCGCCCCCCCCGCGTCATTGCGAGCGCAGCGAAGCAACCTAGGGGACTGGGCTGGATTGTTGGTGGTGAGGGTTAAAAGGGTTGCGCGTTCGACGGTGTCTGGTCCCCAAGGTTGCTTCGGCGCGATGCGCCTCGCAATGACGCGGGTGGAAGGGCACCTGCGGTCTATCCGCCGCGTTCCCCGCAGGCGGGGGTTCAGTGGGCCGCGTTCAGGCTGTGTGAAATGGTCTGGGTCCCCGCCTTCGCGGGGAACACGGATGATGGGGGCTTTAAGCCGCCCCGCCCCCTCGTCATTGCGAGCGCAGCGAAGCAACCCAGGGGACTGGGCTGGATTGTTGGTGGTGAGGTTTAGAAAGGTTGCGCGTTCGACGGTGTCCGGTCCCCTAGGTTGCTTCGGCGTGATACGCCTCGCAATGACGCGGGTGGAAGGGGCACCCACGCTCTCCGCGAAGGCAGGGATACAGTGGGCCGCGTTCCGCCAGAGTGAAATGATCTGGATCCCCGCCTTCGCGGGGAGCACGGAAGTGGGGGCTTTAAGCCGCCCCCCCTCGTCATTGCGAGCGCAGCGAAGCAACCCAGGGGACTGGGCTGGATTGTTGGTGGTGAGGTTTAGAAAGGTTGCGCGTTCGACGGTGTCCGGTCCCCTAGGTTGCTTCGGCGC
>CANFKD010000075.1 GCA_947447115.1 Caulobacteraceae bacterium
CAATCCACCGCCGTTAAGAAGGCGCCCCAGCTTAATCCCCGTGAACGTCTTGTGAAACCGCCGCGCCCGTAACATAGTTTGACACTGTAGGGCTTAGACTGGGTTGGCTTGTGGCTTTCGCGTCGGGGTGTCTATGAGCAGTAAAACGTCTTTTGGCGTCGATAGAACGCTTGAACGGAGCCCTTAGACAGTGACCCTCAACACTATGCAAGAGACCAGCGCAGCGGCCGCTCCCGTAATGAGCCGGGCTGAGGCCTTGGCTATTTTGACAGCGCCGGGTGAGCCCTATGCGCTTGAGACCAAGACCATCCGTGGCCGGGCTCAGAAGGTCTTTGCCCATGCCCCGGCCTCCTTGGGCGAAATGTTTGAAGCCACCGCCAGCGATCTACCGTTCATCATCTATGAGCAGGAGCGGATCAGCTTTGCCGAAACCCAGCGCCAGGCTCAAAAGATCAGCCGCCTTCTGGTTCACCACTTCGGGATCACTAAGGGGGACCGGGTCGCGATCTCCATGCGAAACTATCCCGAGTGGGTTCTGGTCTTTCAGGCCGCCACCTCCATTGGCGCCATCGCGGTGGCCATGAATGCGCACTGGCAGCCCGACGAGATGGCCTATGGCTTGGCCGACAGTGGGGCCAAGGTCCTTTTCGCGGATGCTGAGCGGCTCGAGCGATTGGCGCGGGCCAAGGTTGACCCGGCCCTCAAGGTCGTCTCTGTGCGCGCCGGTAAGGTTGCCGGTGCTGAAGATCTGGCAGACCTCTTGGCCAGTTTCGACGGACCAGCCCTTACGGCGGTGAAGGTCGAGCCCGAAGATAATGCGATTATCTACTATACCTCTGGCTCGACGGGCTTTCCAAAGGGCGTGGTCTCAACCCATCGCAACGTCATCTCCGCGCTGATGTCTTGGGAGTTGGACCTTCGGGCGGGAGCCTTGAGCAGCGGTATTCCTATGGTTCAGCCGGTCGAGCAACCCGCGACCCTTCTGGGGGTACCGCTCTTTCATGTCACCGGCTCCCACGCCGTATTCCTTCAGTCCTACCGCACACAGCGCCGTCTGGTGGCCATGTACAAATGGGACCCAGATCAGGCCGCCAGCCTGATTGAGCGCGAGCGGATTACGACCTTCACCGGACCGGCGGCCATGACCGGCGATCTGGTGCGGGTGGCTAAGGAGACCAACAAGGACCTGTCCAGCATGGTCAGTGTCGGCGGCGGCGGCGCGCCCCGTGCCCCAGAACAGGTCCGGCAGATCGAAGCCTCATTCGAAAAGGCCCTTCCGGCCACCGGCTGGGGCATGACTGAAACCAATGCCATCGGTACCGGCATTGGCGGCCTCGACTATCTAGGCCGACCCGCCAGTTCTGGACGCTGTTCGGCGGTGTTGGAGCTGCTGATCGTCAATGAGGCGGGGGAGGCCTTTAGCGCGGGCGAGCCGGGCGAACTTCTGGTGCGCGGAACCTCAGTCTTTCCGGGCTATTGGAACCGCGATGACCTCAACAAGACCCTTTTCGAGGATGGCTGGTTTCGCACCGGGGACGTGGCCTATCTGGATGATGAGGGCTTCTTGTTCATTGTCGACCGGATCAAGGACCTGATCATCCGAGGCGGTGAGAATATCGGCTGCGGCCAGGTCGAAGCGGCCTTGCTGACCCATCCCGACATTCACGAGGCGGCGGTCTATGCCGTTCCGGATGAGCGTCTGGGTGAAGAGGTCGGAGCAACGGTGTTCAGCGATAAGGAACTCGATCCTGAGACCATCCGCCACTATCTCGCCGGTCACCTCGCGAAATTTGAAGTCCCGCGCTACATCCTCATCACGCACGAGCCCTTGCCGCGCACCGCATCGGGCAAGATCCTGAAACGTGACCTGCGGGCAGAAGCGGTGAAACATTTTGCGAGCCTGGCTTAGGGCTTGACCATCAACCCATTAGAAATTTGAGGGCGACTATGAGGATCACCTTTGGACTGGCAGCGTTATTGCTGTTGTTTGCCACCACGCCCGCTCCGGCGACGGCCAACCCGAAAAATGCCTTGGATGCCTATGTCGAAGCGCCCGATCCCGCCTTTGGCTGGACGGTCGACCATCGCTTTACCGGCCCCGGCTATCATGGCGCGGTGCTGGCCATGACCTCCCAGACTTGGCTCGATGCCTCGAAGGTCGATAAGCCGGTGTGGAAACATTGGGTGACCGTCATCGTCCCCGACGATCTCAAATTTTCGAAAAGCTTTCTCTACATAACCAACGGGGACAATACCGATTCAGCACCCAAAGGCCCGCCGGCGCATTTTGCTAAGATGGCTGTAGAGACCCATTCCGTGGTGGTGCAGTTGGACGATGTCCCCAACCAGCCCCTGCGCTTTGCAGAGCAGCCTGACCGTCCCCGCGTCGAAGATGAAATCATCGCCTATCAGCAGGCCAAGTTCGCCAAGGACCAAAACCCGCTCAATCTGGTGCGCCTGCCCATGGTCAAGAGCGGTACGGCGGCCATGACCGCGGTTCAGCAATATCTGCAGAGCGAGGAGGGCGGTAAGATCAAGATCGATGGCTTTGTCGTTTCGGGTGGCTCTAAGCGCGCTTGGACGGCGTGGCTGGTCGGGGCGCTTGATCCGCGGGTGGTGGCCATTGTGCCCATCGTCATCAATGTTCTCGATGTCGAAGCGACCACGCGGCACCATTGGGAGGCGATGGGCTATTTCTCGCCCGCGCTGAAGGACTATGTCGAAAACGGGCTCATCCCCGCCGCGATCGGGTCGCCGGGCTTGACCCAGGTCAACCAGATCGAGGACCCCTTGAACTATCGGGATCGGCCGTCGATGCGGATGCCTAAGTTCGTCATCAATGCGGTCGGTGGTGAATATTTCCCGCCCGACAATACCCAGTTTGGCTACCACCTCCTGCCGCAAACCAAGCGCTTGCGGATGATCCCCAATTCAAAGCACTCCACGGCGGGCACCGATATCCAAGACAGCATCACGGCCTTTTACGACAGCATTCTGAACGGTCGCGAACTCCCGGACTATCAATGGACCGTCCGGCGCGATGGGGCCATCGTCGTGCACTCCAAGGCCCAGCCGACAGAGGTTAAGCTCTGGCAGGCGACCAATCCAAAGGCCCGGGACTTCCGCGTCGATACGATCGGAAAGGCCTTTACGGCCACCAGCCTGCAGCGGGCTAAGGATGGTACTTGGGTCGGATCGGTCGGCAAGCCCGCCAGCGGCTGGACCGCCTATTTTGTCGAAATGACCTATCCGAGTGGCGGGCGTTACCCGCTGAAATTCACCACAGAGGTCTCGGTGACGCCGAATGTTCTGCCTT
Organism: Caulobacteraceae bacterium; assembly: GCA_947447115.1. Taxonomy (GTDB): domain Bacteria; phylum Pseudomonadota; class Alphaproteobacteria; order Caulobacterales; family Caulobacteraceae; genus CAISGS01. The sequence continues at coordinate 3,317 of CANFKD010000075.1, forward strand.
TCAAATGGAAAGATGCCAGACCCATCATCGCGCCCGATGTTCCAAAACATTAAAATAAAAACAAGGAGTTATTGACCATGACAACCCCAGAACAGGTTGGACTTTCGTCCGAGCGGCTCGCGCGGCTCGATGCGGTGATGAAGAAGCGCTATGTCGATAGCGGCATGCTGCCCGGCATCATGACGCAGATCTATCGCAAGGGTCAGCACGTCCATACGGGCATGGCCGGTCATATGGACTTGGAGCGGTCTAAGCCCATGCAGGAGGATGCGATCTTCCGCATCTATTCCATGACCAAGCCCATCACCGCCGTTGCCCTGATGATCCTTGTCGAAGACGGGATGATCGGCCTCGATGATGACGTCCAGACCTATATTCCAGAATGGAAAGGCCTTGGCGTCTATGCCAGCGGGGTCTCGACCCTGGTTCCGGGCATGCCTGAGAGCTTTTTGACGACGCCGACCGCGCGGCCGATGAAGGTCATTGATCTGGCCACCCACACTGCCGGTCTGACCTATGGTTTCTTGATGCGCACGGCCGTCGATGCTGCCTATCGTCGCCACAAGATCAATGACTTCCAGACCCCCGGTGGCCTAAAGGGCATGATCCAGCAGCTTGCAGGCCTGCCGCTGGAGTTCTCGCCCGGCACCCAATGGAACTATTCCATCTCCATCGACATCCTCGGCTATCTGATCGAGAAGGTGTCCGGTATGGCCTTTGGTGAGTTCCTACGCACCCGGCTGTTTGAACCCCTCGGTATGGTCGATACCGGATTCCACTGTCCGCCCGAAAAGATCTCGCGCTTTTCGTCCTGCTACGTCCCGGGCGAAGGCGGTGGCCTGAAGCTGCAGGATGACGCCCAAAAGAGCAGCTATGCCAAGCCGCCTCTGCTTGAATCCGGAGGCGGGGGCCTTGTCTCCACCACCAAAGACTATATGCGGTTTTGCCAGATGATGGTGAAGGGCGGCGCCCTCGATGGCGTCCGCATCCTCAGCCCCAAAAGCGTGGCCCTGTTCAGCCTCAACCACCTGCCCGGCAATCAGGACCTGACCGAACTGGCACCGGCCGGAGCCTTCTCTGAGTCTGGCTATAGCGGCATCGGCTTTTCGCTCGGCTGCGGGGTCAATATCGATGTGGCCAAGACCCGGCTGCCCGGCACCCTCGGTGAATATTTCTGGGGCGGAGCGGCCTCGACCGCCTTCTGGATCGACCCCAAGGAAGACCTCACCGTCGTCTTCATGACCCAAGTCATCGGCACCGACGCCCGCCTAACCCTGCGCCGCGACCTTCGCACGCTGGTCTATTCGGCGATGACGGAGAGCTTTGCCTGAACCATTGGGGCGGTGACCATCCGGATCTGAAAGGTTTCGGATGGTCACCATCTATTGGGAATAGGTTTCGTAGGCGTCATGTAGCCTTTTTATCGTATTGACTGCGATGTTTCTCGCCGTTGCAGTGAAATCATTATCGCCACCCTGATAGGCCATGAAATAGACGCGATTTTCTTTTATCAGATGCCCGCTTTTGACTAGCCTTTCCAAACGCCGCCTTGTCGTTTCACGGCTCATATTCAGCGCATAGCTGACTTCTTTGGTTGCAATGCCCGTACAATATTTCAGCGGCAGGGCATGCGCTCCACCTTTATATTCCGGGATTCTGTCCGGGTCCTTCAACGCATCGCGTGTGCTCAGGGCGGCAACGCAGGCTGTGATCATGAGATCTGTTGCGTCCATCTTAAGCAGGCGCGACTGAACAGTGACAAACGTCAACATCTCGCTAGCAATATATCCAAGGGCAAGATGGGGAGGAATCTGTGCCATGTACCTATCAAGCCTGACCGCTGTTCGGGGTAGATAATCCACGCTGATTTTAACCCAATAGGACACCGCCATGTCAATCGCGATAGGGTTGACCTATCGAGGCTAGCAGGGACGGGTTATCGGTCCGGTTGAGATTCCCCCCCAATGGATCAGCGCGACGCCACCGGTGAGATCGTCGGGGCCGGGGGAGGAACCCCTGCTGTCGGGCTACGCTTGGGCATTAACTTCGCAGCCGCCGCCATCTCTTTGGCATCAATGCCACCGTCATGGCTGGTATCGATCAGCGCAAAGTAGGTCTTGAGCATCTTGACCGGACCCTTTGCCCCGCCTCGCAGTTCAGACATCTCGATCTTGCCGTTCATATTGTCATCGAGGATTCCCATCAGCAGATTGCCCTGGAGCTGGGTTTCATAGTCTGGCGTCTGGTGAGCTACGGTCTCGTCGACCCAGCGATAGTGCAGATAGGTCGCCATCATCTCTTCAGAGGTCTGCTCCCCCATATAGACGGTCATGGTCGGGTCAGGGTTGCCGGGGTTGCGGGTGGAATTGTCATAGGTCCAGCGCGCAATGATCTTGGCCCCCGCCGGTACCTTCAGGGGGTCCTTCAAGAAGTACTCGTACTGCCAGCTAAAATTATAGCGGGGTAGGGCCAGCAACTTGTCTTCCTTGCCGTCGGGATAGAGGATCGACACCTGGGCCGAGCCGCCGCGCACGTGGGCGTGGGGCGTGATGCCATAGAGGATCGCGTCCTTCGGGAACTCAATATAGCTGGTTTCCTTGTGGAACTCCTCGCCCGGTGGAATCTCGATGGAGAAATCGAAGATCAGGAAGGTGCGCAGGATATAGGTCGGTTCCTGACCCTTGGGATAGAAATAGAGCCCCATCTGGGTCTTCTCGGTGGTTTCCTTGCCATAGGGCGTATAGTGATTCTGGAAGCCGACACCGCCTGAGGCAGGCACCCATACGCCGGTATCGTCTGGCTGGATGTTGGAGCCACGGCCCGGGCCATAGCCGCCCAAGGACGCGCCCCACTGGCTCTCAGAGAAGGTGTCGCCCACATGGTCGGTGCCAACGACACCGGTCAGAATATGGTGCACGGCCTGACGATCGGTGATGCGGAAGGTGGTGGCTTTCATCCAGCGGCCTTCGGACATGGCATTGGCCACGACCGGGTGCTGATAGTCCATGATCCCTGTCGCGGGGACCTTGACCGGTGGCACGTCGAGTACCACATCCGGCTTGCCGAGTGGCCATTCGGGGGCTTGGAACGTCACCTTCTGCAAGGGATCTTCGCCCGTGCCGCGCGGTGCGCCTGCTTCAATCCAGTGAACCAGCGTCTTTCTCTGGTCCAAGGTCAGGCGGTCATCATCCTTGAACGCCCCCACGGTTGGGTCCGCCAGATAGGGCGGCATACGGTGGGTTCGGATCACCTCGCGGATCATCGGCGAGAAGGCCTTGATCTGGCTGTAGGTGTTAAGGGGCATCGGCCCGATCCCGCCGGGCTGATGGCAGGTGGCGCATTTGGCCTGAATGATCGGGGCGACACTATCGGTGTAAGAGATCTTCGCGTGGCTGGACGCCTTGGCTCGTTCTGGGAAAGTCAGCGCTTGGCCCAGGGCGACGCGGGCGGGTAGGGCGATTTTCTCCCCCGCCATCAGGCCGTCGAGGGCTGGCTTGGCACCGTCTACCGGTCCGCGATAGGCGATGGTCCAGCGGCGTGGATCGATAACGATGACTTCGGCCGCGCGGGTGACGCCGAGGGCTTCACCCACCAGCTGCTCATAGTCAAAGAGGATCGGTATATTGAGACCAGCCGCCTTGATGTCGGCCGCGACCCCATCGCGCCGTGCGCCAATACGGCTGTCTAGGCCAAACAGTTCTAGGCCCTTGGGATAGGCGGTCTTGAGGGCCATGAGCGCCTTGGCATCTGCCCGCAGACGCCGGTCGCCGGGCGCATAGGTCACCAGAACCACGGCCTTGGCATCCCGCATCCGATAGAGCTGATGACCGAGCAGATCTTGATCCGCCAAAAAGAAATCATCGACTCGGCTTGGGCTCACGGCGGGCTTGGTTTGCGCCGCCGCAGGAAAGGCACCTTGCCCTAAGCTGACGGCCGCAATCGTCCCCATGACCTGCAGGAGCGATGCCAGATATCTCGTCGTGATCTTACCCAAAATCGCCATAACCGCTCCCGTTTCCCTTGTGTTTTGATAGGGGTGCCTCTTACGGACGCCGCCTCATATCCTTAACCGACGGCTATTGCCCTTCTGGATAGATAACCGGGAGCACCAAGGCCGACGGATGGCTGGCATCCATATAGATCATATTGGTCGCCACCCGCGCAGGCAGCCTATGTTCACCAGGGGCTTCACCCGTATTGGGATTGACCTCGAAGCGCGGACTATTGGACGAGGTGATATGCAGCGCGATGCGGTGGCCCCGCTCGAAGGTCAGGGCTGTAGACCAGAGGTCGATCTCTAAGGCTTCCGGGGCATTGGGCGTCATCATCTTGACCTGATCAGGCATCCGCCCATTGCGATAGCGGGTGCGGATCGGTGCATCCAGAACCAGTGCCTCATAGCCGTCAGGATAGACATCGACCAGCTTGGCGACAAAATCCGTATCGAGCCCATCGGTAGCCCCATAGAGCTCAACCTTCACCGGTCCGGCAATCGACAGGTCCTTTTCGAGGACTGGGGTTTGAAAGCGCAGGTAATCGCTTCGATCCCCAATGGCCCGTTGATCCATCGGGCCGCGCTCAAAGGTCAGATTGGCTCCGCCGACGGTCTGCACAGGCTTAGCCGGATCAAACTGATAGCCAATCTTGGCACTGTCGGCTGCTGGCGCCTTGATGGTCAGTGCCTTGTCCGGCGTCAAATAGTAGGACACGGGGCGATTGGCTGGGGGCCAGTTGGCGGACGCTACCATCCGAGACTTGGCGGACAGGGCACCCTTCTGGGCCGAGCCCATCATATAGTAGTTCACCGGCGGCTCAGCCATGATGCCGTTGTCGATCCCCTTAAGCCAATAGTCGAACCAGCGGATTTCCTGCTCGCCCGACAGCTTCAAAGAGTCAAAGCCCGGATATTCCAGATTGCCGGACAGGGGGCCGTGACCGAAAGGGCCCATCATTAGCTTTTGATTGCCGCGTGCGCCCTTGGCCCCATGATTTTGCAGATATTCGAAGTTGGAAATGTTGCCGTGGTTGAAGATGTCGTACCAGCCGCCGACATTGTAGATGGGGATTTGGATATATTTGCGGTTCTCACTCATGGCAGAGCGGTTCCAGAACACATCATCGGCGACGCGGCGGCGCTGTTGGTCGAGCACCGCGTCCGACATGCCTTGGCCCTTGGACCAGCCCAGCACGTCCTTTTCTTTCAAGACCCCGCCCGGATAGCTATTTTGCAAGAGGTCAAAGGGCGCCACCACCACATAGGCCGCCGTCAAATGCGGCGGGGCCGTCATGGCGGCTAAATTCGACGTGATGCCCATGGCTGATCCGCCGGAAAGTCCGACCTTACCCGTGCTCCAAGGCTGGGCAGCAGCCCACTCGACGCTGTCATAGCCATCTTCGACGTCATTTTCGAAGGCGGTATAGAAGCCCTCTGAGTGGCCCTTGCCCCGGACGTCCTGATGGACAAAGACAAAACCAGCATCCGTATAGTGTTTGGCCACAGCCGCTAAGGCTGCGCGGGTCTTAGATCCGTCTGGGTCTCTCTTGGGATCGGGGCGGCCGTCCTTCAGATAGGGCGTTCGCGTCATGATAACGGGCCAAGGTCCTTTGCCTGCTGGCTGATAGACATTGGCCGCGAGCCGCGTTCCGTCGCGCAGGGTGGCAAAGGCTTCGATGGCGCCAGCCGGGATCGGCGTTGCCGCTGCCGCGACCGGCGACTTGGTCAAGCCCGGCGTGACCGTTCCGGTCGCCAAGGCCATGGCCAGAACCGAGACTATGCCAAACTGTTGAATCATCTTCATCTGCATCCCCTCCCGAGGCGGATCATTGCGCGCCCGACCTTATCAAGCCGATCCACGTCCCAGCGAATAGCCGAGCCCTCAATCATCTAAGCACAGGCCGAGCAGGCGCGCCAACCCTCTGGATTGACGCGTTCAGCGCTCTACTCAATCCAATCGCCGGGCCAAAAGCCCAGCCAATCGCCCCGCAATGCGAAACGCCAGCATTGCGCGCCCTAAACCTACCCCAGCAGCGACCCTAGAGCGGGTGCGGGAAAAGGTCATATAGGCGCGATCACTCGTGTAATTTCATTTTCATAAGGCACTGATTAGTCGAAGATTTTATGGGGTTTTGTGGGGTAACGGAAGGTTCTTGGCGGACAGGGTGGGATTCGAACCCACGGTAGGCTTCCACCTACGGCGGTTTTCAAGACCGCTGCCTTAAACCACTCGGCCACCTGTCCTCAGCCTGAAGTGCGGCTCAGCGAGCGGTCTTGTAGCGTTAGTCGCGCTGGGCGCAAAGGGATTTTCGCGCGGGGCTTGGGTGAAGCTCGCAAGAGGGTTAACGGGATGTTTAATCTACTGTCTGACACTCGGCCCCTAGAGGGGTCTGAGTTTAGGCTCCGCCGCAGCAGATGAGGCGAGCGTGATTTCGAGCCACCAAATCCGTAGAGGGTTTCGGGCAACGCCAATTTCTGTTGTCGTAGGACTGGTCTTCATCGGCTTGACCTTAAGCGCCTGCGCCACCGGACCGGACGGTCGTTATTCGAAATATCCAACCTCTATGTCGGGCCATGGCCGAGTCCATGCCAAGCCGACCTATCGGGGCGCAAAGGCCAAACGGCCCGCGAGCTTGGGCGATCAGACCCTAGGCCGCTACAAGGTTGGTGATCCCTATCAGGTCGATGGCCGCTGGTATGTTCCGGCCGAGCAGCCAGACTATGACGAGGTGGGGATGGCCTCTTGGTATGGCGACGCCTTCCACGCCAAGGCCACCGCCAATGGCGAACTGTTCGACATGACGGCCATGACGGCGGCCCACAAGACCTTGCCCCTGCCGTCGATTGTCGAGGTGACCAATCTGGGCAATGGCCGGCGCACCCGGGTTCGGGTCAATGATCGCGGGCCCTTTGTCGATGGGCGCATTATCGATCTGTCGCGGGCGGCGGCAGGCGAGCTTGGCTTTGCCGGGCAGGGCTTGGCCAGGGTCAGGGTGCGTTATGTTGGCCCCGCGCCCTTGGGCCGTCCGTCTGATGGACTGATGATCGCGGGTGTGACCACGCCGCCTCAGGCCGCGCCAACCGTGCGTGCGGCTTCAGAACCGATCCTCGCCCGTTCGCCGGAGCCTGCTCCCATAATCGGCGGTTCATCCTTTGAGGTTGCCGTTGGGGCCTTTTCGGATCAAGCCGCCGCCCAGCGTCTTGTGGATCGGCTCAGCGGCCCTCTATCGACCTCTGGGCAGGTGCGCCTAGTGCCCGTCGAGCGTGCCGGAGCAACCCTCTACCGCGTCGTCATCACCGCTATTGCTGATGAGGCTCAAGCCGTGGCGGTGCGCCAACAGCTGTCCATATTTGGCCTGCTCGATGCGCGCGTGATCTATCCCGGTGGAGCGCGATAGGGATCTGGCGCAAAGCCCCCTTGCGTCGCGGCGCGAACTGTCCAATGTGCGGGTGTGACCCAAGGACTATTCATATCTTTTGAAGGCGGCGAGGGGGCTGGAAAGTCCACTCAGGTGCGCCGGTTAAGCCAGCGTCTTACAGCGCTGGGGCGGGAGGTCGTGGCCACGCGCGAGCCGGGTGGATCGCCCGGAGCCGAGCTGATCCGCGACCTTCTGGTCAATGGTCCAGCTGAGCGCTGGTCGCCCATGACCGAGACCTTGCTGATGTATGCCTCGCGCCGCGACCATGTCGAGCGGGTCATCATTCCGGCCCTAGAGCGCGGAGCCGTTGTCCTGTCTGACCGGTTCCATGATTCCACGCGGGCCTATCAGGGGGCGGGCGGCGGTGCGTCGCCAGAGCTGATCGCCGCGCTGGAAACCCATTGCCTTGGCAGTGTTCGACCAGACCTAACCCTGATCATGGACCTGCCCGTTTCGGTGGGTCTGGCGCGGGCTATGGGGCGGGGCGGAGCCGAGGCGCGCTTTGAATCCAAGGGCGAAGCCTTCCACGAAAAGCTTCGCCAAGGCTTTGCCGATATTGCGGCGGCCGAACCCGAGCGTTGCCGCCTGATCAATGCGAACCAGACGCCCGATGAACTCGAGGCCCTGATCTGGGATCTGGTGCAACCGGCCTTGGCGGCGCGGGCATGAGCGAGGCTCCGCTCCATCCGCGCGATGTCTATCAGATGGATGGCGCGCAGGAGGCCGAGCAGGCCCTGCTCGACAGCCTATCGCGTGGCCGTCTGCATCATGCTTGGCTGCTGGTGGGGCCAGAGGGTGTCGGCAAGGCGACCTTCGCCTATCGGGCGGCAAGACGATTGCTGGGGGCCGCGCCAGAGCCAGAGTTTGGGCTCCTTGGTTCCGATCCCCATGACCCCATCTGTCGGCAGGTCGCCGCCCAGTCTCATCCCGACCTGATGGTGCTTGAACGCTCGGTCGTCGACGGCAAGACCAAAAAGAACATTGTTGTTGAGGAGGCGCGGCGCCTGCCGGAGTTCTTCTCTCGCTCCCCCGCGACAGCGCCCTTTCGCGTCGCCATCATCGATGCGGTCGATGATATGAATAACAATGCCGCCAATGCCGTGCTCAAAACGCTGGAAGAGCCGCCGGAACGCGGGATTGTCTTTCTGGTCAGCCATTCTCCGGGCCGTCTCTTGCCGACGATCCGCTCGCGCTGTCGGCGTCTTACGTTCGCGCCTTGGGATGAGGCGCGGCTGGTTGAGTTTGCCAGCACCCATACGGATCAGGACTTGGCTAGCGCCCACCGATTGGCGCAGATGGCCAAGGGCGCGCCGGGCCGTATTCTGGATCTGGCCGCAAACAAGGCTTTGGAACTGGACCAGTTGGCGCAGGACCTTTTGCGCCGTCTGCCTAGGATCGATGAGGCCGAACTGCTGCATATAACCGACGGATTTCGCGGCAATGATGGGGCAGGGCGTTTTGCGCTGCTGATGGAGCGTCTGGCTGACCAGATTCACGCCCTATCGGTTGATGCCGCCCTGCGCGGTGAGCCAGGACCGGCGCTGGATCGTTGGGCTCTGGCGTGGGAAAGGCTCAATAACTTGCCGCCAGAGGTGGAGGGGCTAAATCTCGACCGCACTGATGCCTTTTGGACGGTCGTATCAGATCTCAGAAATGCTGCGAGAACATGACCCTACTGCACTGTAAAAGATAAGATAACGACGATGATAATCGACAGTCACGTGAACCTTCACGCGCCGCAATTTGCCGAAGATCAGGCGAAAGTCATTGACCGCGCGCGCGCTGCCGGTGTGGCCCTGATGGTGACCATCTGTGACAAGGTTTCGGTCTTTGATACCGTCCACGCCATCGCCATGGCCCATTCCGATATCTGGTGCAGCGTCGGCACTCATCCTCATGAAGCCAAAGAAAATCCATCCCTTACCGCGCAAACCTTAATTGAGTTGGCAGGTCGCGGGCGCGTCGTTGGGATCGGTGAAACCGGCCTCGACTATTTCTATGACCATAGCCCCAGGGACATTCAACAGAGCGTCTTTCGCGTTCACATCGAGGCCGCGCGCGAAACCGGCCTGCCGTTGATTGTCCACACGCGAGACGCCGACGAGGACATGATCGCCATTCTCGAAGAGGAACATGCCAAGGGCCCGTTCAAGATCCTGCTCCATTGCTATACGAGCGGCGCTGAGCTCGCCCGGCGTGCGGCCGCCTTGGGCGCTTGGTTCTCAGTTTCGGGCATTGCCACCTTCAAGGCTGCCGCCGATGTGCGCGCCGTGATTGCCGACATGCCCGCCGACCGGATCATTGTCGAGACCGACTGCCCTTATCTGGCCCCTGTCCCCATGAGGGGACGGCGCAATGAGCCGGCCTATGTGCCTCACGTTCTAGCCAAGCTGGCCGAAATCCGCGGCTGGTCGCTGGCCGAGGCCGAGGCCCGGACCGAAGCCGCCTTCTTTAACCTGTTCGACACCATCCCAAGGCCGGTCGCATGAGCTTAGAATTCACGATCCTTGGCTCTGGCTCCTCCGCCGGTGTGCCGCGCGCCGATGGAAACTGGGGCGTTTGCGACCCCAATGAGCCGAAGAACCATCGCTCGCGCTGTTCGATGCTGGTGCGCCGACTGTCAGGGGAGGGGGCCAAGCACGACACAACCGCCCTGATCGACACCGCGCCAGACTTTCGCTTGCAGAGCGTTCGGGCCGGAATAGGGCGCCTCGATGCCGTGCTGATGACCCATGACCACGCCGACCAAGCCCACGGTCTTGACGATGTGCGCGCCTTTGCCCTGATCCAACGCCAGCGGATACCGGTCCATATGGATCAGGTGACGCATAATAGCCTAACCCGCAGATTTAGTTACATATTTAAGACCGAAGGCGGCTATCCCGCCATCTGCGATGACCATCTAATCCCGCCGCACGCGACGCCTTGGAGCGTTAACGGACCTTCTGGTGAAATCCCTTTCGTCACCTTTGATCAGGATCACGGCTCGGTGCGCTCTGTTGGCTATCGGATGGGTGATGTGGCCTATTCCAGCGACGTGGTCGATCTGGACCCCGCCGCCTTTGCCGCCCTCGAAGGGGTCAAGGTCTGGATCGTCGATGCGCTGCGTTATCTTCCGCACCCGACCCATGCCCATGTCGATAAGGCCTTGGAATGGATTGCGAAGCTTCGTCCAGAACGGGCGATCTTGACCAATCTCCATCTTGATCTCGACTATAACGAACTGGCCCGCAGGCTGCCCGACGGCGTCGAGGTTGGCTATGACGGCCTAAGGTTCGAAATGCCGCTTTAGTCCCTATGGAACGCGACCATGGTTGAAACAGACCCCGCCAC
>CANFKD010000076.1 GCA_947447115.1 Caulobacteraceae bacterium
AAGGCGAAGTGCCGCGAGGGCAAGGCTTTGGAACGCTTGACGCCCGCCCCATTGGCAGCGCATTTCCGGAGGATAATCCTTATGAGACCTCCGAAGGGGCCTGAGTTGGACGACAAGATCATTTCGCTGGCAGCAGAGTTTGCGGCACCGTCGCGCGCCGAATGGCTGGCTATCGTAGAAAAAACCCTCAAAGGCGCGCCCTTCGAGAAGAGACTCGTCTCCAAGACCTATGGCGGCCAGAGCCTGCAACCGCTCTATACGGCGGCTGATGGGATCGAGAATCCAGTCCGCGCCCTGCCGGGCGATCATTTCCGCCCGTGGGACCTGCGCACCTCTATTGCTCATCCCGATCCCGTAGCGGCCAATGCCGAGGCCCTGAAGGACCTTGAGGGCGGTGCGGCGTCGATTCTTCTGACCCTCGATCCCAGTGCGCAGACTGGCATTGCAGTCGGTGATGAGGCCGGTCTGGCCAAGGTCCTGAACGGTGTCCTGCTCGATCTGGCCCCTGTGGCCCTCGATGCGGGCTTTATGGGTCCAAAGGCCGCCGATTGGCTGGGCAGCTTGGCCAAGGGCGCGCCTGAAGCGCGGCTGGCCTTCCACATGGACCCGCTCGGGGCTCTGGCCCGCCAAGGCGCAAGCCCCGGCCCGATTGAAGGCCACCTGATCAGCGCTGCCACCGTGGGTACCCGCTTGGCCAAGGCCTATCCCAAGGCCAGCCTGATGCTGGCGTCAGGACAAGCCGTCCATGAGGCTGGCGGCGCAGAGGCGCAAGAACTGGCCGTGATGATTGCGGCGGCGGCGACCTATGCCAAGGCCCTGAACCGTGCGGGAATGGATCTGAACGAGGCCTTCGGGCGGATCGTTCTGGGCGTGTCGATCGAGGGCGAATATTTCATCAATATCGCCAAGCTTCGGGCCGCGCGCCTGTTGTTTGCCAAGCTGACCGCCGCCTGCGGGCAAGAACAGACCGCCGTGATCGAGGCGCGCTCTTCCCATCGGATGCTGACCCGCTTTGACCCGTGGGTGAACCTGCTGCGTCTTACGGCGGCGGGCTTTAGCGCCGCGACCGGCGGAGCCGACAGTGTCATACTCGCCTCCTTCACCGACGCCATTGGCCTCGCCACGACCTTTGCGCGCCGTCAGGCCCGCAATATCCAACTGGTCCTGATGGAAGAAAGCCACCTCGGCCGGGTCGCTGACCCTGCTGGTGGGGCCTGGTTCCTCGAGAGCCTGACCAACGATCTGGCCCGCGATGCGTGGAGCCGTTTCCAAGCCATTGAGGCCGCTGGCGGCCTTGCCGCTGCCCTCACCTCCGGATCGCTCGCCCAAGAGGTTGCCGCCACCCGCAAGGCGCGCGAAGCCTCGGTCGCAAAGCGAAAGGACGGTTTGATCGGGGTCTCTGAATTCCCTAATCCGCTCGAAAGTCCGGTGGAGGTTCTGCATCCAGACCGCGCCGCCTTGGCCGTCACCGGTCCAGATCTGCGACTACCGGGCCCTGATACCCAGGCCGTCGCCCTGCCCGCCTATCGCGCGGCAGCGGCCCTTGAAGCCTTGCGAGATCGTGCCGCAACCCTTTCTGCGATGCCTAAGATCTTTCTCGCAACGCTCGGAGAAATTTCAGACTTTAGTGGTCGGGTCGGCTTTGCCTCCAACCTCTTTGCCATCACCGGAGCCGAGATCATTGTCGGCGAGGTTGGTGCTTTCGGGGCCTCCGGCGCCAAGGTGGCCGTGCTCTGCTCATCGGATGGGCTCTATGCAAGCGATGGGGCGCAGGCGGCCAAGGCGCTGAAAGCCGCTGGGGCCTCTCGGCTCTATCTGGCCGGTCGTCCGGGCGATCTCGAACAGGCTCTCAGCGATGCAGGCGTGGACGACTTTGTCTTTGCGGGCATGGACGTTCTCGACCTTTTGGGCGAGGTTCTGACACATCTGGGAGCCGACTAATGGCCAGACCCAAGGGGTACGATGCCCTAACGTGGAAAGAGGCTAAGGCCTTTAGCGGACGCTGCGCGCGGCCCGAGGATGTCGAGGCCGGAGATGCGGTCTTTGCCCTCGGTGACACGCACCACGGCCATCCCATCGATATGGGCATGCCCGCAGCGATCATCTGGTACGACGAGGAAGAAGAATTCGCGGCCGTCGTTATTCAGGCCGAAGCCCACGAGAGCCAGACGGGTGAAGAGTTGGAAGTGCTCGGCGTTCTGCTCCCCCGTGGCCGCACCGCCGTTGCCTTTATGGAGGACGTCGAGTTCGTCGAAGAGACTGACCACACCTGGCAAGCCCTGCTCGAAGCCGACCTCGAAGAGGGTGCGGATGAGGACGAGGACGAGGACGAGGATGAGGACGACTTCGATGAGGGCGAATATGACCCGGCCGAAGACGACTATGACGGCGACGAAGATGACGACGAATTTGATGATGATGAATTCGACGAAGATGATGACGACGTCGATGATGACGACGTCGATGATGATGAAGTCTTCGATGATGACGACGACGACGATGACGGCCAACCGGATGGCAAAAAATGACCCAGACCGTTCCTAATTTCGCCACGCTCGATTTCGACGCCATTGAGGTCAAGGGGGCCAAGCCCTCTGATGCCGGTCCCCTGTGGGAAACGCCTGAAGGCGTCAGCGTCAAGACCGCCTATGAGGCGTCTGATACTGAGGGCTTGGATTTCCTAGACGGTTATCCCGGCCTTGCCCCCTTTGGCCGGGGCCCCTACCCGACCATGTACGCCACCAACCCTTGGACCATCCGGCAATATGCGGGGTTCTCGACGGCAGAGGACTCCAATGCCTTTTACCGTCGCAATCTCGCCGCCGGTCAAAAGGGCCTGTCGGTCGCCTTCGATCTGGCCACACACCGCGGCTATGATTCCGATCACGAGCGGGTCAAGGGCGATGTCGGCATGGCCGGTGTGGCCATCGACTCCATCTATGACATGCGCACCCTGTTCTCGGGCATTCCGCTGGACCAGATGAGCGTGTCCATGACCATGAACGGCGCAGTGCTGCCGATCTTGGCCCTGTTCATTGTTGCGGCAGAGGAACAGGGCGTCCCAGCGGCCAAACTGTCCGGGACCATCCAGAACGATATCCTCAAGGAGTTCATGGTCCGCAACACCTATATCTATCCGCCAGCCCCCTCGATGCGGATCATTTCGGATATCTTTTCATACACTTCCAAGGAAATGCCGAAGTACAACTCGATCTCGATTTCTGGCTATCATATGCAAGAGGCGGGTGCGACGGCGGACCTAGAACTGGCCTATACGCTGGCCGATGGGATCGAATATGTGAAGGCCGGGATCGCGGCGGGCATGACGGTTGACGCCTTCGCCCCGCGCCTGTCGTTCTTCTGGGCCATCGGTATGAACTACTTCATGGAAGTGGCCAAGATGCGGGCCGCGCGCCTGATCTGGGCCAAGCTGATGAAGCCGTTCGACCCTCAGGATGCGCGGTCGCTGTCCTTGCGCACCCACTCCCAGACCTCGGGCTGGAGTCTGGCGGCGCAAGATGTGTTCAACAATGTGCCGCGCACCTGCGTCGAGGCCATGGCTGCTGCCAATGGCCAGACCCAATCGCTGCACACCAACAGCCTCGACGAGGCTCTGGCCCTTCCCACCGACTTCTCGGCCCGGATTGCCCGCAACACGCAGCTATTCCTGCAGGTCGAAAGCGGCTTGACCAAGGTCATCGACCCTTGGGGCGGCAGCTACTATGTGGAGCGCCTGACCCACGATCTGGCGGCCCGCGCGCTGGAGCATATTGCCGAGATCGAAAGCCTCGGCGGCATGGCCAAGGCGATTGAACAGGGCGTGCCCAAGCTGCGGATCGAAGAGGCTGCAGCCAAGACCCAAGCCCGCATCGATGCCGGTCGTCAGTCGGTCGTCGGCGTCAACAGTTACAAGCCTGAAGTGGCCGACGATATTCCGGTGCTCAAGGTCGACAATACGTCGGTGCGGGAGCAACAGCTCGAAAAGCTCGCCCGCCTCAAGGCCGAACGCGATCCGGCAAAGGTCGAAGCCGCCTTGACCGCCCTGACCGAGGGCGCTCGAGGCACCGGTAATCTGCTGGCTCTCGCGGTGGATGCCGCCCGCGCCATGGCAACGGTCGGCGAGATCAGCTTGGCCTTGGAAAAGGTCTTTGGCCGTCACAAGGCGGAAATCCGCACCATCTCGGGGGTCTATTTGCGCGAAGCTGCTGGCAATCCGCAAACCGCTGCGGCCAAGGCGATGGTCGAGGCCTTTGAACAGGCCGACGGTCGTCGCCCGCGCATCCTCGTGGCCAAGATGGGTCAGGACGGACATGACCGAGGGCAGAAGGTCATTGCCACGGCCTTTGCCGACCTTGGCTTTGACGTCGATATCGGCCCCCTGTTCCAGACGCCTGCCGAGGCTGCCCGCCAAGCGGTAGAGAACGATGTCCATGTGGTGGGCGCCAGCTCTCTGGCCGCAGGTCACCTGACGCTTGTGCCAGAACTGAAGGGCGAACTGGCTAAGCTGGGTCGTCCAGACATCATGGTCGTGGTCGGCGGGGTCATCCCCAGCCAAGATTTTGACGAACTGCTCGACGCAGGCGCGGCCGCGATCTTCCCCCCCGGAACAGTGATTGCTGAGGCGGCTATCGACCTGTTGGAAAAGCTCAACGTGGAACTGGGCTATGCCCAGCCCAAGGCAGACTAAATAGACGGGCCGCTGGTAACCCCAGCGGCCCTTTTTGCATCATAGCGGTGCGCAGACATCCTGCTTGCGGGCAAGCTCTGCCACAGCGAAGGCCTCAGCCGATGGGGCCAAGCGACGTTCGAGGACGATCCCGCGCTGGGTGGGGGACTGGACCACGATGGCGGTTCCGGCCGGTGCCACCTGCCCCTTACCGACAATGATCAGATCGACGCCGTCTGGAGCCTGCCGATCATTAATGGCGAAGATATTGTCGCTATTGGCGGCATAGACCGAGACCGACATATAGTCCGTGGCCTTGGCAGCCTTGACCCGCACCGGCCCCTTGGACAGGTCATAGGCGCAGGACGAATAGGCCAGATCCGGCGAAGGACGCACAATGGCGCGGGACGCCTCGGTCGTGCGCGGCGGATGGATCATCTGATTGACCATCTTGCCCTCTGCGCTCAGCCGCTTGAAGGCCACCGCCATCAGAAGATTGGGGGCCGAAAGGATCACCGCCAGATGGACCACCACCGCCGTGACCAGCACGATCATCAGGGACTTGATCAGGGACTTGATCAGGGGCTTCATGCGGGCGTCCTCGGGCAGGAAATGGTCTTGAGGGTGGGGAAGGCGATAGACTTAAAGTCCTTACGCGCCCCCTCTTGCGGGTTATAGAGCCTGAGGGTTAGGGCATAGTTCCCCGAATTTTTTGATGATATCCAGTGGGTTGCCTCACCCTTTTGCGGTGAGACCTGAACCGTCCAACGCCCCTGATCGTCGGGCTTAGCGAGAGCCGCCACACGCATCGCATCCGCCGATTGGGCATCATCGCCATTGACCGGCAGATAGTTGTCGGCCGCATAGATCGTCACCGACCACCACCGTGCAGGCTGAGCTCCACCCTCGAGCTGGTAGGTACAGTCGGCCCGCAAGGGCTTACCGGTCTCATCGGTCGTGCGGTTGAAATAGAGGGTTTCGGCCTGGGTCAGGGCCAGAAGCCCAGCCCGAGCGACGAGGGCTCTCGTATAGGGATCTGCCGTCCTATCCCCGCTGACGTGGCTACCGACCCAGCCCTGAACCGTCTCCTTACCGATGTTCATGCCCTGATTGAGCATGGCCAACGCCGAGACGAGACCCAGCCCGGCGCCGACCAATATCAGCCCTCCCAACTTCAAGGCCGGCCTCACGGATTGGCCCTCTTCGGCGACGGGTCTTGCGAGGAAGTCATGGCGGCGGCGCTCCAGAGCTTTATAAGTGAACCAACGATAGGCGACCCAACGTCCGCTCAGCAATGGGCAAGGTGCGGTAAGTCCATAAGGGAAGGCCCCAAGATGAACCTCGACCTCAATGATCGCGTGATTTTCGTTGCCGGTGCCAGCCGTGGCATTGGCCTTGGCATTGTCGAAGCCTGCCTTGCTGATGGCGCAAAGGTGGCCATGACGGCGCGAGGGGTTGAGGCTCTAGAGGCCACCCATAACCGCCTCGCCGGTATCTATGGTGCCGACAAGCTCTGGTCGATGGCCGGGGATATGCGCGACCCAGAAACCATCAACGAGGCCGTCGACCGGGTCGAGGCTGAGTTCGGTCCCATCCACGGTGCCGTAGCCAATGTCGGCCTCCATCCCTGCCCGCTCGGCTTTGAGGTCGATGACGCGACCTGGGACGCTGGCTTTTCTCAGAACCTCGACAGCGCCTATCGTCTGGCCCGCAAGGTGCTCGGCCCGATGACGGCGCGCGGCGAAGGCTCGGTGCTGATGATCAGTTCGATCGCGGGTCTTGGCGCTCTGGGCACCCCCCTGACCTATGGCACGGCTAAGGCGGGCATGAACCACATGGCCAAGGAACTGGCGCGGCTTACCGGCCCCAGTGGCGTGCGAGTGAATGTCATCGCGCCGGGCAATATCATCTTCCCCGGCGGCGATTGGGAAGAACGCTCGACCGGATCACGCGGCGGGGCGTGGCAGCGTTGGATCGACCGCGAAGTGCCGATGAAGCGCTTTGGCAAGCCTGAGGAAATCGGCTCAGCCGCCGCCTTCCTGCTCAGCAATCGGGCCAGCTTCATCACCGGGGCCATCCTGCCCGTTGACGGTGGCCAGACGCGCTAAGGGCCGCCCGCCGAGCTCATAATCGGATCGTGATTGGCCAAAAGCGCGATCAGGTTTAGAAGCTCTGACAATAGACCGGCGCTGTACACCGGCACTCTGCAATCGCTGCCCTTTGGCGGCATCCATAAGAGGTCTTACGGCATGACGACTGCATCCTCGATCGCCCGCCCTTCACGGCTCAAGAGCCTGATGTTGGCCATTCTGCTGCCCTTGGCTCTGGGAGCTTGCGGCATCAACAATATTCCCACCAAGGAAGAGCAGGCCAAGGCCGCGCTCGCCGATGTTCAGGCGCAATATCAGCGCCGCTCGGACCTGATCCCCAACCTGGTGGCCACAGTTCAGGGCTATGCCCAGCAAGAACGCAGCGTTCTGGTCGAGGTCACCCAAGCCCGCGCCTCGGCTACCCAGGTCAAGCTTGATGCCGCAACCATCACCAACCCAGAAATGTTCGCCAAATATCAGGCGGCGCAGTCCCAGCTTTCTGGCGTTCTGGGCCGGTTGATGATGATCAGCGAGAAATATCCAGACCTGAAGTCCAACACCAATTTCTTGGCACTTCAGTCGCAACTGGAAGGCACTGAGAACCGCATCGCCGTGGCCCGCCGCGACTATAATGAGGCGGTTCGGGTCTATAATACCGAGCTTCGCACCTTCCCGGGCGTGATCTGGGCCTCGACGGTCCATAAGGACTCCAAGGCGATGATTGCCTTCACCGCGACCGAAGCGGCCCAAAGCGCTCCGACGGTGAACTTTGCGCCCGCTGCCCCTGCCGTTCCCGCGCCTGCTAACAAGTGATCTTGGCCACTCGATCCGTAGCCCCTCGCGCCCGGCCATTCTGGGCCGGACTGGCTATCGTGCTGGTCAGCATGGTGATGCTGGCCCTGCCCGCGCGAGCGGCACCGACCTTCCCGCCCTTGACGGGGCGAGTGGTCGATAATGCCCATCTGCTATCTGCAGAAGGCACGCAGGCCTTGAGCGCCAAGCTCGAAGCCTTCGAGGCGGCGACCGGCCATCAGGTCGTGGTCGTCACCTTGCCGACGCTGCAGGGCTATGAGATCGAGGATTACGGCTATCAATTGGGTCGCACCTGGCAGATTGGCCAGAAGGGCAAGAATGATGGGGCCCTCCTGATCATCGCCCCAACCGAGCGCAAGGTGCGGATCGAGGTTGGCTATGGCCTCGAAGGGGTGATGACCGACGCCCTCAGCAACGTCATAATCCAACAGAAGGTCCTGCCGCCCTTTAAGGCCGGTGACATGGAGGCTGGGATTATCGGCGGTACCGACGCCATCATCGCCCAGCTATCGGCCAGCCCAGAAGAGGCCGCAGCCGCCCTCAAGGCGGTCAGCAAGCCCTCTCACCACTCGAAGAGCAAGATTGATCCAGGCGGGCTGATCATGATGATCTTTGTCCTGTTCTGGGTCATGGGCGGCGTCTTTGGCCGTCGCCGTGGCGGATTGGGTGCCCTCCTGCCTTGGATCATTCTCAGTGGCAGCCTCGGCGGCGGACGCAGCGGTAATGATGGATTTGGCGGCGGCGGATTTGGCGGAGGCGGCGGCTCCTTCGGCGGCGGCGGATCGTCAGGGAGTTGGTAGCCATGAGCATGACACCTGAAGATCACCAGAAGATCGCCGACGCTGTGGCCGATGCTGAGACCCGCACCTCGGCTGAGATTGTCTGCGTCATTACCCACGAATGTTCCGACTATCGCGAAGTCCCCCTCGCTTGGGCGGCGGTCTTGGCCCTGATCGCACCCGCTGCAGCCTTCGCGCTGGGCCTAAACCCAAGCCTTTTGACCAGCTTGAACAATGGCTGGATGGCCGGTCACACCAGCGGCTTTAACGATGCCGTGCGCCTGTCGCTGGGGGCCTATGCCGTGGCCCAGAGCGCTGTGTTCCTGCTCGTCTGGTTGACCGTCAGCCTGCCGACCGTTCGGCGGGCCCTAACGCCAGCGGGCCTGCGTAATCGCCGCGTCCATGAAGCGGCCCTTCGCCAGTTCGTAGCGCGCGGTATTGCCAACACCACCGATGCCAATGGTGTCTTGATCTTTGTCTCGCTGCTCGATCGGCGGGTCGAGGTTCTGGCCGATGCCGGGGTCCATGCCGCCGTGCCAGCAGGCACTTGGGATAAGGCCGTCGGCGCGGTGCGCGTGGCCATGAAGGCTAACCACCGTGCCGAGGGTTTGGTCGCAGCGGTCAAGATCTGCGGCGACGCCCTCGCCCCCGCCTTCCCGCCCGGTGACTATAATCCCGACCAACTGCCCAACGGCGCCATCCTGATCTAGCCCCCCGCTGATCCGAAGCTTAACTTAGCGGATCACTCGTAAGGATAGGCGTTGCACCCGCAGAGCCGCTCTGTCCCTATTGGGCAAGGCAAGCGACGACATGATTCTGTTGGCTTGTGCGGCAGGAGGTCTTACGGATGTTGACCCTCGCGGGTATCGCGATCATCGCCATTGGCGTTGTGGCGGGGTTCAATCCCTTGCTGGTCGTTACCGTGGCGGCCGTCGTAACAGGCTTGGCCGCAGGTCTGTCGCTGCACGAGGTCATCAGCGCGCTGGGCAAGGCCTTCAACGATAATCGCTATGTCAGCATGGTCTGGCTGGTCTTGCCGGTGATCGGTTTGTTAGAGCGCGCGGGATTACAGGACCGCGCTCGGGCCCTGATCAACCGCCTCGCCAATGCCACCACCGGCCGCCTGCTGATCGCCTATTTTTTCCTGCGCCAGATGGCGGCGGCCCTCGGGCTCACCAGCCTCGGGGGGCAGGCCCAGATGGTCCGCCCCTTGATCGCCCCCATGGCCGAAGCGGCCAGCGAAGCGCGCTTTGGCCCCCTGCCCGACCCTGTCCGTCATCAGATCCGCGCCCAAGCTGCAGCAGCCGACAATATTGCCCTGTTCTTTGGAGAGGACATCTTCATCGCCATGGCCTCGATCCTGCTCATCCGAGGCTTTCTAGCCGGGAACGGGATTGAGGTTGAGCCCTTCGCCCTGTCAGTCTGGGCCATTCCCACCGCTATCGTTGCGCTGCTGGTCCACGGGGTCCGGCTTTGGCGCCTCGACCGGCAAATGGCGCGGACAATGCAGGCGGTCAAGCCATGATCACCTTGAGCTTTGTCTATCTGCTGGGTGGGGCGCTGTTTACAGCCGTCGCGATCCTGTCCGGGCTTGATCCGTCCAATCCCAAGCGCGCGCGCACCACCGCCTTTTGGGGCCTGATGGCACTGAGCCTGTTGCTCGGGGACCGGATCAGCGACTTTGGCAATGGCCTGATTGTCCTCGGCATGGCCGTCATTGCCGGAACCGGAGGGCTGGGCAAGGGCTCGCTGACCCCAGAGGCCGAGGCCGAACGCCAAGCCTTTCGCCAAGACCGAGGTGCCCGCATCGGAAACTGGCTTTTGGCCCCGGCCCTGATCGTGCCGACTACCGCCCTGACAGGGACCTTGCTGCTCAAGGACCTGATGGTGGGCGGCGTTCATCTGGTGGATCCCAAGCAAGCCACCTTGATCGCGATGGCCTTTGGCGTGCTCCTCGCCCTCGCTGTCGCCCTGCCCCTGATCCGCACCACGCCTCTGGTGCCCCTGCAGGAGGCCAGACGGCTGTTGGACACGGTGGGCTGGTCCGCGATCCTGCCGCAAGCCTTGGCCGCGCTGGGTGCTGTCTTTGCCCTCGCGGGGGTTGGCAAGGTCATAGGCGACCTAACCGCGACCTATATTCCAGCCCATAGTCCCCTCGCCGCCGCCGCCCTCTATTGCTGCGGCATGGCCGGGTTCACCATCCTGATGGGCAATGCCTTTGCCGCCTTCCCGATCATGACCGCCGGGATTGGGTTGCCCCTCGTGGTGATGCAGTTTGGCGGCAATCCCGCCGTGGTCTGCGCCATCGGGATGCTGTCGGGCTTTTGCGGGACCTTGATGACGCCGATGGCCGCGAACTTCAATCTCGTGCCCGCCGCCCTGCTCGAACTGCCTGACCGCTATAGCGTTATCAAGGTCCAAGCCCCGACCGCCCTGATCCTGCTGGCCGCCAATATCGTTCTCATGACCCTCTTTGCCTTTAAAGTCTGATCTCCATGCCCCAAGCCGATCCCAAGAGCCTCAATGCCGATCTGGCTGGCCGATTTGCCGCCATCGCGCTTGGCCATGTCACGAGAGAATATCCGCACAAGCTGGACCATGTGCTGAATGGGCCAGACGATGCCGCCACGCCCAAGGCGCTGCACCCGATCTTCTATGGCAGTTTTGACTGGCACTCCTGCGTCCATGGCTATTGGCTTCTGGTCCGCACCTTGCGCCTCTTTCCCGACATGGCCCCGGCCCGTGAGGTCAATGCCTTGCTGGCGGCGCAATTGACCCCCCGCAAGGTCGAGGGCGAGCTCGCCTATCTGACCCGGCCCTTTAGCGGGGGCTTTGAGCGGCCCTATGGCTGGGCCTGGCTGTTCATGCTGCAGGCCGAGTTGATGCAGTTGAACACGGTCCAAGGCCGCGACTGGAGCGCCGCCCTCGCGCCCCTGACCGCCGCCTTCCGCAGCCGGATGATCGCGCACCTGCCCAAGATGACCTATCCGGTCCGGGCGGGCACCCACAACAATACGGCCTTCGCCATCGCGCTTGGCCTCGACTATGCCCTTATTGCCAAGGACACGGCCCTATCCCAAGCCTTGCGCACCAAGGCCATGGACCTGTTCCTTGGCGATGAAAACTGCCCCGCTTGGGAGCCCAGCGGCGAGGATTTCCTGTCCCCCGCCCTGATGGAGGCCGAAGCCATGAGGCGCGTCCTGCCCGCAGCCCAATATAGCCTCTGGCTCGACCGCTTCTTGCCCGGCCTCGCCGCCAAGACGCCCGCCACCCTGTTCCAGCCGGCCTATGTCAGCGACCGCACCGACGGCAAGATCGCCCATCTGGACGGATTGAACCTGAGCCGGGCCTGGTGCTGGCGCGGCATTGCCAGCGCCATCGATCCCACAGACAAGGCCCGCAACACCAGCCGCACCCACGCCCTCGCCGCCGCCGACCGCCACCTCGCCGCAGGCCTACCCGAGATCGCAGGCGACTATATGGGCGAACATTGGCTGGCCAGTTTCGCCCTTCTGGCCCTCAGCCCACCGTCCCAAACAGCCGCAAACGGATAAATCGTACAGAACCACAGCAATTCGTCCCCGCGTACCTTGCTGCATCGCCAAGAGTTTTGTACCAACACTCCAACGGAGACGTGCCCGAGAGGCCGAAGGGACTCGTTTGCTAAATGAGCGTACCCCAAAAGGGTACCGTGGGTTCGAATCCCACCGTCTCCGCCATTTACCCCTGAACATTGACCACTGAAGCTTTTTTGAAGCTTCAATTTTCATATAAAAAACATTGGATTAGCGTCGATCCGTGCCAAGATCGCTCACCGCTTCATCTGGACGATCCCCTAAAAGTACCCCAAAAATGATGGGTATAGTGGTGGGGGGCAGTCAACGGCGTTGGATCTTCCGCTTTCACCTCAAGGGAACGCGACGCGATCACGAAAAGGACCCTGCATGAGTGCTTTGTTTCCGACATCTTGGGTGCCCCGCCCGGCGAGACTGCTTCCGTCCGACCCAACACAATACGACGGCCCAGCCATAGCGCGGTGGATTACGACGGCCCTTCTGGTCGTGATCACGATCCGAAGTCTGGTCCATCTGTTCTCGCCCGACGGTGGGGCCCATAGCATTGCCACGATCGACACCAATGTTGCTGGCGGTGCCAACATCGTCGCCATCTTCGGCCAGTGGGGCGCCAGCCAGTTGCTACTCGTGGGGACCCTATGGGTTTTGCGCCTTCGGTACCGCGGGCTCATTCCCTTCATCCTGAGCGTGCTGCTGGTGGAACCCTTCCTGCGTGGTCTCTCGGGCCATCTAAAGCCCATCTCGACGCTGGGTACCGCACCCGGCGCGGCGCTCAACTGGTATGCCGTTCCCGTGGTGGCGATAACGCTCTATCTCGCACTTTGCACGGTTGAGGAACGACAGTCTTAGGACGATGGGCTCCGCCAACTCAAATCATTGATTTAAAATCAGATTATGATTGACTTAAGGCTCCGCCGTGGATCCGTCCACGGGATGAGCAAAGGTCTCGAAGATCTGTGGCAGGAGGATTGCGAGGTGGCTCATCTCTTGGGCGCAGTGGATCAGCAGGTCGCTGGCCTGTTGCGGTTTGATCGGCGCGAGGCGGGCGGCAAGGCCTCCGAGCAGACGGCCGAGGGGGCCGGAAATAGCCTTAGGCCGGACATTGCCGCCGCCGATCCAGAACCGCGAGCGCATCTCACAGCCGTCGGCGGTAGGGCGCAGATGATGGATCAGCCAGCCGGTCTCGACCGGACCATCGGCCAGAGCCACTCGAGCACAGATCGCCACCTCGCCAGAGGTGTCGAGCTGGCCCTCATCCAGCCCCAGTTCCCTCGGCGAAACAAAGCGAATGGTCAGGGCCATGCGGGCGGACCCGACATATTCGACAACCCGTGACGTGCGCCCGACATAGTGGCCAAGATCGCCCTGCCCGTCAGCCCAACCGACATGGACATGGGCCTGAGGGTGCCAAAGCTTGTATTTTTGCGCCTCATCGCCGTGCCAGCCGAACCACCAGTCCCACATGGCAGGGGTCACACCCGGCATGGGCGTATGGACAAAGACCCGCGCCTCGCCATCCGGGCAGAGGGTATAGGCCGTCTCGAAGGTCCAATCATCGCCGGATTGAAGCGCGCCCGCATCGACAAGTGGAGGCATCAATTCATGCGCCACAGCACCGTTCAATAGCGCCGCTCTAACGCTTTCGGACAGGGGTGCCATGGCAGAACGAAAGAACGGGGCATAGGGGCTTTGGGCCCGCTCGTCAGCCGAATAGCCCAAATGAAGATGCTGCTGACGCGCCATGATCCAACCCCGATATTTATTGGGACCATTCTCAATCCGCTCCATTCTGTCAACGGACACCGGTTGAAATGCTCGAACGCGCAACCAGATTTCACCTGACAAGTCCGACCGTCGTGTTAGGTTTCATTAAAAGACCGAGGGAAGAGACGTCACATGCTTTCAGATGACGACAAAGAACAGTTTCGCAAGCTGGGCTATCTGATCAAACCGGCCATGATCGACCCTGATCGCGCCGCCGCCGTAGCCGAAGAGATCGACCGCTATGTCGAGGCTGAGCCGCGGTTTGATGGTAGCAATATCTGGAAATATGACCGGCTCTGCGACCTGATTGTCGACCCCCAGACCTT
>CANFKD010000077.1 GCA_947447115.1 Caulobacteraceae bacterium
CCTCACCCCCATTCGGACATGGAGATCATCACCTATGTCCGCAGCGGGGCCATCACCCATCAGGACAGTATGGGCAATAGTGGCCGCACCGAAGCGGGCGATGTTCAGGTGATGAGTGCGGGCGCAGGCGTGCGGCACTCTGAATATAACCGCGAAGACGTCACCACGACCCTGTTCCAGATCTGGATCGAGCCCAAGACCCGGGGCGGCGCGCCCTCTTGGGGTGCCAAGCCCTTCCCCAAGTCCGACCGGTCTGGACGGTTCGTGGCCCTGGCCAGCGGCTTTGCCGATGATGAGGGGGCCTTGCCGATCCGTGCCGAAGCGCGGGTTCTGGGGGCAACCCTCAAGGCCGGTGAGACCATGACCTATGTGCTAAGCGCTGGCCGCCATGCTTATTTGACCGTCGCGGCCGGTTCGGTCGAGGTCAATGGCCTGCAGCTCAACGCTCGCGACGGGGCGGCGGCGGCGGATGAGACGATCCTGACCTTTAAGGCCCACAGCGACGCCGAAATTGTTCTTGTGGATGCGCTCTAGGCCGCAGCCCTAATCCTTTGACGATGGGGCGGCCACCGCTATGGTGCGGCCAAGTTCAGGCAGGCTTGACCCGCCGCCCTTTCACAAGGATCCGCCCATGACCGGCACAAACTTCGCAAAGCCCTTGGCCGCTAGCGCCTTGCTGGCCGCTCTTCTTACCAGCGTTCCGATGACGGCCCTCGCGGCTCCGGCCAAGGCGGCTGCGACCGTCAAGGTGGATGCCAAGCAGTCGGCAGCGGCGTTGGAGATGTACAAGGCCTCCATCGGATATCGCACCGTTCAAGGCAAAGGCCAGATCCCGGCCTATGCCGCCTATTTGAAAAAGGCGCTGGTCGAGGGCGGCTTTGCCGACGCTGATGTCACCATCGAGAAAATGGGTGAGACCGCGACCCTGACCGCTCGCTATCGCGGCAACGGCAGCAAGAAGCCCATGCTGCTGTCTGGCCATATGGATGTGGTCGAGGCCAAGCCTGCAGACTGGGTGCGCGATCCCTTCACCGCCGTGGTTGAAAATGGCTATGTCTATGGCCGCGGCGCCTCGGACATGAAGTTTGACGTGGTGATGCTGGTCTCGACCCTGATCAAGCTGAAACAGGAAGGCTTTAAGCCGAGCCGCGACATTGTTCTGGCCCTGTCCGGCGACGAAGAGACTGACATGTTCACCAGCCAAAAGCTGGCCAAGCAACTGGTCGGGGCCGAGTTCGCCATCAATGCTGATGCCGGCGGCGGCATGCTCGATGATGCGGGCAAGCCCGTGGTCTATCAGGTGCAGGCGGGCGAAAAGACCTATGCCGATTTCGACATCACCATCACCAATCCCGGTGGCCATAGCTCGCGTCCCGGCGCGACCAACGCCATCTATGATCTGGCCAAGATCATAGACCGCATCGGCGCCTACAGGTTCCCAGCCCAGCCTAATGAGCTGACACTCGGCTATTTAAAGGCCACCGGGGCCAAGACCCCCGGCCCGATCGGCCAAGCCATGCTGGCCTATGCCAACAACCCTGCTGACACAGCCGCGTCCGATCTGTTGTCGGCTGAGCCAGAATATATTGGGCAGGTGCGCACCACCTGTGTGGCAACCATGCTGCGCGGCGGCCATGCGCTCAATGCCCTGCCGCAAGCCGCCACCGTATCGGTCAATTGCCGGATCATGCCGGGCGTCTCGATCGCAACCATCAAGTCCACGCTGCAGACCATCATCGCCAATCCCGCTGCGACCATCACCGTTCTGGGAGAACCCGCAGCCAGCGACGCCTCACCCCTTCGCCCAGACGTGATGGGCGCGATCCGCACCGCCATTGACCGCCGCGCGCCGGGCCTTCCCATCGTGCCGCAAATGTCGCCGGGTGCCACTGACAGCCTCTATTTCCGTGCGGCCGGCATCCCCAGCTATGGCCTATCGGGCATGTTCATGAACCCGGCAGATGACTATGCGCACGGCCTCAATGAACGCGCACCTGTTGCGGCCATCGATGGCGCACTGGACCAGTGGCACACGGTGATCTCGATCTTGGCGAAGTAGAGCGAAACAAGGCCCTCACCCTACCCTCTCCCACAGGGAGAGGGCTAAGAAAGAACGGAAAAGCCCTCGCCCCCTTCAGGGGGAGAGGGTGGGGTGAGGGGGTCAGCCTCACCCCTTTCAGCATGACCCAAGAGGGCCACGTTCTGTCTAAGTATAGGGGTCTGGGTCCCCGCCTGCGCGGGGAATGCGGGATGTGGTGGGGTAATGTAGGGGGTTTCGCGTGCACCAGCAGCATGACGAAAATCTGCGTCATTGCGAGGCGCATCGCGCCGAAGCAACCCAGGGGAACATCCATTACGGTTCGTGTCAGACCCCTAGGTTGCTTCGCTGCGCTCGCAATGACGCGGTTAAACGAAAAGAAAACAAGTAAGGCCCTCACCCAACCCTCTCCCACAGGGAGAGGGCTGAGAAAGAACGGATAAGCCCTCGCCCCCTTGGGGGAGAGGGTTGGGTGAGGGGCCCTTTTGATGCGGTAAAACGGATGACCGTTGAAGCTCCGGCCAATCCCCGATAAGCACCGCACAGAGATTTCCCAAGGACCACCCCATGCCCAATGCCCATCGCAATGAAGACCTCGATCGCGACGCCGATTGGAGCCTTCCGGCGTGGCTTTATAATGACCCGGAGTTTTTCACAGTCGAGATGAAGCGGGTGATGCGGCCCTCTTGGCAGGTGGTCTGTCACATCAGCGACGTGCCCAATATTGGCGATTATCACACCTTCGATTTTCTGGGCGAAAGCATCCTTGTCGTGCGCGGTGAGGACCAGAAGATTCGGGCCATGGCCAATGTCTGTCGCCATCGTGGCTCGCGGCTGGTCGATGGACCATCGGGCTGTGCGCGCAAGCTGGTCTGCCCCTATCACGCCTGGTCCTATGAGCTGGATGGCCGCCTAACGGGCGTGCCCATGCGCGGCACCTATCCCAGCCTTGAGATGGAGAAACTGACCCTTCCCACCGTCGATTGCGAGATTTTCCAAGGCTTTATCTTTGTGCGCCTCGAGGGCGATGGCCCCACCGTGGCCGAGATGATGGCCCCCTACCTGTCGCAGATCGAGCCCTATCGCTTTGAAGAGATGCGCGCCTTCGGCCGCGTAACCCTGCGCCCGCGCCCGGTCAACTGGAAGAACGTGGCCGATAACTATTCCGATGGGCTACATATCAAGGTCGCCCATCCGGGCCTAACACGCCTGTTTGGCCGCAGCTATGGCGTCGAGGCCGAGCCTTGGGTGGACCGCATGTGGGGCGAGTTGATGGACCGCCCCTCCGCCAACCCGTCCGAGCGGATGTATCAGCATCTCTTGCCGCGCGTCGATCACCTGCCCGAGGCCCATCAGAAGCTCTGGCTCTATTTCAAGCTCTGGCCCAATGTCGCCTTCGATATCTATCCCGATCAGGTCGATTTCATGCAGTTCCTGCCGATCTCGCCGACCGAAACCCTGATCCGCGAAATTGCCTATGCCCTGCCCGACGAACGCCGCGAGATGAAGGCGGCACGCTATCTGAATTGGCGCATCAATCGTCAGGTCAATGCCGAAGATACGGTCCTGATCGAGCGGGTTCAACAGGGTATGGCCTCACCGACCTTCAGCGTCGGCCCGCTAAGCGACACCGAGGTCTGCCTGCGCGGCTTTGGCAAGAAGCTGCGCGGCCTGATCCCCGAGGCGAGACAGCACCAGCCCCCTGCCCCCGGCTGGAGCCACCGTCCCACCACCCCATCCGCTTCCTAAGCCTATAGAAGAGCCACCATGTCCAAGCCCTATGACGCCGTTATCATCGGAGGCGGCCACAATGGTCTGACCTGCGCCTTCTATTTGGCCAAGACCGGTCTGAAGGTTCGGGTGCTGGAACGGCGCGAGGTCGTTGGCGGCGCGGCCGTGACCGAAGAGTTCCATCCGGGCTTTCGCAACTCTGTCGCCAGCTACACGGTCAGCCTGCTGAATCCTAAGGTCATTGCCGATATGAAGCTGGCCGAACGCGGCCTGCGCATCATCGAGCGGCCGATCTCCAATTTCCTACCTCAAGAAGATGGCGGCTATCTCAAGCTCGGCGGCGGGTTGGAGCGCACCCAAGAAGAGTTCCGCAAGTTCTCGGCCAAGGACGCTGAGGCATTGCCCGCCTATTACAACATGCTCGATGTGGTCGCCGATGTGCTGCGCGACTTGGCCATGCAGACCCCGCCCGATGTTACCGGCGGCCTGCCTGCCCTGATCGCGGCGGCCAGTCAGGGCCGCAAGCTGGCGGGCCTTGGCCTGTCTCAGCAACGCGACGTGCTCGACCTCTTCACCAAGAGCGCCCGCACCTTCTTGGATAGCTGGTTCGAAAGCGAAGCGGTCAAGGCCGCCTTTGGCTTTGATGCCGTCGTCGGCAACTATGCCAGCCCAGACACCCCCGGCTCGGCCTATGTGCTTCTGCATCACGTCTTTGGCGAGGTGAACGGTAAGAAGGGCGCTTGGGGACATGCGGTGGGCGGCATGGGTGCCATTACCACGGCCATGCGCGAAGCGTGCGAGGAGGCGGGCGTCGAGATCAGCCTAGAGGCCCCTGTCGCTAAGGTTCTGGTCGATGGCGACCGCGCCGTCGGCGTGCGGCTGGAAACGGGGCAAGAGGTGTTCGGCACCTCAATCGTGTCCAATGTCGGCCCGCGCATGCTCTATGAGCGCCTGATCGACCCGTCGGACCTGTCGCCAGAATTTCGCCGCCGGGTTTCGGCCTATAAGTGCGGCTCGGGCACCTTCCGCATGAATGTCGCCTTGTCAGAGCTGCCCGACTTCACCTGCCTTCCGGGCAAGACCGTTGGGGAACATCATCAGAGCGGCATCATCCTGGCACCGACCCTAGACTATATGGACAAGGCCTTCATGGATGCGCGCCAGTTTGGCTGGTCCAAGAAGCCGATCGTCGAGATCCTGATCCCCAGCACAGTCGATGACAGCCTTGCCCCTCCGGGCCAGCATGTGGCCAGCCTGTTCTGCCAACAGTTCGCTCCGGTCCTGCCCGATGGCCGCAACTGGGATGACGAGCGCGAGGCCGCTGCCGATCTGATCATCGACACGGTCAATGACTATGCCCCCAACTTCAAGGCCTCGGTGCTGGGCCGGATGATCCTGTCGCCGATGGATCTGGAGCGCAAATTCGGCCTGATCGGCGGCGACATCATGCACGGGGCCATGTCACTCGATCAGCTCTGGGCCGCGCGGCCTTTCTTGGGCAATGGCGACTATCGCGGACCGCTCAAGGGCCTCTATATGTGTGGCGCGGGTGCCCATCCCGGCGGCGGCGTCACCGGTGCGCCCGGCCACAACGCGGCAAAAGAAATCCTCAAGGATCGCAGTTTCATTGGAAAGCTGCTGCGCCGGGTCTAGGTCATGCATTGAGCCTGCACGGTCATGATCAATTCTCATGACCCAAAGGGTGATCGCTGCGATAGGTTTGAGCCATGAGTGAATTTGATTTCGACGCTGTTGTCATCGGGGCCGGGGCTGTGGGTCTGGCCACCGGCTATGCCCTGTCGCGCCGTGGCCTATCGGTCGTGGTGATTGAACGGGAAAAGGCCATCGGTCAGGGCGTTTCGGCCCGCAATTCCGAAGTGGTCCACGCCGGGCTCTATTATCCAACGGGATCGCTGAAGGCGCGCCTGTGCGTCGAGGGCCGGCGCCTGCTCTATCCGTTCTTGGACGCGCACAATGTTGCCTATGACCGCTGTGGCAAGCTTGTCGTCGCGACCGAAGAGTCTGAAATTGCGCGCCTCGACACCATTATGGAGCAGGCCAAGACCAATGATGTCGAGGGCATGCGGGTCCTCACCGCGGCCCAGACGCTGGCGTTGGAGCCAGAGGTCCGTGCGGTCATGGCGCTGGAATCGCCCGAGAGCGGCGTCTTTGACAGCCACGGCTATATGGTCGCCCTGCAAGGCGAGATCGAGGCGGCGGGCGGCGCGGTCGTGGTCGCCACCCCCTTTCTCAAGGCCGAGCCCTTGGCCACGGGCGGCTTTCGCGTCCTGACCGGAGGTCTAGAGGCCGCCGACCTGACCTGCCGCTATCTGGTCACCTGCGCGGGTCTGGGTGCCCAGGAGGCTGCGGCCAAGATCGAGGGCTTTCCCATGGGTGAAATTCCCAAGCTACACTATGGCAAGGGCGTCTATTTCGTTCTGTCCGGACGCAAGGCGCCGTTCCGGCGGCTGGTCTATCCCCCGCCGATCCCAGGCGCTCTGGGGGTTCACTATCGCCGCGATCTGGGCGGCCAAGCCATCTTTGGCCCCGATCTGGCCTATGTCGAGACCGAAGACTATAGCGTCGATCCGGCGAGATCCGAGGGCTTCTATGCCTATGTGCGCAAGTTCTGGCCCGGCCTGCCCGATGGTGCCCTGACGCCCGACTATGCCGGTATCCGCCCCAAGATCCACGGCCCCGGCGAAGCTCAGCCCGACTTTCGCTTAGATGCTGCCAAGGACCACGGTATCGAAGGCCTCATCGCCATGTTCGGGATTGAGAGCCCAGGCCTGACCAGTTCTTTGGCGATTGGTGAAGAGGCCGCCAAGAGGCTGGGGCTTTAGGGAAACAAGTGGTCACACCCTCCCCCCGTGTTCCCCGGGCAGGCGGGGACCCAGACCCTTACGCACAGGCCGGAATCGATCATCTGGATCCCCGCCTTCGCGGGGAATAGGGATGAAAAGCTGCTTCTTAAACAAGGCCCTCACCCAACCCTCTCCCTCAGGGAGAGGGGTTATCTGTTCTTAGCCCTCGCCCCCTTGGGGGAGAGGGTTGGGTGAGGGGTTTTTTTTACTAACGACAAGCCCCCTTCCCCGGCCTTAGGGACAAGACTGGGCTTGTCAGTCATGAACCTCGACACCGCTCGAACTTTCCTCTTAAACAGACCGAATAGAACAACGGCCCGAGGACCCCCCATGAGCCAGACCATCACCCTGACCAGCGCCCATGATGGGTTCAGCTTCACCGCCCTTCATGCGGAGGCTCAAGGCCAGCGCCGGGGCGCGATTGTCATCATCCAAGAGATCTTTGGCATCGACGAATATGTCCAAGCCGATGTGCAGCGCTGGAGCGCCCTTGGCTTTGAAGCCTTGGCCCCTTCGATGTTCGACCGCCAAGAGGTCGGTTTTACCGCAGCCCATGATCCAGAAGGCCTACAGGCCGGTTTCAAACATGCCGTGGCCAATGGGCTCGACAATGCCATGGGCGACCTGACGGCCTGCGTGAACCATCTCAAGGACAAGGGTCCGGTCTTTATGGTCGGCTATTGCTATGGCGGGGCCATGACCTGGCAGGCGGCGGGCCGGATTGACGGCATTGCGGCAGGGTCGAGCTATTATGGCGGTCAGGTTGCTGCCAGCGCCAGCCTGACCCCCAAATGCCCGGTGATCTGTCACTTTGGTCGCAAGGATGGGCACATCCCGGCTGACGAGACCAAGGCCGCAATCAATGAAGCTCAGCCTCAGGTGCCGGTCTATATCTATGAGGCCTCAGGCCACGGCTTTAACAATGATGGCCGCCCCGACAGCGACCTTGCCGATGCCAAACTGGCCCGCGAGCGGACCTTGGCCCTGTTCATGGCCAACGGCGCGGGCTGAGCCGCGTGGGAAGCACGGCCAAGCTGATCAGTGAGGCCGATGGCTTTGCGCTCGATGCCTATCACGCCCCAGCAGAAGAGGCGCGGCGCGGAGGCCTGGTCATTTTGCATGCGGTCTGGGGCGTCACGCCCCATATTCGCAGCCTCGCCGACCAGTTCGCCCAAGAGGGCTATGAGGTGCTCTGCCCTTCCCTGCTCGGCCGATTTGAGGCGGGGTTCGCAGATCGGGACATGAATCCCGCGCGGTTAGATCAGCGCTCGTCCTACGCCGCCGCGACCGGATGGGGCGGGGACTGCGCCGCCGATATTCAAGCCGCCGTCGATGCCCTAGAGGGGCCGGTCTTTGCCATGGGCTTTTGCTTTGGCGGGACTGCCGCTTGGATCGCCGCCTGTCAGTGCACGGGCCTTTCGGCGGTCAGCAGCTTCTATGGTGGCCAAATCATCGACTATCTGGACCAGACCCCCCAGTGCCCGACCATTCTACATCTGGGCCGCAGCGACGCTTTGATACCCCCAGCGGATGTGGAGGCGATCCAAGCGGCCCATCCGGACCTTCCGGTTTGGCTCTATGACGCCGGACATGCCTTTGTTGCGCCCAATGGGTTCCACGCCGATAGCGCTAATCTGGCCCTCTTGCGAACGAGACAACTGTTCCAGCGTCAGGGGCGTAAGGGCGAGATATAGGGTCTTCGTTCGGAGCGGCTTGAGGAAGAAAACAAGGCCCTCACCCAACCCTCTCCCACAGGGAGAGGGCTAGACCCGATAAGCCCTTTCCCCCCTTGAGGGGGAGAGGGTTGGGAGTGGGGGGTGTTTATCCACTGGCCTCTCCGCCATGTTCCCAACAAAAGCATGGGTCTAGCGGGTCGCGTACCGCCGGAGTGCAAGGGTCTGGGTCCCCGCCTGCGCGGGGAACACGGAAGGAAGGAAACAAGGCCCCCTTCGTCGCTTCGCGACACTTCCCCCAGAGGGGGAAGATCTAGAACCCTAAAATCTTCCCCCTCTGGGGGAAGTGCCCGCGTAGCGAGGGTGGGGGGGTCTGCTCGGTAAGGTCCGCCCTGCCACGGGACCCCAATTCACCTCAGAACAGTTCCGCTCTAAACTCTTTCCCGCGCGGTCAGGCCCGTAACGGGAGCCGTCGATAATAAACGTCGCGCCTCGCTAGACCCACGCATATAGGCGTCCCAGAAAGCCGTTTCCCTCGCCCGTAGCGAGACACCGAGTTGCTCAGCACCCGGCGGCGCATCGAAGTCCGTGTGGCGAGCCCCTTCCACGACCAGACTATATTTGGCACCCGGCGGGCTGAGTTCAAACGGCTCCAGCCGCCATGAGGGAGTTTCGCCAGCGGCGCCAAAATCCTTAGAGCCGGTGACCCACAGAGTTGGCTTTCGCATTTTCGAGAAACTCCCTTGATCCAGGCCCATTCGTCCTGGCCCCTGACCGCTGATCACGAGAAACGCCGAGAATTTTGGCTCTGCGAAGCTTCGAAGACCATCCTTGCGGGTCACTTGAGCGCCGCCAAGTGCAAGAGCCGTGTAGGCACCATACGAGTGCCCCGCCATGCCGAGGCGACCCAGATCAATTCGACCATTCAGCGATGCCGGAATCTGCTTCTGGCGGCAAGCCTCCAAGATCGCTTCGACGTCAGAGATGCGGCCATCTAGATGGGAGGGATCATCAAGCATCTGTACGAATTGCGCACGCTGCTCGCCGACGAGATCGCCTGCCGCAAGTTGTCGAAGGACACTGGCCATTCTAGCACCCAGCGCCGTGCGATCAGGGGACGGGCGGATTGAATCGGCGTGGGTCGGGTGCGCGGTCACATAGCCCGCCGCCGCCCAAGCCGAACTGGTCAGCGGGAAGGCGTCCATATTGCTTCCGAAACCATGGCTGAAGACGATCAGCGGCAATGGCCCTGCTTGACCCGCTGGCCATCTAAATCTCGCCTCAAATGGTCTTCCGTCCGATCCCGTTAAACGGACCACCTCGCTGTCAACTTCGGCCCCTGCCGCTGTCGAAGAAGCCCAGCCTGCTGCGCTAAATCCAGATAATAGCGAGATGAGAACGGTCCTGCGATCCATCTTGAAACTCCCCAAGCGACCTATTTGATTTGATCCTCGCGTAATTTCCGCTCAGATGAAAGATAAGGATGGGAGACGCTTCGATGGACCGACGGGTTTTAATGGGTGGGATCATGGCGTCCTCTGCGTTCAGCGCAGCGCGGGCTATGCAAGGCTACGGCATCGTCACGCCCGGCGTCGACACTTGGAGCGAGTCCTTGATGCTGCTGCACTTCGACCCCGAAGGACGCAACGGCATCAGCGTTCGAGTTTCGCGTTATCCAGACCTAAACTGTACCTGGGTGTGGTGTCACGTTCTGTTGGACGGGCAGATGTACGCCTACACAGAACGTCGATTGCCCTGTTCAAGCACCCGAAATCTGGGAACCGCCGCCATTGGTGACTATGGTTCTACGGCGGCGCGTGTCGCGTTCACACGCTCAGGGTCGGTTGATCAGATGCAGGAAATCCGACTTTCGGCAAAGGTGCTAAGTCGTCAAAGCTCAGAAGGTCGAGATGGTACCGGCGATATACCGATCGCTGTTCACGCCCTATTTCGTCCCGAAAAACTAAAGGCAAATCCCCCTCCCGGTCGCTCGGAGTGGACCGGTTACGCGGAAATTGACGTTGTCGTCGGTAAAAGGCGCATCAATCTCAAAGGCGTCGCCAAAGCGCACGAGCAGACCCAAACCGCGCCGCGCTTCGACCTGCCTTTCACTTACGCAATGATGTGGAGTCCGACCGTATCCTTCATTGCCACGTCCACATCCAAGAAGCGCTATGGCAACTTCGAAGCCGATGGCATTGCCCATGCCGTGGCGGATTTTCAGCCCTCACACCCTGATCGGGAACGGCATTTTACGGCCTTGCTGGACGACGGTAAGTGGCTTCAAGGCTTGGCCAGCAGGGTCGCTGCCTATGACGTCCCCGTCTTTGGCCGGGTTTGGAACGGCAATATTGTGAGGGCCAATGTGGGAGGCAGGCCGATGGTTGGCATGCTCAATGACTGGCGGCCACAAGATCAGGTGTTCGAGTGACCCCAAGCCTGTAGGCACAGGGCGATCTCTAAGGGATTACGCTGGCAAGGGTCGAGCCCAGAATATCAGCCCCTTAGCACCCGCCCCGCCACCACATCCAACTTGGCCATCAGGGCCGGATCGCGCATGGCCGGAGCCGTAATGATCGCGCCGTCCAGGCAGGTGTCGATGGGCGAGGCCGAACGTGGGCCCTTTAAAGCGGCCGCAAGATGATCCACTGCATCGGCGGCCTTGCGGGAATTATCCATCAACACAGAGAGAATATCGGCGACCTCGACGGGCGCGAATTCCTCGTGCCAGCCGTCATAGTCGGTGACCATGCCGATCGAGGCATAGGGCAGTTCAGCCTCGCGGGCGAGCTTGGCCTCAGGCATGTTGGTCATGCCGATCACGTCACAGCCCCAGGACCGATAGACGAGGCTCTCGGCCTTGGTCGAGAACTGCGGGCCTTCCATGGCCAGATAGGTGCCACCCTCGATGACCCGCGCGCCAGCGGCCCGCGCAGCCTCTGCCGCGAGGCTGGACAGGCGCGGACAGGTTGGGTGAGCCATGGAGACATGGGCGACCAAACCCTCGCCAAAGAAGCTCTTGGTGCGGGCAAAGGTGCGGTCGATGAACTGGTCGACGACCACGAAGGTCCCGGGATTGAGCGCCTCACGCAAGGACCCCACCGCCGACAGGGACAGAATATCCGTGCAGCCCGCCCGTTTCAGCGCGTCAATATTGGCTCTGAAGTTCAGGCCTGACGGTGGGATACGGTGCCCCCGGCCGTGGCGCGGCAGGAAGGCCAGCTTGACCCCGTCTAACTCGCCCATCAACAGCTCGTCGGACGGATCACCCCACGGCGTATCGATCTTGACCCAGCGCTGGTTCTTCAGGCCATCGATCTCATAGAGGCCTGATCCGCCGACCACACCTAAAACCCACTCACCCACGCGGTGTCTCCTTGCAAATCAAAAGGCCCCGCCAGATTACCAGCGGGGCCTTCAGATGGTCTTCAAAAGTCGTGAAGGTCAATCAGTGCTTCACGTCTTTCCACACCCGACGATAGCTCGCATAGAGCAGGCCAGCGAATAGGACCAGATAGATCAGGACCGCAAAGCCTGTGCGCTTGCGCTCACCCGCCTTAGGTTCAGCCGCCCAATCCAAGAAAGCGACCACGTCGGTGGCTTCTTGCTGAAGGGTCGACTTGGTGCCGTCATCAAAGCTGACCTTATCGGCCACCAGCGGCGGTGGCATGGCGATAAAGCCGCCGACAGGCACCTTGTCCTTAGGGCCGCTCCAGAAACCAGACAGGTCTCCGGGCATATAGGGATTGTAATACTTGCCTGCTGGCACAGTCAGGCCGCGAGGCGTGTCGTGATAGCCGGTCAGGATCGAATAGACATAGGCCGGACCGCCTTCGCGGGCCTTGGTGATCACCGATAGGTCGGGCGGCAAGGCCCCACCATTACCCGCCCGCGCCGCATATTCGTTGGCGTAGGGGTTCGGGAACTTGTCAGCCGGCGTGCCTGGACGCTGAACCACGTCACCGGTTTCGGTGTCGATATCGGCGACATTGTAGTCCTTAGCGATCGCCTTAACGAAGGCGTTCTCGTTGGGGTTCTTGTACTTCGCATCATAGAACGGCCCGTCGGGCTGTCCCAGATTGCGGAAGCTCAAAAGGTTCATCGAGTGACAAGCCGAACAGACTTCCCGATAGACCTTATAGCCCCGCTGGACCTGAGCAGCATCGAAATGGCCGAAGGGGCCATCGGTGCTCAAGGAAAACTCCTTGGGCTCTTCTTCCGTGGTCTTAGCGAAGGCAGGAGCGGCGGCGGCTAGAAGCCCGACGACCGCTGCGATGGCGAATCCTTTGCGCAGCATCAGGCTCAACCCTTCTTCTCAGCAGAGTGGTTCAAAATCGAGGCAGAGATCGAATCCGGCACAGCGTCCGGTGTTTCGACAAGGCCGAGGACCGGCATCACCACCAAGAAATAGACGAAATAGTAGGCCGCAGCGATACGCGACAACCACACGAAGTTCAGACCAATCGGGTCACCTGACGCCGTGGAGCCCACTTGGAACACCATATTGTCGGGCAACTCGCCGCCGCACCAGCCCAGAACCAGGCAGGTCAAGACAAACAGGAAGAAGAACACCCGTGCCGTAGGACGATAGCGCAAGGACTTGACCTTGGACGTATCAAGCCAAGGCAGGACGAACAGCACGCCGATGGCACCGAACATCAAAAGCGCGCCGCCGAGCTTGTCCGGAACCGCGCGCAAGATCGCGTAGAAGGGCAAGAAGTACCATTCTGGAACAATATGCGAAGGCGTCACCAAGGGGTTGGCGGGGATATAGTTGTCCGCATGGCCCATGGCGTTTGGCTGGAAGAACACAAAGACGGAGAACAGGATCAAGAACAGGACCATGGCAAAGCCGTCCTTCACCGTCGCATAGGGGGTGAAGGAGACCGTATCTTCCTTGGACTTTGGATCAATTCCGGCAGGATTGTTCTGGCCAGTCACGTGCAGCGCCCAGACGTGCAGGATCACAACACCCGCGATCATGAACGGCATCAGGAAGTGCAGCGAGAAGAAGCGGTTCAGGGTGGGGTTATCCACCGCAAAGCCGCCCCAGAGCCAAGTCGTGATGCTCTCACCGATGACGGGGAATGCGCCCAAGAGGTTGGTGATCACCACCGCGCCGTGGAACGACATCTGACCCCATGGCAGCACATAACCCATGAAGGCTGTGGCCATCATCAGAAGGTAGATCACGCAGCCCAAGATCCACAGGACCTCACGGGGGGCCTTATAGGACCCGTAATAGAGGCCGCGGAACATATGCATATAGACGGCAAACAGGAACATCGAGGCCCCGTTGGCGTGCACATAGCGGATCAACCAGCCGTGGTTCACGTCGCGCATGATGTGCTCGACGCTGTTAAAGGCGTGATCCACATGCGGCACATAGTGCATGGCCAAGATGATACCGGTGACGATCTGCGTCATCAGGCACAAAGAAAGGATACCGCCGAAAGTGTACCAATAGTTCAGGTTCTTCGGGGTCGGATAGTCGACGAAGCTATCATAGCCCAGTCGAATAATAGGAAGACGCGAGTCCAGCCAGCGCGTGAAACCGGTCTTCGGTTCGTAGGTCGAGTGTCCGCTCATCTGCGCATCAACCGATCTTAACCTTGGTGTCGGAAAGGAAGGCGTACTCAGGTAACGCCA
>CANFKD010000078.1 GCA_947447115.1 Caulobacteraceae bacterium
ATTGGCGGCCACGTCATAGGCGCAGTTTTCAAAGGCCTTGGTGACGGTCTGGACCGTCTTGACCGTCTCGCCCCGGATCCAGCGATTGATGATCTGCTTGGCGGAGGCGGGATCGAAACCCTCTTCGCGTAGACATTCATTCATCTGGCTAAAGCGCGCGGCGTTCCAAAGCTTGGTGCCGAAATTGCGATAGCCTTCAATGCGCTGCTTAGACAACTTAATGTCCCGTGCCTGCCCCGACATGGCCGTCAGGGTAAAGCGCAGGGCGTCGCAGCCAAATTCATCGACCAGTTCGAGCGGATCAAGGACATTGCCCTTGGACTTGCTCATCTTCTGGCCCTTTTCATCACGGACCAGCGCATTGATGAAGACCCGCTTGAACGGCACTTCACCCTTGAAATGCAGGCCCATCATCATCATCCGGGCAACCCAGAAGAAGATGATGTCAAAGCCGGTCACCAGCGTGTGGGTGGGATAGAACCGCTTAAGGTCCTCCGTATCCTTGGGCCAGCCCATGGTCGAGAAGGGCCACAGGGCCGACGAGAACCAGGTGTCCAGAACATCCTCGTCCTGATGCAACTCTTCGGCCTTGCCATAGTGGGCCAGCGCCGCCGCCTTGGCTTCGGCTTCCGTCTCTTCGACAAAGATGGTGCCGTCCGGGCCATACCAAGCCGGAATACGGTGGCCCCACCAGAGCTGGCGCGACACGCACCAAGGCTCGATATTGCGCAGCCACTCGAAATAGGTCTTTTCCCAGTTGCGCGGTTCAAACACCGTATCGCCCTGCTCTACCGCCTTAATGGCAGGCTGAGCCAAGGTGTGGGCATCAACGAACCACTGATCGGTCAGATAGGGCTCGATCACCACGCCAGACCGGTCACCGTGCGGGACCGTATGACGGGTCTTTTCGATCTCACGCAGCAGGCCAATCTCTTCGAACTTAGCCACAATGGCCTTGCGGGCCACGAACCGGTCAAGGCCAAGATAGTCCGCAGGCACATCGCCCGCGATCTTGCCGAAATCGTCGAGAATATTGATCAGTGGCAGATTGTTGCGCTTGCCCACCTGAAAGTCGTTGAAATCATGGGCCGGCGTGATCTTCACCGCGCCAGAGCCCTTTTCAGGGTCGGCATATTCATCGGCCACGATCGGGATCAGACGCCCAACGATGGGCAGGCGCACGAACTTGCCGATCAGATGCTGATAGCGCTCGTCCTTGGGATGGACGGCAACCGCCGTATCACCCAGCATGGTTTCGGGGCGGGTGGTCGCAACCACGATCTCGCCCGAGCCATCCTCGAGCGGATAGGCAAAGTGCCAATAGAAGCCATCGACCTCGCGCTGCTCGACCTCGAGGTCGGAGATGGCGGTCTGGAACTGGGGGTCCCAATTGACCAGACGCTTGTCGCGATAGATCAGGCCCTGCTTATGCAGGGTGACAAAGACCTTGCGGACCGCCTCGGACAGGCCCTCATCAAGGGTGAAGCGCTCGCGGCTCCAATCGCAGGACACGCCCAGACGGCGAAGCTGATTCTGAATTGATCCGGCCGAGGTGGCCTTCCATTCCCAGACCTTGTCGACAAAGGCTTCACGGCCAAGCTCGCGGCGGGTGGGGCCACCTTCAGCCGCCAACTGGCGCTCAACCACCATCTGGGTGGCGATCCCGGCATGGTCGGTTCCGGGCAGCCATAGGGCCGCCTTGCCACGCATCCGTTCAAAGCGGGTCAGCACGTCCTGAAGCGTATTGTTCAAGGCGTGGCCAACATGCAGCGCGCCCGTCACATTCGGCGGCGGGATGACGATGCTGAACGGTTCAGCCGCTGGATCGTCCGAGGGCTGGAACGCCCCGGAGCTTTCCCACTGGGCATAAAGACGAGGTTCGGCGGTTTTGGGATCGTAGGTTTTTTCGAGCATGACCAATCACATCGGCACGGTTAGTGCGCCGTTGCCAATCTATAGCAGTCCCCCTGCCCGATTGCGAAGCCGCTAAGCGTCTATCGGTGGGACCATGTCAGAAATTCAGGACCTAAAGGCGACGACGCGAGATGCGCGAGACCTCTTCATCGACGGTCGCCTGTACGATGGTCGGCAGGTTCTCATCTAACCAGGTCTTCAACATCGGACGCAGCAGCTCACGCACCACATCTTCGAGCGTCCGCCCATGGCCGGGCATGGCAATGGTCTGGGCCAGATGTCCAAAGGCCGAAGCCGCTGCGGCTTCCGCGACATGGCTGACAATAGCCTCTTCGATAACGGCCTTTGGCGCGGGCGCAGGGGCGGCCCTTGGAGGCGGCGGCGGCGCGTAGGCCTCCAGGTCCTCCGATTGGAATACGGGCGCAGGCTCAGGTTCGGGGGCCTTGTAGGGCTCGGTCAGATCGAGAATGTCATCTTCGTCGTCAAATACCGGCGCAGGCTCTGGCGCCGCAACGCGCTCAGGCTCTGGCTCTTCCATGGGCTCATAGTCGGGCTCAGCCTCAGCCTCGGTTTCGGGCTCAGACTCCGGCTCGGCCTCAGGCGCCTCGGCTCCCTCTTCCGCCGGGACCTCATCCTCAGAGATGATCCGCCGAATCGAGGCGAGAATCTCCTCCATGGTCGGTTCTTGGGAAGTGGGTTCGGACATGAGCAGGGCCACCGTCGTCAGGGTTAAGGCGAGCAATTGGCCATAGGCTATGCGCGACCGGCGCTAGTGGCAATTTCGAAGATCGAAACATGCCAAATTATGCGTCCGAAAGGCACAATATCCGGGATATTTCGCTCCGACGGCTGAAACTAGCGGCCGCCCGAGGGCTTTGCTGTCGCGATTGGGGCGTCTTCTGCAGGCTGGCGCGACTCAATTTTGCGCGAGCCGAGGCCGTCGATGGCCTCAACGACCTTGTCCCAAGGGGTGATGGTCCAGCCCGACTTGATCGACTTGAACCGGCCTTCGGCATCATAGACCGTGACACCGGCGCTGAGGTTACGCGCCTCCAGAGCCCCCATGGCATTGAGCAGTTGAGCCCCGGCCAGATAGGAATCGCGGCGCGCATTGACCAGCGAGAGCTGGGCGTTGCGCAGTTCTTGCTCAGCGTTCAGCACGTCCAGGGTAGTGCGCAGACCCACTTGGTTTTCCTGCTTGGTGCCTTCAAAAGCCACCGTCGTTGCGCGGACCTGCTCTTCATTGGCCGTAATGGCGCTGCGGGTCGCCAAAAGTTGGGCCCAAGATTGCGAGACTGACTGCACCACCGAACGGTGGGCCACATCCATCTGCAAACGATCGCTGACATTGCTTTCGACCGCTTGACGGATGCGCGAGGCGGTCACACCAGCGGCAAAGAGCGGCTGTGACACAACGGCTGAGGTCGTCAGGTTGCGGTCATAATTGCCTGAATTGCGGCCATAGAGGGCACTGGTCTGATCGGTAAAGGCTAGCTGAGCCTGCAGCGACACTGACGGCATCATCTCAGACTTGGCCGCAGCGATCCGCGCGCGCGAGGCCTGCTCGGCATAGTCGGCCTGCTGCAGGATCGGGCTGTTGCGCTCAGCGTTGGCGAAGGCTTCATCGA
Source organism: Caulobacteraceae bacterium (assembly GCA_947447115.1). GTDB lineage: Bacteria > Pseudomonadota > Alphaproteobacteria > Caulobacterales > Caulobacteraceae > CAISGS01. The sequence continues at coordinate 3,543 of CANFKD010000078.1, forward strand.
CCGTGGCTGGGATCTGGCTCAGTTCTGGCTCTTGGGCCAGATCACCAGGGGCTTGGCCGACGACAGCGGTATAGCCTGCGCGGCTGCTGGCCAGTTGCGATTGGGCGGCGGCCAACTGAGCCTGAGCGGCGGCATAGCGGGCTGCGGCCTGATTAACGTCGGTCTTGGTGATTTCACCCACTTCGAAACGGGCCTTAGCCTCGTCGAGCTGGCGCTTCAGGACGGCGACATTCTCTTGGCGGATGCGCAGGCTTTCCATGTCGCGGCGCACGTCGATATAGGCTTGGATCACCGTCTGCATGACCGAGGCTTCGGTGCGGCGCAGACCGGCGCGGGCGGCCAAGATCTGGGCTTCGGCTGAGCGCAAGGCGTTGGCCGTCCGGCCACCGGTAAAGATCGCCTGCGACGCGGTTATGCTGGCGGAGTTGTAGGAATAGTCCGGGCCGCCTTGGGTGTTGGTGTCGCGGTTGGAAGCACCCAACGACACGGTCGGACGAAAGCCGCCACGCGCTTGACTATAGGTCTCTTCCTGAGCGCGAAGCTGAGCGCGCTGTGACAGGAGGGTGGGATTGGATTGATAGGCCAAGGCGATGACCTCGGGCAGGGTCTCCGCTGCGACCGGAGCGGCAAAGGCTCCCAAGAGCGCTACCGCACCGGCGGCGGTCGAAAGAATCTGGCGGAGGCTAGAGCGCATCGAACTATTCCCTGAACAACCTAGGGGATGATCTCTCAGATCACCCATCTTGTCATATCTATTTAGCGTGCCTGATAAGCCAAGGCGAATTAAGCTTTATTCACAACCGGCCAAATGCCGCGGCACCCTTAGAGGGCGAAGCTGGCCTTCGGCTCAAAACCGCTAATATAACGCGGGGCGGCGTCAAATCCGTCGCGCGCGCCGAACCCTTCTTCGGCCGGCACAAAGATCTTGGCCTTGCCCATGGGACCCGAGCGCTCGACCAAGCCCATGCGGCCCGTAGCGCTCAATCCACCCAGCCAAGCCTGCGGCGCATGGTGCACAGCGCCTTCAGAGACGATGACATCATAGGCCCCCTTGGCGACGGGGTCATTGGCGCCCTGCTCCACCACGGTCAGGCCCATCTGGCGCAGCACAGCGGCGGCATAGGGAGCCGCAATGGCCAGAGCGGTCTCACCCGAGCGGGGCTTAAGAAGCTGCAGCAGCTTGGCAATATCGCGCGGCGCCATCAAGAACTGGCCGGGCGCATATTCGATCTCAGTTTCGGCATAGGCGAGGAATGCCTTGCCCTCTGGGCAATACCGCTCGCGAGGGATGGTGCGCATAGCGTCCTGCAGGTCGGTGTCGGTCACATCACTGGTGCGGACCTGGCTCTCGACCATCGTCAGTCTAGCGGCGCGAAAATCAAACGTCATGCAACCCATGCCTTGCGTCGTTAGCCCAGAGCCAGACTCTGTGCTGATGCTGTGATTTACCCGCTTATAGGTCCGGGACCACCTGAAAGGCAATGAGCGCTTCGCGATGTTTGATCGGCAACTGACAGTCTGCCCATTGCCCCGCGCAATTTGTTCTGATAGCCAACGCCCTCCGCTAGCGGCCTCGCGTCGCAAGTAACACCGGATGGCCTGGTGGCGGAGTGGTTACGCAGCGGCCTGCAAAGCCGTGTACTCGAGTTCGAATCTCGACCAGGCCTCCATCTCCCCGCCCCTTAGCGCTTAAGTCATGGCGAATTTTCTGTGAAACAGCCTTTCACAGCCGTTAACTTTAATCTCTGATTAACCGGCGCAGCGCAATTTCAGATGGTCTTCTGAGAAGACACCCCACCATCACGACTTGATCAAGCCCGGCCCCGTGCCGGGCTCTTTTTTTGTCACAGAACATGCATCGGACGCTTGCGCCGCCGGAACGTCCATCCTATACGGTGCCTCCCTCAGCGATTGCTGATCCCCGGTAGCTCAGTTGGTAGAGCAGTCGGCTGTTAACCGACTTGTCGCAGGTTCGAGTCCTGCCCGGGGAGCCATCGCTCCTTCCCCCCATACCATCATAGACCTCGCTGCGAGTCGCGGCATCCGAGCGGTTGTCGCACCCACCACACCCCAACATCAGGCATAGACAGACAAAGCTGGCCCAACCCTTGGCTCGCGCCTTTTGCGGAGGCGTGAACGATATGCCGTCGCTGAGAATTTAGCAGAAAGGATGCGCGTTAGGCTTCGCCGCGACGAAGACCTTTTACCCTCTCGACCATGGGCGATAGGCTCAGCCTTATGATAAGGTTTTAGCAAACCGGCTCTGTACCGGGACCCAGATCAATAAGCGGGCCAGCCATGTTGAAGATGAGAATGACATCTACGGGTGATTTTTGGTTCGTGACCAATCAGGTCGATACATATGTCGGCAAATCACTCGAACTATACGGAGAGTGGTCCTACGGTGAAATTCTGGCCATGGCCGAATTTGTTGGGCCGCAGGACAATGTTGTTGAAATCGGATCCAACATAGGCGCCCACACGGCATTCATTGCCAAAAAACTGTGCCCCAAGGGTACGGTTTACGCCTTTGAACCCCGACGTCTGCTTTTTCAAAACCTGTGCGCCAACATCGCGGATAACGCTATTGATAATGTGTACGCATTCCAACATGCGATAGGGTCAACGACAGAGCGAATTTTTGAGGGTGAGATATCGGTTCAGAACAATGCCAACCATGGCGCATATCCCCTCGGCGCAATCGAAGGCACGGCCGAGATCATCGATATCTACCCTCTGGATGACATGCTCGACTTCATCAAACCCATAGCGCTCCTTAAGGCCGACGTCGAAGGCCATGAAGAACAGGTTCTTCGGGGATCTTCGGCACTCATCAAAAGAGACCGACCCGTTTTATATCTGGAAAATGACCGACGCGATAAGTCGCAGTCACTGATAGAATACTGCTGGTCGCTTGATTATGAATTGTACTGGCATCTTGTGCCGCTATTTAGGCCGGACAATTTTGCCAATACGGCTCAAAATATATTCGAAAATATCTACTCGTTTAATATGGTCGGGCTACCGCGTGAATCAGGGAAGGTCTTTACGCAATCGGCGAAGATCATCACTTCGGATGCCCTACCCGGAAATGCCGTCGCTCAGTAGAACCTGGTCGCGGCGTGTATCGCGGTGGAGGGTTTTTACCCCTCACCAAACCCCAACATTCGGCATAGACAGCCACGGCTCCGCTGGCTCCAAGCTCGCGCCCTTTTGTAGGAACTCGAACGAGATACCGTCGGGCGAACGGACGAAGGCCATGCGGCCGTCGCGAGGGGGACGGTTGATGGTGACGCCGCCGTCGGCCAGCTTTTGGCAAAGGGTATAGATGTCATCGACCTGATAGGCCAGATGGCCGAAATTGCGCCCGCCCGTATAGGCCTCTGGGTCCCAATTATAGGTCAGTTCGATGGTCGGGGAGCGGTTGGCCTTGGACTTCTCGACATCACCCGTGGCGCTGAGAAAGATCAGGGTAAAGCGCCCGGCCTCATTGTCGTAGCGCGACACCTCGACCAGCCCCAACTTCGCGCAATAGAAGTCCAGCGAGGCGTCCAGGTCGGTGACCCGAACCATCGTGTGTAGATATTCCATCTCGCTGTTCCTCTTAGGTCATTTGGGCCAGTCGGGATGGTCGCCATCCCAGCCGGTCTGTTTGCGCACCAACGGGATATAGAGCCGCTTTGGCAAGGCATAAAGCGCCTTCAGCATCCAGGTGAACCGGCGCGGGAAACTCAGCTCGACCGCACCGGACGTCAGGCCGTAGGTCAGATACTGGGCGGCGCGCTGGGCTGAAATCATAAAGGGCTTGGGAAAGCCATTATCGTCTTGGGCGGGGGTCTCGACAAAGCCGGGGGTGGCGACCTGAACCCGAAGGCCCAGAGGTTCAAGCTCGATTCGCAGGCTCTCGGCCATATTGATCAGGGCCGCCTTGGACGCGCCGTAGGCTGCCGCCGTGGGCATACCGCCAAAGCCGGTGGCAGAGCTGATGATCAGGACATGCCCCCTGCCCCGGCCCAGCATGGCGGGAATCAGTGGGGCCAAGCCATTGACCACCCCCATTAGATTCACATCGAAGGTCCGACGGAACAGCTCTGGATCAGGACGGCGCGAATCGACCGGCAGATAGACGCCCGCATTGAGGACGGCTAGGGCGATGGGGCCAAAATCTCGCTCGATGGCCGATAGGGTCTGAGCCATGGCGGCAGTGTCAGACACATCTGCGGCAAAGACCGCGACTTGACCGGGATGGGCCTGCGCCAAGGCCGTGAGAGCCTCAGCCCGCCGGGCTGTGACGGCCACGCGCCAGCCTTGGCTAACGAGGCGGTGGACCAAAGCCTCACCAATACCCGAACTGGCCCCCGTGACCCAGGCTATGCCATCGGCTGGTGTGGCAGGACGGGCCATCAGGCGATAGTTCCCTTGGGTTTGAGCCCGTGGACCAGATCATTGACCGCTGAAATCATCTGCCAAACCCCTTTGGGACGATAGGGCCCCTCGATAACGGCAAAACAGAGGCATTCCCGGTCCGGGGAGACGCGCGGACTATGCTCGACCGTCTCATCGGCCACGCAGACATCGCCGCGCTCATAGAGACCCTGACCGTCGCTAAAGGCCCCTTCCAGCACCAGAGTCAGCTCTAGGCCGCCATGGCTATGGCGCGGAATGGTTCGCCCCGCCGCCAGTCGCACCAGACGCGCCTGTGGCCAGCCGGGGACCGGATATTCCTTCATCCCGGGCAAGGTGCTGATCCAGTCGATTTCCGAAATGGGCTTACCAATTACCTCCGCCAGAGGCGCAGGTAGGGAGGCTGGGCTGGGGCGTGAGGCGCGCACCGGCCTATCCATGGCCGCAAAATCGAAATCCCCCAGAGGCCGCGCCTCAAAAGACGGCTCATCGCCCTCAAGCAGGCAGCCGCCAAGGCTTTCCCAGAGCGACACAAAACTTTGGTTTTCCGGCCGCAGCGCCAAATGGGCGTCCATCAGCAATCGCGCTGAAGGCGACAGGGAACCGGCCGCATAATCCAGATAAATTGACTCCACGAACTCTGCCTCGTCGTTTTCGTTGAGCGGTTTACGTTGAACCTTGGCGTTTGGATCACCACCTGACTTGCGAACCGGCGGCATTTGGGCCAAGCCTGACATTGGAACAGGGTAAGGGTTTAGTTCATGTCTTCGGCCCGCAGCGTCATCGACGCCATCGGCAATACGCCACTGATCCGCCTCAACCGGGCGAGCGCCGCCACCGGATGCGAAATCTGGGGCAAGGCGGAATTTATGAACCCCGGCCAGTCGGTCAAGGATCGCGCCGCCCTCTATATCATTCGCGACGCCGAACAGCGCGGGCTCTTGCGTCCCGGCGGCCTGATCGTGGAAGGCACGGCGGGAAATACCGGCATTGGACTGGCCATGGTCGCCTCTGCGCTGGGCTATCGCACCGCCATCGTCATTCCTCGCACCCAAAGCCAAGAAAAGAAGGACGCCATCCGCCTGATGGGGGCCGAACTGATCGAGGTTGATGCCGTCCCCTATGCCAACCCCAACAACTATGTGCGCTACTCTGGGCGTCTGGCCGAAGAACGGGCGGCGAGCGAGCCCAATGGCGTGATCTGGGCCAATCAGTTCGACAATGTTGCCAACCGCCTCGCCCACTACGAGACCACCGGCCCGGAAATCTGGGCACAGACCGACGGCAAGGTCGATGGCTTTGTTAGCGCCGTTGGCTCTGGCGGTACCTTGGCGGGCGTGGCCATGGCTCTGATTGAACGCAACCCCAAGATCGCCATCGCCTTAGCCGACCCTTACGGCGCCTCGCTCTATAACTGGTACACCCATGGCGAGCTGAAGGCCGAGGGCACCTCGATCACCGAAGGGATTGGGCAGGGCCGGATCACCGCCAATCTCGAAGGTTTGAGCGTCGACTATGCCTATCTGATCCCCGATGCGGAAGCGATCGAGCAGGTCTTTGATCTGGTCCAGCATGAGGGCCTGTGCCTCGGCGGCTCAGCCGGAATGAACATTGCCGGCGCCGTGCGGTTAGCCCGCGATCTGGGCCCCGGCAAGACCATCGTCACCATCCTGTGTGACCATGGCTCTCGTTATCAAAGCAAGCTCTTCAACCCCGCGTTCCTTCGCGAGCGTGACCTTCCCGTTCCCTCTTGGCTGTGAAGCACCCATGATCACCAAAGACCCCCTCGTCAGCACCCAATGGCTCGCTGAGCACCTCTCCGCCCCCGATGTGCGCGTCATTGATGCCACCTGGTTCATGCCCGGTGTCGAGCGCGATGCCCGCGCGGAATATGCGCAGTGCCATATTCCCGGCGCAGTGTTCTTCGATATTGACGAGATATCTGACACGGCCAGCGACCTGCCGCATATGGCCCCCTCGCCCGAAAAGTTCTCGTCGCGCGTTCGCAAGATGGGTCTGGGCGATGGCAATCGGATCGTCGTCTATGATAGCCACGGGGTCTTTTCGGCGGCGAGGGTCTGGTGGACCTTCCGGCTGATGGGCCATGAGGATGTGGTGGTCCTGGACGGTGGCCTGCGCAAATGGCTCGCCGAGGGCCGTCCGGTCGACGACATCCCCTCACCGCCCCGCGAGCGCCACTTCACCGCAAGATACAATGCCGACTTGATCCGCACTGCGTCCCAAGTGAAACGCGATCTGGAGAGCGGCAAGGAACAACTCCTCGACGCCCGCCCCGCCGGACGCTTTACCGGTGAGGTTCCTGAACCCCGCGCCGGTCTGCGCAGTGGTCACATGCCCGGATCGCACAATCTGCCCTCCAGCCTGCTGACGGCCGCCGATGGAACCTTGCTGCCTGCAGACCAGCTTGAAGCGATCTTTGCGGCATCAGGCGTGGATATCACCAAGCCCATCGTCACCACCTGCGGCTCTGGCATTACCGCCTCCCTGCTGGCCCTTGCTCTGGCAAGGCTCGGTCGTTGGCGCACGCCGGTCTATGACGGCTCGTGGGCCGAATGGGGCGGCTTGGACGACATGCCCGTGGTGACAGGTCCAGCGTGAGTTCGCCCTCTCTCTCGACGGCGGCGACCTATGAGCGTCTGGTGCAGGCCAGCGTGGCGCGTATCTGGGAGAATGTCTTCGACTGGCAACATCTGCCCTCCCTGCACGATACGAGCTTTGCGGCCTGTGAACTGGTCGGCATGGACGCGGCGGGCTGGCGCGTGGCCCTGACCAGCCAGCCGGGCGGCGAGCGCCGTCGCCAGATCGTCAAGCTCCACGCCGACCGTGCCGAACATCGATATGTGGTTGTCACTGAAGAGGGCGCAGGCGCTGGATCAGAGATCCGGGTTCAGATGCAGCCCATCAGCATCGACCAAACCAAGGTGACCATCACCTATCATATCGCCGAACAGGACCCAGACCGGCTCGCAGCCATCGGTGAAGGCTTTGTCGCCCTCTATACACGCCTCTGGGATGAGGATGAGGCAATGATGATCCGGCGCGAGCAGACCAGCCGCTTGCCCGATCCAGCCCCCTTTGCCCCCATCGACCTTGGCTCCAGCGATGCCCTGATGGAGCGTCTTCCCCTGACGGTCGAGGCCGGAGGCAGGCCTGTGCGGCTGGCCATGGTCGACGGTCAGTTGACCGCCTTCTCCGCCCTTTGCCCGCACTGGCTTGGCCCACTGGATGAAACGCCGGTCGAGGATGGCACGGTGCGCTGTCCATGGCACGATTACCGCTTTGATGTTCGTACCGGCCAGAGCTGTGACGGACGCGGCCTGACGCTGGAAGCCGCCCCGAAGGTCAGCTTGATCGACGGTAAGGTCTGGCTGACCTCGCCCTAGACCAGCGGCGGCGAATAGAGCAGTCCGGGGCGCGGCGCACTCCACAGGGCATTAAGACCCCGCTCGAGCTTGAGCGGCGACTGGGTCCCGATATTACGCTCGAATATTTCGCCGTAGTTGCCAACCTGACCAATGGCGCGATAGGCCCAGCCATCATCGAGGCCCAGCATCTGGCCAAAGCCGGGCTCCACCCCCAAAAGGCGGCGCGCTTCAGGCACGGCGGAGGTCTTACGGGCCTGCTCAACGCCCTTGGAGGTCAGGCCAAGCTCTTCGGCCATGATCAGGGCATTGAGGGTCCAGCGGGTGATGTGGGCCCATTGCTGATCCTGCCCGCGCACGACAGGCCCTAAGGGCTGCATGACGGCGCCGACGGGCAAGATCACGTGACTATCTGGACTGTTAAGCAAGGACCGGGCCGCAGCAAGGGCGGAAATGTCGGCGCTAAAGACATCGCACTTCTCCGCCTGGTAGGCGAGCCGTCCGCCCGCTTCCGATGGCACCAGAACCGCTGTGTAGCTCAGGCCGCGACCCTTGAAATACTCATCGAGGGCCTTTTGGGTGGTGGTATTGCCCTGCACGCAAATGCGCGCGCCATTCAGGTCTGCCGCCGATTGCAACTTGAGGGCTCGCGGGGCCAAGAGCCCTTGGCCATCAAAATAGCTGACCCCGGCAAAGTCGAGATTCATCGCCACGTCCCGTTGCAGGGTCCATGTCGTATTGCGCGCCAGCACGTCGACCTTGCCAGACTGCAGAGCGGTCAGACGCGAGGCCGTGTCCACAGGCACGAACTGCACGCGTTTGGCATCGCCCAGAACGGCGGCCGAAAGGGCTCGGCAATAGTCGACATCAAAGCCGCGCCAAACGCCCCGATTGTCTTTCAAGGCAAAGCCCGCCAAGCCGGTATTGATCCCGCAGAGCAGCACACCCCGCGCCTTGACCACCTTGAGGGTCTGGCCCGATTTTGAGGCCTTGATATCGGTTTCAGCCGTCTGGCTGGTCGCCGCCTTGGTCGAGGCTTGATCCGTTGTCAGGCGATCAGAGGGGCCGTTGCAGGCGGTCAGAGACAGAACCGCAAGGAATCCCACCCATAATCGGCTCAGCCCTCGACGCTCGATGCGCAGGGGACTAACAGTCAGGACTTGCGACAGTTTACCAGGGATCGTCACGCGCTCATGACCCATTCCAAAACGCCCGAATCCAGCGTCAACCCGCCAAGTTTGGACCCTCACGACGCCCTTGGCCAGCAAACCCGACTGCTTCATGACCGTAAAGGCACGTTTGAAGCGGTCCGAACGGTCAATCCGGCGGTTCAGCGCGGCTCGACGATCCTGATGGCCGACTCGAACGCCCTCTATGATCATGACCTCCTGACCTATGGCCGCGCGGGACTGCCGATCCACCAAACCCTGATGGGGGCCCTCAGTGACCTCGAAGGGGCTATTGGCACGCGCCTGTTCCCCTCGGGCCTGGCCGCCATTACCGGTGCGCTGCTGTCGGTCTTGAGGGCCGGTGACGGTGTGCTGGTCCCAGATTGCGCCTATGCGCCGACCCGCCGCTTTTGCGACACGGTGCTCAAGCGGTTGGGCATGGAGATTATCTACTTCCCCCCGACCGCCAGCGCCGTAGAGATCATGGCCTTGGCCACGGACCGAACCCGCGTGGTCCTGATCGAATCGCCCGGCTCCTTGACCTTCGAGATGCAAGACGCACCCGCTATCGCGGCCCTCGCCAAGGCGCGCGGGATCATCAGCATGATGGACAATACCTGGGGCGCGGGCCTGCTGTTCAAGCCGCTTGCCCATGGAATCGATATCAGTATCCAGGCCCTGACCAAATATGTCGGCGGCCATTCGGACGTCTTTATGGGATCAGCCTCGACGCGCGACCCGGCCCTCTTACAGATGCTCGACGACGGGGTCTGGCAGGTCGGGTGGGCCACCTCGTCTGACGATGCCTATCAGATGCTGCGCGGCCTTCGCACCCTGTCGGTACGGCTAGCGCGGCATGGCAAGAGCACGCTCGATGTCGCCCAATGGCTGCGCGAACAGCCCCAAGTCAGCGAGGTCCTGTGCCCTGCCCTGCCTGACGCGCGCGGCCATGAGATCTGGGCCAGAGACTATAACGGCCTATGCGGTCTGTTCAGCTTCATCCTGACGCCCGGCCCTAAGGTGGCGGTCGATGCTTTGATCAACAGCCTCCAGCTCTTCGGTCTTGGCTTTTCCTGGGGCGGCTATGAAAGCCTCGCCATCCCGTGCGATCCCCAGCTGGTCCGCACCGCCGCTGATCCAAGGCTACAAGGCCCCCTGATCCGTCTGCACATAGGCTTGGAAGATGTCGCCGACCTAAAGGCCGACCTCGCCAAGGGGCTGGCGGCCTATAGTGCGGCCTGTCTGTAGAGGGGGTTTGCCTGTAGAGGGCCATGGCCACCCCGACAGGAATCGAACCTGTAACCGTCCGCTTAGAAGGCGGATGCTCTATCCAATTGAGCTACGGGGTGAGGCTAGAGGCTAGTGAGTCCAAGGCTGCTTGCGGCCATAGGCGAAGTTATCGGCATAGGCCTTGATGATCTTGCGGGGGGTCTTGGGCTC
>CANFKD010000079.1 GCA_947447115.1 Caulobacteraceae bacterium
AAGGGGTCTTACTTCCCCGGCTTCCTTGAGCCGCGCAGGCTGGCCGAGAAGGCCCTGACAGCGGTGATCCAAGAAGCTTACATCCAAGGTGTCTCGACCCGCTCCGTTGATGATCTGGTCAAGGCTATGGGCATGAGCGGGATCTCAAAGAGCCAGGTCAGTCGGCTCTGCGAAGATATCGATGACCGCGTCAAAACCTTCCTAGAGCGTCCAATCGAGGGCGACTGGCCGTATATCTGGATCGATGCGACCTACCTGAAGGTCCATCAGAACGGACGCATTGTCTCGGTGGCTGTGATTATCGCCGTTGGCGTCAATGCCGATGGCCGCCGCGAGGTTCTGGGCATGGACATCGGTGCCTCGGAGGCTGCGACCTTCTGGACAGAGTTCCTGCGCAAGCTGACACGCAGAGGCCTTCGGGGCGTCAAGCTGGTGATCTCCGACGCCCATGAGGGCATCAAGGCGGCTGTCAGCCGGGTCTTCTGCGCCACCTGGCAAAGGTGCCGCGTCCACTTCATGCGCAACGCCTTGGTCCATGCCGGAAAAAGCCAGCGCAGGGTTGTCTAAGCCTTTGTGGGCACTGCCTTCGCCCAAGATGATGAAGCCTCTGCCAAGGCTCAGTGGCGCCAGGTCGCCGATCAGCTCAGACCCAAGGTTCCCAAGCTCGCTACCTTCATGGACCAATCGGAGGCAGACGTGCTGGCCTATATGTCCTTCCCGAAGGAACACCGGGTGAAGATCCACTCGACCAACCCGATCGAGCGTCTCAATGGCGAGATCAAGCGCCGCACCGAAGTCGTCGGCATCTTCCCCAATGAGGCTGCCATCACCCGCCTCGTCGGGGCCATCCTGCTCGAACAGAACGATGAGTGGGCTGTGCAGCGTTCCAGATACATGACGGTGGAAAGCTTCGCGACTTTGAGCGATGATGCTCTCGTCAGTCTGCCAGAAGTGGCCGTCTGATCGATCCGGCTCTGCTGGAAATCGTGGAGACTGCTCTGTCAGTTACACCACGCGTTGGGACACGATCTCTCCCTGGGCCCCGGACAGGGTTTGAATCGCCAAACTATAGCCATAATCATCATATGATAGGATCACTATTGGCCCCTATCCAACGGCCATATCTGATCGACGCAAGCGGCTAATCTTGATAGGTCGATCTTCGATAATTGTTTGTTTGATATTGGACCTCCCTCTATGGCGATCTTGAAATTAGCGAGCGCGGCATGCCGGGATATTGTTTCAGCTCTGAAAATGACCCCGAACGTTGTCATGCTGGCTTGGATCGACATGGAAGACCGCTATCGGCGGTCGGCCTTGGGTCCGCTTTGGATGGCCTTGACCTTAGGTGTTACTGCGGGCTCGCTTGGTTTTCTCTATTCTAAAATCTTGCGCCAACCGATCAATGAATATCTGCCCTTCATTACGGCGACCCTGTTCATCTGGCTGTTTTTCGTCAATGTCATCAATGAGGCGACCGCTGCGTTTGTAGCAGGTGGGCCGATGATCAAAAATTCCACTCAGCCGCTATTTATAAATATAATGCGGGTTATTATCAGAAACGTGATCGTTAACATTCACACCTTACCAGTGTTAATTTTCATACTTATCTATTTTCAATTTTTGTCCAAGGTGAACGTTCCACTCTTTTTGTTTGGATATGTCATCATGATCATTAATCTGATCTGGATATCGATGATCATTGGCTTGCTGTCAGCCCGTTATAGGGATGTCCCCTATGTCGTTTCCTATGTGCTCCAGTTCTTCATGTTCGTGTCGCCGATCTTTTGGAACCCGACCATGCTGGAGAAGGGAGGCTGGTTCGTAGACTGGAATCCCATCTATCATTGGATTGCGGTGGTCCGGGACCCACTCCTAGGGGCAACCTCGACGCCGGCGTCGCTTTGGTTTTGTATCGCTACGGCCGTTATCGGAATGGGTTTGGCCTTTGCCGCCTTCGCCGCCAATCGGTCCAAAGTCGCTTTCTGGGTTTAGGTAGAATCATGTCGCGACCATCCAGTGCTCCGGTGATTGAACTGCGCGGTGTTGATCTCATCTACCGCGTCTTCACGACCTCTGAATCTTCTCTTCGTGGGTCTGTGCTCAAGGCCTTGGTGGGAGGGCGTCTGGGCAAGGATGCCAGCGGCCATGTGGTCGTCCAGGCCCTGAACAATCTGAACATCACCATCTATGAAGGCGAGCGTGTCGCGCTCTATGGCCATAATGGATCGGGTAAGACCACAGCCCTGCGCGTTGCAGCAGGCGTCTATGAGCCGACCCGCGGTCAGGTTCTGACGCGAGGCAATGTCTCCGCCATGTTGGACCTGAATGTGGGTCTTTCGCCCGATGCCAGCGGCAGGTCCAACATCATGCTTTTGGGACTGCATCGCGGTCTATCGCGCAGGCAGATCACGGCCCTGATTCCCGATATTGAGGAATTTTCCGAGCTTGGCATGTTCTTTGATATGCCGGTGCGAACCTACAGTTCTGGCATGCTGACCCGCTTGGGCTTTGCCTTTGCGACGGCTGTAGATCCGGACATCTTGATCTTGGACGAGTGGATCACACCCGGTGACGCGGCCTTTATGAACCGGGCCGCTGAACGTATGTCGTCCCATGCCGGTAATGCTCGGGCGCTGCTCTTGGCGTCCCACTCGGTCGAGATCATAAAGCGCGTCTGTACGCGCGTTATCGTTCTTGAGCGCGGCGTTCTTGTTGAAGATGGCCCTCCACTTGAAGTATTTGATCGTCTAGATTCACAAAAATGAGAGCTCGTGACATCATTACGGCGACTTTGGACCATGTGGACCACTTGGCTGCGGCCAAGACCATGAGGGCCCCGGCAGCGGTATATAGGATGGCGCGGCGCGCCTTTGTCCGGGGCGATTATGCCTCTTGGTTTGAACGCCAGTTTGGTCATGCCATTGAGGATGATCGCGATGCCTTGGCGGGCCTGCTGCTTGGCTTTGGCTTAGCGGTCCATTCGCGGTTTCCCTATAAGCGGCTTGCCGTGTCACCCCGCCTTTCGGTTATTGCTGAGCGATGGGTTGATCCCGCGCCCCATCCCCACCCTGAATTTTCAAGATATATCCTCTCAGAAGGCTGTTTGTGCAACTTTGCGCCTCACGCAGAAGGCGCTGTGCGGGTCACGCCCCCACCGAGAGATTGTCAGTTTCTCGGAATCTACTGTGCGCCCGATTCCGGTTCGCCGGACCTTTCGGTCATCGGTTTGGACATTGGCTCTTTACAGTCGACAGCCTGTATCATCGCGCCCTTGGCCGTCATTAGCGCTGTGGAGCCATGGTTTGCCTCCGCCAAGGCGGGCACTGTTATTCGCCGACCCTTTGGCCCGGGAGCGGATCTTGAACTACTCTACTATTCGAACTGGTGAGCGAGATCATGGCCCCAAGCCTTCGTCGCGCTGCCTATCGTCGGCTCAAACAGGTGGCCAGGAGGATCCTGATGCTCGGTGGGCGTGAGATGAAGCCTCGGCAACTGTTCTTCGAAAATGCCTCGGTCTGGCCAAAAGACATCGAAATTGTCGAGACCATTGAGGCCGCGCCAACCATTGTTCGGGTGACGCCTAATCCCTTTGACGTGTTCCCAAATCACATAGCCGGCTGGGGACAGGGTATGTACCCCTTCGCCTCGGAAACCTATCGGTCTCACCCTTTGCGTCTTTGGCGCGGGGCGAATGTTCGCACCCTAGGGCGTCGTGGGGGGCTACTATTTGACGATGGCACCTTTGATCGGTCCAGCACCCAGTGGATATCGACCGACCTTCGCGCGCCGATCTTGGATTGGAACGGTGGCAATCTGGTCGTTTCTCGTGCAGCAGAGCACGATATCACGGGGCCCTGTTTCTTGGGCTTTAACAGTGGCCATACCAACTACGCCCACTGGCTGACCGACAATCTCATCTATCTCTATGTCTATGTGACCAAGATGAAGCCGCTGGGCATCAAGATTGTCCTACCAGACACTCTGCTCGGCTTTGCCAAGGAAACGGTTGAGATCATGGGCATCGAGGCCGCCGACATCATCGTTGCTGGCGATGAGGTTCTGGCCTTCGACGATCTGCATTTCATGGACACGATCTATTTCGGCGAAATTCCGCAGATCTTCAAAGAGGCGGTAAAGCATCTCAAGGCCAATGGTCTTAAGGGGCAGCCCGCGCCGTCTGTCGATCAATCGGTCTATATTTCGCGCCGAGATGCTGTTTCACGCCCGCTTATCAACAATGCCGAGCTCGAAGCCGGTCTCGTCCAGTCCGGATTTGACATTGTTGCCACCGGAGAGCTGACCCTCCGGGCGCAGATCGCGCTCTTTGCCAATGCCAAGATCGTCGTAGGACAACATGGCGCGGGCCTGATCAATGCGATCTTCTGCGAGTCGGGCTCGGTCCTCATCGAGATCTTTCCAGAATATATGCTCCAGGCCCATTTTTGGACGGCCGCATCGCTTGTCGGCGTGCGTTACGGCTTCGTGTCGGGTACCAGTTTTGACGCGGACAGCAGCATTGTCAGCGTCGATGGCAACTGGGATTCGGTGTCCGTGATTGACGTCGATCGGGTCGTGGATGTCTGTCGCAGACTGGCCTAATCTCAGATCTGAAACCTATAGCCCTTTCGGACGTGCGGCCTCCATGTCGCCGGTCTCAGGCTTTCTGGCCGTGATCCGGAATTGATTTCCAAGCCAGCCTTCGGTGAGCATACGGGTAACCACATCGCGGGTCTCTGGCGTGCGAGACGTCTCGGCTATGCCAAGCATGTCATAGATCTGATCGACCTCTTCAGGATAGCCCGTCACCGTGATCTCTTCAGTGATGAAACCGATCGATGTCAGGAAGGCCGAAAAGACCTCAGGTCTAAAATAGTGCAGGTGGTCCGGCGGTGCCAGCCAGTGCCAGCGTTTCTGATTGATCCTGGCCGATAGCGAGCCCCAGTTCGGAATCTGGACACAGAGGAGCCCGCCCGGGACCAACAGATCCATAATCCTCCGCGCCACGCGATAGGGATCGCGCATATGTTCAAAGGCGCTCTGGGTGAAGCAGTAGTCTATGTGCTGCACCGGAAATTCAGGATCAAAGATGGAGCCGCAATAGGCCTTGCCGCCATTAGCATTGATGAAATCGACGGCCTCTTGGGAATATTCTACGCCCCAAGCATCGTAACCCTGTTTGCGCATCTCGATCGCTTGAAAGCCGTAGGAGCAGCCGATCTCGACCCAGCGGCAATTGCGGAAAATGCCGCGCTCGGCCAGCCTTTGCCCATGTTCCGCAGCAACATTCTGCCAATTGGTTTCATTGTTCAGATAGCGTGCCGCTTCCTGACGGCTGCGCATATTATATTCGGTGGGGGTCGAGTAGTAATCGGCCAGTTCTGCCTCGCTGGGCAGCGGCCAGATCATTTCTGACAGGCATTTGGTACATTGAACCATGTACCTTTTCTCAATCGGGAACCGGACCACATAGGCCGTAGAATAGCAGGCGGGGCAGTGAAAATCTTGCCAGTCTGTGTTCACAGCCGATCGCCTTTCATGTCGTCAATGGGCCTAGGAGCCATAGGCTCGCGCGGCATCTACACCAGCACAATAGAGCAGATTGCCCATGGTGCCATCGTGTAAGAGCCCGACATTTTCCGGGCAAGCCGTCCAGATCCGATCGACCATGCTGCCCTTTTGCGGCGCACTCGGCTGATATTCGATCAGATAGGCCCAGTCCTTGCCCGGGAGGGCGTGGGTGACAAAGCCGAAGGGCCCGAAAATCCGTTCAATGGCGTTGAGGCCATAGCTGATGATGTGACCTCGGCGCACGGGATCCAGATAGGTGTAGCCCTCCGCCCGAACAAATTGCGGCATGCCCGTATTGATCAAAAAGACCGCATCGGGATTACAGACCTGCGAAAGTTCCCGGGCAAAACCCTTGAGCTGGGTGGGGGTCAGGTGCTCGACGACCTCGATACAGACCCCGGCATCGAACTTGCCCTCAAGATCTGCGGTGGTGCCGATAACATAGTTGGGATGGGTCGAGTGATTGGCTGGGGGGAAGCGCTCAATCCCCCAAAAGGTCGACTTGCTCTGGGGCAAATAGGTCGCCAGAGAATCGAGCAGATAGCCCGCGCCCGCGCCCAGATCGAGGAACCGCTTTACCGGTCTGCGGGCATAGAGCAAGGTCTCGGCCACTCGGCAAAGGGCCGCGCCATAGGCCCGCGAGCATGCAGCCTCATCCTCATTGACCCAGTAGCTGGCATCATAGTCGCGAAGGGGGCGGCCCTCATCAAATTCGATCAGATAGTGGGGATCCAGAAAGATGGTGTCGCAGGTCTTGCAGCCAAAGAAATTATAGCCATCGACCACGGTCTCTTGATTGATCCTTGAGGACAGGCAGACCGGGCAATGCTCTGACATGAAGGCGACTTTCAGACGTGACGGCGCTCGCAAGAGCCCGCAGATTAGATCAAACTATTCTAAATTCAGCAAAGGTCTCATCGCGTCGCAACCCGCAGCAATGCCGTGGTGATCGCGCACAAAGGTCCAACCCGCTTCTGCGATGTCGCTCCAGCGCTGTTGATCTGAGGCCAAGGCCAAGACAGCATCAGCAAAGGCGGAGGGCTCATCGGCGATCAGGGCATGAACGCCTTCGGTCAGGTTCATGCCCTCCACCCCGATGGTGGTCGAGACGACAGGAACCCCGGCCCCAAAGGCCGAATAGATCTTGCCCTTGACGCCTGCCCCATAGCGCAGGGGCGCGACAAAGATGCTGGCGCTGGCAAAGAGAGGGCCCAGATCGTCAACCCGGCCGGGGACCAGGATGTCGCTCGCGGCGAGGCCCAAAACCTCCGGTGTCGGATTGGCACCGGCCAAGACCAAGCGGCTGCCGACCATGCGGTGGCGAATCAGCGGCCAGATCTCCTGCGCCATCCAGACGGCGGCATCGATATTGGGACTATGGCCATAGCCGCCCAAAAACAGGATGTCGCGCCGCGGCGGGCCAAAGCCACTGGCCCGGTCGGGCAGGTCGATCATGAAGGGCATGACGGCGACCGGCTTGGTCAGCTTGGTTTCAGCCTCCAGCAGCGCCTTTTCGACGGTCGAGGGCACACAGACCACATGGGCCTTCTCCATCACCGCCAACTCGGTGGTCTTGAGCGACTTTGCCGTGGCGCGCAGGAGGTCAGAGTTCTCGATCCTCGCCTGACGCTCGACCCGCAGATAGTGCAGGTCCATATTGTTGAAGATGATCTGGGCCTGCGGGCAGTGCTTTTTGATCGCCGAAATGGCGTCCTGCATGACATTGAACCGGAAGACATGGACCGCATCGAACAGATGGCCGTTTTCCTTCAGATAGGCGTCAAGCTTTTGATGGAACGGCGCATAGACACATTCGATCCCGCGCCGCAGCAGCGGATCAATATAGCGCGGCTCATAGAGCCAGTTGCCGAGCGGGACATAGGTGACCTTGTAATCAAGGGCTTGGAACACTTCCATGACCTTGACCGTGGTGACCGAGCCCGCGTCCTGATCGGGCGTTGGGGCCGTCGCGTCTATGACCAGAACGCGCTTGGTGACCTTGCGCTCGCGCTCAAATTCAGGGGCCACGCCATTTTGCCGGTGATCGGCGAGCGCCCCAGCCCAGCGATCTTTAAGCCGCTCTTGATTGATCACTTGATAAGCCTTGGCACCGGACCCCAGGTCGGTACCCGAGGTCTTACCCTCATAGTGGATGACGCGTGAAAGGGGCTGCATCCAGACCTCGTGCCCGGCATCGCGGATGCGGAAGGCCAGATCGGAATCCTCGCAATAGGCCGGCACATAGGCCTCGTCAAACCCACCGAGCGACTGCCAAAGTTCCGTCGGAACGGCGATGGAGGCTCCCGAAATATAGTCTACCTGACGGGCATAGGAATACTGCGGCCGGTTGGGATCGTCATCGCGGCCATAGTTCCAAGCCGAGCCATCTTGCCAGATGATGCCGCCCGCCTCCTGCAGCGACCCATCGGGATAGAACAGCTTGGACCCGACAAGGCCCGCCTTGGGAAACAGGCTAAAGCTGCCGATCAGTTCGTCCAGCCAACCAGCGACAACCCGCACATCATTATTCAGCATCACCACATAATGGCCGCGCGCGCGCTTGGCGACACTGTTGCAATTGCGGATAAAGCCCTTGTTCTGGCTATGGCGCAGATGGGTCAGGTCGAGCAGGTTGCGCAGGCGCAGGCCGCTATCATCGGGCGAGCCATCATCCCCGATCAGGATCTCGAACCGATAGCGCGTCTCGTGTCCGATCAGTGAGTCGAGGCAGTTCAGCGTGTAGGCCAGTTGTCCATAGACCGGGATGATGATCGACACATCGGGCCGCGGATCATTGGGCCCGACCAGTGCAGTGCGACCGCGGGCATTGAGGAAGGCGACGGCGTTGGCAAAGCGCGGATTGGGCCCCAAAAGATCGAACCGCGCCATAAATTGTCGGCCCCGCTCGGCCTCGGGCGGCACCGCATCATCAGGGCGCAGATCATAGGCGCTGAGGATTTCGCGCAGCGTATTGGGTGCATCGGCAACATGCCAAGGAAAGGGTCTCTTTGGCGCGGGCGGCGGCGTGCGGCTCGGCGCTGGCGTCAAGGCCTCTTGCCCGACACTCACATTGGATAGGCGAACCCTTTGCGCGGCCTGCGCGCTCATAAATTGCCGCCGCTGTTTTAGCCGCTCGGGCAGTTTCAGGCTGACGGTCCAATAGATCAGTTTCAGCGCCTGCCGCGTCCACCTCGAAAGACCCGGATGCTGCGCCATCCATTGGCGCACCGGTGCCGTCACCCGCCAGGTCGTGCTGGTTGCGATGGCGCTATAGGCCGCGGCGATCTGCACCTGTCTCTCTTCCAGCAAGGCCAGAGACTGCGCCTGTTCGCTCAATTTACGTTCCAGAGTGTGGTTGGTTTGCTCAGCCTCGGCCTGATCGATCAGGGCGCGCAGGTCTTTGGTGGTCCCTCCACTATATTGCGGCATCGTTTCCATCCGGAAGGACTCCTTATTGCCCCAACCTGCAGTGGATAGGAAACGTTCGGCCTCAACTGACGCTAACGAGGCCCGCTCAAGCTGGATTAGGCCCAAACCCTGTTCAATTTGAATGAGAGTGGCGTGCCAATCGCTGAGAAGCCGCTCATAGGAGACAAAGACGCGTGGGGCATCGCACGTGTCTCGTTCAGCCGCTATAAAATAGTTCGACCAAGATAAAAGAGACTTTCCCCGTGAAAACCCGTTGCGCTTAGCAAGTGAGGCGGCGACCTCCAGTGGATTGCGAACTAAAATCACATAGCGCGCCGCGTACCCCGCCTGCTCTAGAGCATTGCGCCAGAACCGTCGAAGCACTGATACACTAGGGTCTTTTAGAACAATTAGGGGGGCAGATTTATAGAGCTTGGCAATCAGACGGACTGCTTCATCTATTAGGCCTTCATCAATCCCATCGGCATTGGGTTGATGCGGGCCAAAAATGAGTTCATCCGACGAACCATCGAACTCTGCTAATAGCCGGTCATTGATCCGCACGACATCCGTCGACTCCCAAAATCCTGAGGGATTGTCTGTAGCGTTTGGCCAAGGATCGGTCGCTAGTGCTGCGCCCGAAAGAGCCAAAAGCCGCATCAGCTGCGATGTGCCAGACAGATGCATGCCCACAACGATCATTGCGACCTTCCGTTGTGAATTTCCGGCTGCGACCATGTTTTTGTTCCTCGCACTTGACTATTGGTATCTTGTTACACGGGCACGACATAAAGCCGGCTTCAAATTTGAAGCGCAACACCCAGTCAGCTAATGGGTGTTTCCATGAGACAGTCTTTCAAACACATTGATCACGCCGAACGTGATTTCATTCAGCAGCAAGTGAGTGGTGCTCGCAGTTATCGTTCGATAGCCGCGACGCTTGGTCGATCGGTCTCTGCGGTCAGCCGTGAAGTGGCTCGCAACCGCTGCGATGCGGGCTGTTACGAGGCGATCAGCGCCGGGAACGCGGCGCGAGTGCGTCGACGGCGTGGGCTGGTCAAGTTGCGCGAGGGGTCGGCTCTACGCGAGCACGTGATCAAGCATATCCGCAAGGGCTGGTCTCCTCAGCAGATATCCGGCACTCTGGCCATCATGTCCGACCCCATTGGCAGTGTCTCGCACGAGACGATTTACCAGATGATCTACGTGCTGCCGCGCGGTGAGATCCGCCGGGAACTCATCAGCCTATTGCGTCAGGGCAAGAAGTTGCGTCGTCCCCGTGGGCAAGGCAAGGATCGGCGCGGAGGCCTTGTTGGCATGACGTCCATCCACGAACGTCCCGCCTCAGTTCAGACCCGCGAGCTGTTTGGTGACTGGGAGGGCGATCTGATCAAGGGCGCAGGCAACGCCAGCGCGATCGGGACCTTGGTCGAGCGCAAGAGCCGTTTTACGGTCTTAGTGAAAATGAAGGACTGCGGGGCGAACGCCGCGCTCGATGGCTTTCAGCGGGCGCTGGGTCGCATCCCTCAGCAAATGCGAACCAGCCTTGCCTACGATCAGGGCAAGGAAATGGCCCGCCATGCAGAACTCAGCCAGAGACTAAAAATGAAGGTCTATTTCTGCGATCCACACAGCCCATGGCAACGTCCCTCAAACGAGAACACCAATGGCCTGGTGCGACAATATCTACCCAAGGGCATCGAACTGAGCCTAAATACAAGGCCCCGCGCATGTCTCGGTTTCAAAACGCCAGAGGAGGTGTTTTATAATGAAATTCAGAGAGGGAGTGTTGCGCTTCAAATTTGAGGCCGCCCCCTGAATTTGAGACCGCCCGTCAATTCGTGATTGCCGGATCAACAGCATTAATATTCGTCACTTTCACGATTTCAGTATTTTGGCGCGTAGTCCTATTCACCGGAAATGTAGGCTAGGGCTCGAAGTTCTCTGGTGGCCCGCTTAGACCATGTCTCCATTTTCCGAATGAACAACTCATTGAAAATCTCATCTTCCGACTGGATGTGTGGCGACACCACTCTGCGGCTACACACAGCAATCAGTCCGAGCCCGGCGGGTGTGCTTATGACCTCGGAGACGCCGCTGTCCCCGAGCCTCTGCGCCTCGTCCTGAATGGATTTGTTCAGGGTTGTCAGGTCGACCTCTCCCAAGTCAGTGACAGTTGCCACGCCGGTCTCTTTGGCCAAGGCAACCAGTTCGTCACAAGTTCTCGCGCGACGTGAAAGAGAGGTCATTACGGCCCGGGATTGAGCGTTGCTGGTAGGCTGCAGTAACCACGATTGCGGTACGACCGCCTGCTTCACATGAACCATGGTCGTTTCTCTACCTCCTCGCTTTTCCTGCACGTAGATCAGATAGGTTCCCCCTATCGTGGGGATCGGCGTCGATAATTGCCCCTTGTTTAGCTGCAGCATAGCCTTGGCTACCGAAGGAGGCAGGTCGCTCGGGCTGATCCACCCCATGCTTCCATCTCTCGCGGCGCTTGAAGAGTCAGAAAACTGACGGGCGATTTCTGAAATGGGCGCGCCATCGCGGACGATCTGCAGCCAGAGTTGAGAGGCAAGCTGGTCTGCCTGACGGTCCCCACCAACCTGTTCTGAGGATATAAATATCTCAGTGGCGAGATATTGCGTCTCCGCTAATGCTGATTTACGTTTTGCATACTCCGACGCCAATGCTGTAGGCGAAATATAAAAAGATCGACCATATCTTGCACGTATGAAAGAATCCCAACTAATTTGGGATTGAACCAGATTATATAATGTAGATGGGTCTATGCCCCGGTCCAATAAATTATTTAATAATGTTGATCCTGAAATGTTTTGTTCTCCAGCAAGCCGATTAATACCCTGTTCGACATTTTTTGAGTCCACGATGAAAACAGTATTTTGTTTGTAACCTAAACTTTTCAATTCGCTTAGCCTAAGCCGCTCATCTATTAGTGAACGCTTAGCCAAGGACTCTACTTTAATCAAAATATCCGCATTTATTTTTAATTTTGACCAGTAAATAATCCATTTCATGCGATTATAAACATCAAATGATGAAATGATTTCATCATTCACGACAATAGATGCAGGCATCGAAAGTCGAAAGTCGGATGGGGTGAGGACAGGTGCCGTCGACGCAGGGGCGATTGTCCCACTTTTCGCCCAAGCGCGCCCTGGAATTGGCGCTACAATCGCCAACACTAAAAGTGCGGCGCCCGTTGTCCATCGAATGGGTCGACTTGCTAATCTATGCAAACTGTTAACATTTTCTTGCGGGCCGAACCAAGATTTGCTCCCACTACGATTTATCGTAATATCTGTTTCGCCAAGTGTCCACAATTGGGTGTTGGGTTGACCGCCCAGAGACACCAAGAATTAGCAAGGCTCTTATGCTTTTAGGTGGGGGCGCGATGTGGCCTCGGATTATGCATCAAGTGTTCACGCGCTAAGAAAGTTCGTCGAACAGCGAACGACGCCGCACCGTACCCCTCCGGCGGAACTTGCGATTACCCACAACGGCCTGCGGTGTTGATTTCGGCCCCGAGTTGGATGTCGGCTAACCGGCGCAATCCTCGCCAGACGACAGTGTTGCCCGGGGGAGGATCAGACACTTTAGCAAGGTAACCGCCAAGTCGGGCTAGCTTTATCAGGTAGAGCTTGAGGGATCCCAGCGGCGCGCCGCGATTGCCTGTGTTGCTAACGACCCGGTCGAGAATGGATATTTCTGCGGTCATCATAGCGATGGTCGCCGGTGCTTCAGGAGCGGTTCGGGCCATCATTGTTAGCCATAGCACGCGCAAGTTGACGATGCAGAACAGGGCTAGCAGGTTCGCCAGTCGGTCAGCCGTTCGCAGCTTTGCGTCTTCGGCTCGGCAGCCGGATTTCAGGATCTTGTGGAATACCTCGATCTTCCACCTCAGGGCATACAGGGTGATTTTCTCGCAAGCCTGTTCGAACCTATCCACCGCGAAGTCCGTCATGAGTTTCCAGATGATGGGCTTCCGCCCCGCAGGGGGATTGATTTCCGTGGCGTGGATCACCGTCAGATCTAATGCAGGGTATCGCTTTTGCTTGCCGATTGGGGGGCAGGAAGTGGATCCGTTTAAATCTGACCTCAAGCGAGACGTTGCTGATCTCGTCGGCGCTATTGCGGACTTCAACTTGGTGGATCCCGGCGCATGGCACCTCATTCATCTCCCTCGAAACCGTGTGGTCACCATCCCCCGCCAGGCGGTCAACGACGGTGCGAACCAGGAAGTGGGTGCCAAGGTCCTTGCTCAGGCAATAGAGTTCGTAAATATCGCTTTCACGATCTCCAACGTGCACACAGCGATCCGTGAGGCTCAGAAGAGCAATGGATTGTCGCAGGTTATCGAGCCATCGAATGCTCTCCTTGCCTTCGATGGGAACACGGGTCGGATTTACTTTCCTTTTGAGTTGAGCCGTCCCTTTGAATTTGTCTCGATTCCAGAACTTCACCGCTGTCAGGGCCTTCTCGGCCAGCCTGCGTGGCTCAAGGAAGCCGGGGAAGTAAGACCCCTTGCGCAGCTTTGGGATCCGAAGCTCCACGGTCCCGGATCGTGTCTCCCAGTCCCGATCACGGTAGCCGTTTCTTTGAACTGACCGATCGGTACACTTCTCACCATCGTCAGCCACAGTAAGGGCTCCTACTTCCAGCTCCATGAGCCGTTCGGCGGCAAAGCCGTCGCGAAGGCCCTCGAACCGGTGGCGGTCCTTCGCTCCGCATGTCACGCAAAATATCCGCGTCAGCACTCTTTTCTACGAGCCCGCGTAGGGCCATCATATCGTTGGT
>CANFKD010000080.1 GCA_947447115.1 Caulobacteraceae bacterium
GACCGGCTCTATCAGTCGGGCTGGAACCTGAACAGATTTACCAGTGTTCTTGGCGCTGGCCTCTATACGCCGACCCGGACCCGCCCAACGATCGAGACCGAACATCGGACCATGAAATCCGCGAGCTTTGCAGCTCAGTGGCATCCCAATAGCGACTTCCAGACTGACTTTGACCTGCTGATCACCCGTCTTGACGTCAATTACGATGAGTTCGGCCTCGACATCTATCCAGACGACACGACCTTCAAGACCCCCGTCTTTGTTGCCGGGACCCAAAAGATCGTCGGCAATACAGTTCAGGCCGGTACGATCAACAATGTGCGTTGGATGTCCTCGCGCGAAACCAGCCTTAACCGCCATGATCTGATGGCGACGGGCATCAAGCAGACCTGGACACCCGGTCGCTGGGATTTCTCGGCGGAATATGCCTATTCGAAGGCCCGCAGCTATCATCCTGACGGCAAGGCCACGACGCGCAACCGGATTGCCTTCTTCGCGCCTTTGACCTTTGATTTCTCGCGCGGCTACACGCAAATCCCACAGCTGACGACGACGGTGGACTATACCAACCCCGCAAACTTCGTCGGCCAAGCCTTTGACTATACGAAAAAAGATAGCAAAGACACGGACGAGATGTTCCGCCTTGATGGCGCGCGGACCTTCGACAGCGTCCTGACCAAGGTCGCGTTCGGTGCCGAGATGCACCACCGCAACCGCGACTATCAACGCCGCGACTGGGTGCTGAACACGGTGCTCAATGTGCCGCTTTCAACACTGGGCTCGACCTTTTACAGCACCCTGCCCTATTCCGGTTTCCTGTCCGACTATAGCGGATCGACGCCGCGCACCTGGGTTAACCCGTCTTCGACAGCCTTCTACAACCTGATCTACACAGCCGCCGTTGCGGCCACCCCAGCAACTGCCGCAGACCTGCGCAACAGTTTCGAAGTCGATGAGAAGATTTCCGGCGCCTATCTGCGCGGTGACTTTGCCTTCAAGGCGGGTGAAGTCCCCGTCAGCGGTAATCTCGGCATTCGCTATGCCCAGACCAAGCAGAATGCGAGTGGAACGCTGGTCAACGGATCGACACCCGTGGCGGTTTCCTATCCACGCACCTACAGCGATGTTCTGCCCAGCCTGAATGTGAAGGCTGAGATCACAGACAGCCTGATCGGGCGTTTTGCAGCATCGCGTGTCGTCAATCGTCCAAACGTCACCGACATTGCCCCTCGCATCACGGTATCGCGTGACACCCCAACGGCGGGCGGTGGCAATCCAGGTCTAGAGGCCTTCCTCGCAAGTCAAGTCGACGCGTCCTTGGAATGGTACCCCAGTGAGAGCACGGCTGTAACGGGCGCGGTGTTCTACAAGAAGCTAGACGACTACATCACCGCTCAGAACACGATCATCCAGGTTCCAGGCCGGGGCGATGTGTTGCTCTCGACCAATGCCAATGGCGGCAACGCCAAGGTCAGCGGTGTCGAGTTCGCCTTCAACCAAGCCTTTACGATGTTGCCTGCGCCCTTTGATGGTTTCGGCGCTCAAGCCTCTGTGACCGTCGTCGAAAGCCAAGCCAACTACACCGCTGGCAATCGTCAAATCAAGGATGCCTTGGTCGGCCTATCCAAGACCAGCTACAACGTCGTTGGCTATTACGAGAAGGGCCCCTTCGCCGCCCGTCTCGGTTGGTTCTGGCGCGGTAAGTATCTGAACTCCATCGGCAGCACGACGACGGTTCAGAACTATGTCGATGACTATGGCTCGCTTGATGGTTCGGCCTCCTATCAGATCACACCGAACTACATCGTCTCGGTCGAAGGCTCGAACCTGTCCAATCAGGATCGCTATATCTTCGGTCAAACCAAAGATCAGCCTGAAGAAATCTATCACTGGGGCCGTACGGTTTCCGTGACCCTTCGCGGTAAGTTCTAAGCGACTGAACTCTAGGGGGCGTGACGGGTCCATCCGCAAGGATGAAGGCCTGTCACGCCCTCGTTTCCCATCCGAAACAAAACCAGTCTATGATTTGGCGACCCGAACATTAAGGCTCGCCCATGACCGCCACCAAACCCCTGCCCACACCCGAAGAGCGTCAAGCCATCCGTGAGGGGGTGCGCGCGGTTGTGAGCCGGTTTGGCGATGACTATTGGCTGGCGCGCGATGAGGACGGGGTCTTTCCGCGAGAGTTTCACCGCGCCATGGCCGATGCGGGCTGGCTCGGCATCACCATGCCTGAAGCCTATGGCGGCGCGGGTCTGGGCGTGACCGAAGCGGCGATCATGATGCATGAGGTGGCCAGCCATGGCGGGGGCATGACATCGTCCTCCTCGGTCCATATCAACCTTTTTGGGCCCCACCCCATCGTGGTCAAGGGCACCCATGAGCAAAAGAGCCGCTGGGTGCCAAGGCTAATTTCCGGCGAAGATCAGTGCTGTTTTGGCTTTACCGAGCCCGATGCGGGCCTGAACACCACCCGCATCACTACCTTTGCTGAAAAGGTACCGGGCGGCTATGTCGTCCATGGCCAGAAGGTCTGGACCTCGACGGCGCAGGTGGCCAACAAGATCATGCTCCTGACCCGCACCACCAAATTCGAAGACTGCGCTCGGCCCACCGACGGCATCACCATCTTCTATACCGACCTCGACCGCAGCAAGATCGATGTGCACCGCATCCCCAAGATGGGCCGCAAGGCGGTGGACTCCAATGCCATCTTCATCGATGGCCTGTTCATCCCCGACGAGGACCGGATTGGCGAGGAGGGTAAGGGCTTTGGCTATATTCTGCACAGCCTCAATCCCGAACGGATCCTGATCGGGGCCGAAGCTATCGGCATTGGTCAAGATGCCCTGCGCCGCGCGACCCAATATGCCAAGGACCGGATCGTATTTGACCGGCCTATCGGCCAGAACCAAGCCATTCAGCATCCCTTGGCTGAGCGTTGGATGTATCTGGAATCGGCTTGGCTGATGGCCCTAAAGGCGGCAGAGCTCTACGATCAGGGTCTGCCCTGCGGCGCCGAGGCCAACAGCGCCAAGTTCTTGGCGGCACGGGCAGGCCACGATGCCTGCTGGCAGTCCATCGCCACCCATGGCGGCTTTGGCTATGCCAAGGAATATCATGTCGAGCGGCTCTATCGCGAGGTCGCCATCACGCGTCTGGCCCCCATCACCGAACAGCTCATCCTCAGTTTCATTGCTGAGAAGGTGCTGGACCTGCCCAAGAGCTATTGAGCCGATAGGCCCCCTCTGCCGACCGCGATAAGGGACCGACAGAGGGAGGCTAAAGAGATTTAGGCCTTGAAGTTATTTCGCAGCCGCAGGCGCGGCAGCAGGCGTATCGGATAGCATCGTCCAAGCGAGCTTCAACTTACCATCGGCCTGCTTCTTATAGCCGAGCAGGAAGTTGCCCGTTTCCGTCGTAGCTTCTTGCGTACCCGGCTTAGTGAAGATGTAGGTGTAGGTTGAGCGATAGACCGCAAGGTCTCCGGAGGCGGCGACGTCGACCACCTCATTGCTAACGGCAAGCTTGAGGTTCGGGTCAGAGACGATCTGCTTGGTCATGGCGAGATCGGCGTCAATGCCGACATAGTTCGCTGCGCCATGCTGCATGTTCACAATGTCAGCCGTATCCCGCGCGACGGCCTTAACGGCATCGCGCGCATTCAGGTCCGCGATCAACTGATTAGCATCAGTCTTGACGGCCAACTCAACTGCCGCAACATCCACAGTCGGCGCGGCTGGCTTTGGCGTACAGGCTGAAATAACGGCACAGGACGCGCCGACGATCAACAATGAAAAGTGAGACAAACGCATGTGATCAAATCCTTCTTAAAGTTGAAACTCATGAAGGGTCCGCCTATTTATGTATTAGGTCAAGTTATACTACGTTTAAGGTCAACATGACGTCTGTTATTATTTAGTTTTTTATTAAATATTTGATCAAGAAATAGCTTTTCCGGCGCATTGGATCATAGACTACTTATACTTGGGATTGAATTTTGCAGGTCGGAATCACCGGCCTCATGACTCCAGAGTCCTATCCAAACTGACACAAATCCAGTCTATGGTTTGGGAAGTCCAACCCAAAGGCCACGCCCATGATCCCGTTCGTTCTCGCCGCTGCCCTATCGGTCCTACCGACCTGTGATCTGGAAAAGCCAACGGGCCAGCCCGGTTGCACGCGCGCCGCCGTGGACGCTCTGCCGATGAATGCCATTCAGGTCATTGGCACGCACAATAGCTACAAGGCCGCCATTGCGCCTGAAGAGATGGCGAGCTTCAAGCTGATCAATCCCAAGGCCGCCGCCAGCCTCGACTATGCCAAGCCGCCACTGAGCGTCCAGCTCGATGCCGGGGCGAGGCAGATTGAACTGGACTATGTCTATGATCCCAAAGGCGGGCGTTATCTGTCGCCGTTGGGCCTAAAGCTAGCCAAAGAAAAGCAGCCCTATGACACCAGCCTGATGGCTGCACCGGGTCTGAAGGTCATGCATGTGCCCGACCTCGACTATCGCAGCGTTTGCCAGACCTTTGTTCAGTGCATAACGCAAATGCGGGACTGGTCGAAGGCTCACCCCGATCACATGCCCATCCTGGTGATCATGAACCTCAAGGACGACCAGATCCCATTGCCCGGCGCGACGCCGTTGCTGCCGTTTGATCTGGCGGCGATGGAGTCCATTGATGCTGAAATCCTGTCGGTCTTTGCCCCCGATCATCTGATCACGCCGGATAAGGTTCAGGGCCGTCACCCGACCTTGCGCGAGGCGGTTGCCGCAGGGGCTTGGCCGAAGCTGAAAACGGCGCGGGGCAAGTTCCTGTTCGCCATGGATGAGGGCCCGGCCAAGACCGATCTCTATCGCGGCGCGCGCAAGTCCCTTGAAGGCCGGGTCATGTTCGTCAATGTCGATGAGGCCTCACCGGCTGCGGGCTATATCACCCTTAATGCGCCCAAGACCCAGGCCGCGCGCATCACCGCCGCCGTCAAGGCCGGTCTGATTGTCCGCACCCGCGCCGATGCCGATACGCTCGAGGCGAGAACCAACGATCACAGCACTCAGACGGCCGCGTTCGCCTCCGGCGCGCACTATGTCTCCACCGACTACATGACCCCAGACACCCGGCTCAGCCCCTACGAGGCCCACCTGCCCGGCGGCGGCGTTGCGCGGCTGAATCCTGCGATAAAGCCTTAAACGACAGGCTTAGCCGTCAATCGTCAGCCTTTCCACAAGGTCCGCGAGACGCTCGGCGCTGGTCACCAACGTCGCGGCGACCGCGCTGGACTGCTCCGCCATAGCGGCGTTCTGCTGCGTGCTGCGATCAAGATCGTTGACGGCAATATTGATCTGGCTCAGGCCGAGAGCCTGCTCCTTGGTCGCGTTGGCGATGGAGCCGATCAACTCGTCCATCTGTAGGATGGTTGACTCAATGACCCCTAGCGAGCGACCTGTTTCACCGACCAAGGCGACGCCCTTATCGACCTGGGTCGCGCTGTCGGCGATGAGCTGTTTGATCTCCTTAGCGGCGCTGGCGCAGCGTTGAGCCAAGGCCCGGACCTCTTGAGCGACCACCGCAAAGCCAAGACCGGCTTCACCGGCACGGGCGGCTTCAACACCGGCATTGAGGGCCAGAAGGTTGGTCTGGAAGGCGATCTCGTCGATGGCGATGGTGATCTGGGCGATCTTGCGAGAGCTGGCACTGATCTCGCTCATGGCAACCACCGCCTGCTGAACGACCTCGCTGGAGGCCTTGGTGACGCCCCGCACGGTTTCCGCCGTCTTGGCCGTATCTTCGGCGCTGCGGGCACCTTGCGTCACATTGGCTGTAATCTGGTCTAGCGCTGCTGCGGTTTCCTCGAGGTTCGCCGCCTGATTTTCCGTGCGTTGCGCCAAATCGGAAGAGGCATTGCTGATCTGGCGGGCATCTTCATTGACGTCATTTGACGCCTCGGCCACCTCACGCAGAACGCTGGATAGCTGCTTCATGGCCCCATTGAAGTCATCGCGCAGTTGCGCATATTCCTCAGGCACAGCATCGGAGAGGCGTACCGTCAAATCGCCTTGGGCCAGCTTGGCCATCCCTTCGCCGACCAGTTGGGCAACGAGGGCCCGTTCGGCCTGCATGGCCTTGCTGCTGGCTAAGCGAAGGTTCTCTTCTTCTGCCGCCCGGTTGGCACTGGCTGCCTCTTCTAACCGGCGCGCCTCGATTGAGACCTGGCGCAGAACCTCAAAGGCTTGGGTCATGGCCCCGATCTCGTCCTTGCGAGCGACGGTCGGCAGCGGCGTGTTGGTATTGCCCTTGGACAGGTCTGTAATGGCCTTGGTGATCTGTTGGACAGGCACGACGACGCGCTTGCCAAAACCGAGCAGTTCGCGCGTCAAGACCGCCAAAACGATCAGCGAGATCAGAGAGACGGCAAGAAAGGCAAACAGGGTGACGCTCGAAGCGCTCTTTTCAAGTTCCACGCTGAAGGCGTTGGATTGCTCGACCACCTGGTCAATGATGGCGCGGTGACGACCATAGGCCTTTGAGGCTGCGGCATAGGCGATGCGAGCGGCAGGCTCATCGCCGCGCGCCAAGGCTGGCAGCACCCCAGCCTCAACCGCTTTCCAAAAGGCTTGAACCTCGGCGTCAGACTCGACCGTAAGCTTGTGCTTTAAGCCGTCAGGAAGTTTGGCAGCCTGCCAGTAGGCCCGGCGATCATCATAATCCTTATGGAGTTGAGCCAACCGGTCCGCATGGGCCTTGAGGTCTGCGGGATTGTTCACCACCAGAGTCGTCTCAAGATAGGCTTCGAGCACATATTCTGGCGGCGGCAAGATGTCGGCGACCAGATCCTTGCCCAAAACGATCTGGCTATAGATCGGGCCATTGATGCGCAGATAGAGCGTTGAGGCGACCGATGCACCGATGGCCAGTAACAGCCCGGCGGCAACGATCACACCAAGCTGACGCAATTGGTTGGAAATGGAATTCGCGTTCAACGGCTTGCACTTTCACATTTCAAAAGCCGCCACGCTATTGATCGTGCAACCAATGCGGGGGGCTTAGGCCTAGCCCCCTCAGTGACCGAAATCCTTTTACATTTCGATAATTTCAGAACTTAAGACTATTATTATAGAGGTCTGAAGTTGTTCCCGGACCTCAGAAGCGTCCCGACACTTGGACGCCAAAAACGCGTGAGGCTTCGGCGGCCCCGTCTGACTCGCGCACTTCCGACCTAGAAACCCGACCAGAGGCGCGGCTACCGACATAGAAACTGCGGGTTCTGGTCTCAGTTGCAGTGAAAATATTGCTCGCTGAAACCCGGATGGTCACAGGCTTAAAGGCCGTCGTCTCCAAGAACAGGTCCAGGCGGGGCTCTTTGCGCACATAGTCATAGGCCTCGGCCAAGCGATATTCTTGGCGGCCCGCCCACTGGGTCATGATCACGCCCCAAGAGGATTTCAGAGCCGGGAGATTTTGGCGGAAGTTGACGACATAGGCCCAATCCTTATTGCCGCCATTGAGCACCATGGACCCGTTCGGGGTGCCTTGCCGCTCAAGCGGAATGGAGAAGGATCGCGCCTTACCGGTCAGGGGATCGGTTACCCGCGTCTGCTGCACAAGCCCGCTTAATCGCAGTTCGGCATTGGAAAGGCCCAAGCCCGACAGGGGCATAGATGCGCGCACCTCGAGCCCGATCTTGCGACCCTTGCCGATATTTCCGTAGGCGTCCTGACCGTTCAAAACCACCAGGTCACGGACATCCTCGATCTGATCATAAAAGGCCGCTGCGGTCAGGGCCGTGCGAGCGGTCAGGCGGGACTCCCACTCAACGCGCATCTTCCAAGCCTGCTCGGGCCTTAGGCTCGGATTGCCTAAGATCGTCGAGGTGTTCACGAAATCGACCGCGCTGCTGAATTCGGCAAAGTCAAGTTGGGAAACGTCGCGGGTCAGGCTGGCATTCAACACGTCCTTGGGGCTCAGCGTGTAGGTCGCAATCACACGCGGCTTCACATATTTGAAGTCTCGCTGCTGTTGCTGGTCGCCCGACTGGGCAATGCGAGACGCTTCGACATTGAGCCCGGTCTCGACCGTCAAATGGGGACTGATGGTCCAGATGTCCGAGGCAAAGATCTCGCCGCGAGTCTCTTCGATCCGCGCATCCGCGACCGGCAGGAGTACAGGCGTCGGTGCCTTGCCCGGCAACTGGTTGGTGATGGTCAGGTTCGTTTCGCGAAAATTGAAGGCGCCCTCGGCACCAAACTCTAACGTATGGGCGCGGGAGGCGGTCCACTTCACGCGCCCACGCACGATCCGCTCGCCCGATTGGGTCAGACGGTCCTGAATACGGGTCAGGCGCGTCGACGGCGCATTATAGATGTCGAAACTGTCCCACTGGTCCAAAGCGCCGTTCGAGGCCAGCACGATCAGCTTGGTCGAGAGGTTGGAACGGATCTGGTGATCCCAGTCGCCGCCGAGCTCTAGGCCATAGTTTTCGGGATATTCCGTGCGACCCAAGATCGACGCGATAAGATATCCGTTCGGTAGGGTCTCGACCTGAAAGGACTTGGTCACATTCCAGCCCGGCATATATTGGGCATTGAAGTTCACGACGTTCTGCGCGTTCGGCTTCCAGCGCAGACGGGCCGAGCCTTGAAGGCCAATATAGGTCGGCCGGGCCACGAACAGTCGTGACCCTGTGGTCGCGCCTGTATTCGAACGCAGCACATCGCGATTGACCGCACGGCCTAAAATGGTTGGCGACTGGAGATCCAGCGACAGATCCGCCTTCGCGCCCAAGGGAATGGAGCTCGAGATTTGGGTGATCCAGGCGAAGCGATTGGAAAACTGGATGTGCCGCACACCCAGCGTGTAGCTGGTTGAGGCAGACTTCTTGGTCGTGCGGGTGATCACATTGACAAATTGCGACTGGCCTCGAATGTCGGACTGGGCATTGGTTCCCGCGACCACATCGATCCGCGCCACATCTGAGGCGGGGATGCGCTTTAGAAGGTCCGAGGGGGTGGCTTTAGAACTGGGCCGTTCGCCATTGATCAACAGATTGCCCGCAGAGCCGCCAAAGCCGCGCCGGTCGTCTCCATCGCGAAGCTCAAAGCCGGGGATGCGCGAGACCATGTCCCCGGCTGTGACAGGATTATAGGGCGCGAAATAGGCCGCCGAGAAACTGGACGTATCACTCTGCGTCGAAGCGGCCACAGAGGCGGTCGGCGCGGTCTGAGCGGTCTGGGCCGAGGCGTCAGCGACCCAAGCGGCCCCGACAATAAGAGCTGCGCCCGCTAATTGGCTCATTTGCTTGATCATAGTCCCAGCGCCCCCCGACGCAATCTGCGGCCCCAGGGCGGGTCGGCTAGCCGGTCCAACCCAGATCAGGGCGGCGTGCGGATAGGGGACAATCCATTCGGGACATTTAATCGCAGGACCAAGACCATAAAATCAGATCCGCTGTCCAGACCCGAGCGCACCGCGACCTTCGAACGAGCTAATTTTAGGGTCTGAAGTCCATATCCTTAGCCTTGGACGGTCCCATCAGCACCGCCCGACCAGACCGGTTCATGCCCGCCCAAAGCCCGATGGGCAGGGCGAGCGGCAGGACCGTCATGGCGATATACATGCCAAGCCCTGACAGGAAAAAGGCCGCCTCGCTCATAGCAGGCTGGGTGACGGTAAAGGGCGGGGGCGGAACCGTGTCCATGATCAGCGAGGCGCGGTGATTAACGATCACAGCGACGCTATTGAAGATCAGGCTAGAGGCCGAAAACCAAAAGACCACGACCAGCACAGCGCAGCCGATCAAGGCCGTGCGCAAAGGCTGATAGCGCGGCACAGCCAAGATCAGGGCCAAAAACAGGGGAAAGCCGAGCAGCAGGCGGCGCAACTCTCCGACCCCAAGCGGTATCACCACCGCACCGACCTGACTGCCCGAGGCACGGTCAAGGCCGGTCTCAACCAGCCAATCGTGGGTGGGCGTTGATGAGATGGACTGGGCCAGATCCAGTTGGCCCGCCAGCCAACTGGCACCGGGGCGCAACAGGTCGATCATGACCGCGGCCCCCATCCACCAGACCACGAGCATGGGCACGAGCGCTGTCATCGCCGTCGATAGAAACTGGCCACGAGGCGTGGCGAGATGGGCCTTCAGGCTCACGATGCGGCCTCCTGCCAGGTCCCCACCGGCCAACGCTTGGCCTGCCAATGGTGCCACACAAGGAACAGGACCACGGCATCGAGCATGATGAAGGCGTCCCAAAAGAACAGGTGGAAAAAGTCGAACAGGTTTTGCGCGAACCTCGCCAAAAACAGCAGGCTAATGATCCGCGCCAGATTTAGGATCTGGATCACCGCCACGCCGACGACGATCCCCACGATCCGCGCCCTCATCGGGGCCGGAAAGGGCGCAATGGCGGCGGCAAATAGGATACAGACCTCGACCCCATTACAGCCGCTGGAGACCATCACCGCGCCGGAGGCATGAGCAAAGGACAGTACCACGCCACTGGCCACCACGCCTGCACCAAAGAGGTTCATCACCCCGGCACAGACCACCACCAGCCCCCGCGTGAAGGGCTGGGTAAAGCCTGCATCCACGGCTGGCACAATCAACAGCGCCATCGCCCCCACGGTCAGCAGAGCGAAGCTGACAATATAGACGAGGCCGCGAAAACGCTGCAGCACGGTGGCCTCCTGAGGTTATTCGATATCTATTGATACAGTAAACCGGCAGGTGTGCCTACCGGCTGCGCTGGAGGCTAAGCCGGTGTTGGGCGTGAGCGACGGAGCTGGATCAGGGCGAACAAACTCAGCAGCAGGCCGAGTACGATTAGTGCCCACTGCGACAAGGTCGGAACGGGAGCAGCATCAAATTCGGCAATAAATCCTGCGTCATGGGTACCAACGCTGTTCCAATTCTGCGTTGTCCACGCTGATGGGTCCGCACCACCGTTCTGAAACACAAACGATCCACCAGAATATATGCTAGAAGTTGTAATTGCAAAGTTACCGCCCCCGGCATGTCCGGTCTGGTCACGAGCACTGGACACGAATAAGACATATTGCTGTCCTGCAGTAACAGGAACAGGCGATCCAGGCGTAAAAGTGACAATCTGGCTGGTTGGGCCAGTGGTCTGCGCCAGGGCACTCTCATAGAGTGCCGAACCCGTGGCACGATTGTTCACAGAGTCCCACGCGTAAATTTCACCTCTAAAGGCAACGGTACTTGGCACGCTCTCCATTCTAAAGCCAAATTTTGTAATATTCGAAGAGCCGAGGGGGATGGTGATTGTCTGACCATAGGTCGCTGTGTGCGGCACGCCAAACCCACCGATCGAGCCCGTGGCGCTAGCCGTCGTATCAATATTTTGGGCAACCGCGTTGCCACAAGCAAGCACAAGCACTGACATAATGATCAATGCAACATTCAGTTTAACAATTCGCATGTCAAGGCTCCACGTTGATTGCCCCATCAGTAAAACATTAAAATTCAAAGAAAAGAATTTTTATCCGGCGGTCTCAAATTTTAGACAAATTATTGATGATAAATCATAACTTTATTGGAAACTTAATTTAAATGTTTAGCAAAATACAAATTAACTTAATCAATATTTATATCCAGATCCGTCAGCAAACAGAATAGGTTAGCGGTTGCGGCGGCATGAGGTCGGTGAGACCCGCGCCCGTTTAGGCCCTCAAAAATGTCGCAGATGGCTGCGTTGAAACGGGCTCAGCCATCGCCCCGCCCTAGCAACACGCCCAGACACAACAGGGCCCGCAGCCATCGGGGTGAGGCAGTTTGGGCTCAGGCCGGGGGGATGTTTGAGCGTTGAAACCTCGTCACCGCCAACCCAGCGAGCAACAGCCCAAGCGCGATCAGCGCCCACTGCGACAGGGTGGGCACGGGCGCGGCGGCGGGTACAACCAGTTCCTCGGACACTGCGTATAGCCGGAGAAGAGTGCTAGCATTGTCGTCCCCGTTCCTCATCCACGTATCATCTGTCGCCGTAATCGTGCCATACTTTACCGGATCAGACCCCAATTGACGATTGCCTGTTCCATCCTCATATGATCCGCTCCATGCTTGCTGTGGGCTGCTTGTAATGGGTGCACCATCAATTCCGACATTCACCGGCTGAGGAAAGCTAGTACTGCCTGCATTCCAAAGCCCACCCGCGGTGGTCGTCAAACCAACAGCAATGCGGGTACCATTGACGAGATAAACTGGTACGCTGGATCCATAACCTCCAACATTGTCTCTCGCATCAACCGTTGCCGTTGAGCCAACGGCCTTCCAGTTGACCGTTGCGCCCGCATATGTGGCTCCCGAGGCTTGGGTTTGAACGAAACTGTTATAGTCGGCGATGTCGGTCGAGGTGGCTGGGGTTGTCCCGGTGGTCACATAGATGAACCGAAAATGTGTACCCGGTGCCAAGCCGGTAGGCGTCGCCAGAGGGGCGGCTGCCAAGGGACTTAGGAATCCCAAACAGACAAGTGCAACAAGCACAGCGACCAAGTGCTTCACAACAGTCTTTGAAGAAAAGCCGCCAATGGCCGAAAGCTGGAACCGCCGAACAGGCTGAAGGTCGCTATTTGCGGAAAAAGTCTCTGATCTGACGCCGTGCATGATTCTCGCTACGATTGATTTTTGGAGCGATATCATTTTTATAAATTGGACAAAAGTAATATTTGATATAGGTCTCAAAAATAATTTAATCCATAATTTCATTAAGTTATAGAATAATCTTTTATTCAGAATAACCCGCGCTTCGAGCGCACAGCGAACCAAAAATTCAATCTATTCGGGAATTCCACGGCAGGCGCGACGATAGAGAACCAGACCCTCGACAGGTTCGATTGGCGCTTAAAATACTTACACCCGCATCGAGCGGCGGTGCCCGAGCATACTTAAGGCAAACCCACCCAACAGCAGAGCGAGCGCGATCATCGCCCATTGGCTGAGTGTAGGAACAGCCGTGAGAAAGGGTGCGAAGGCTATGTCAACCGGTCCAGCAAAGCCGGTAACCGTTGCATCGACGGAATCGGTCGAGGTGTTGATTACGGACAGAGAATTACCCGTGCTATTGGTGACATAGGCTTTCGAGCCGTCAGACGTGACTCGAATACCGCGAGGCGCGGACCCCACCCCGATGGTATCGATCACTGAATTTAAAGTCGTGTCGATGACCGAAACATTATTGCTTGAACCGTTGACGACATAGGCCTTGGTTCCGTCGGGGGTAACAGCGACGCTTCGAGGGCTGAGGCCGACAGAGACAGTGGTGACAGATAAGGTCGATGTGTCGATGACTGAGACGGTATTACTACCCTGATTGGCGACGTAGACCTGAGACCCATTGGGTGTCACAGCAATACGCGTCGGGCCACTACCAACCGTTATGGGCGGACCGATCACCGTATCGGTCGCAATATTGACCACAGACACGGTACCGGCAGTCTGATTGCTGACATAGGCTCGTGAACCCACTGCAGCGACAGCAACCGTGCTTGGTTCTGCACCGACCGTTATGGGCGAACCGATGATTGTGTCGGTCGCCGTGTCGATCACCGATAGGCTGTTCGATGTGCTATTGACCACATAGACACGGGACCCGTCA
>CANFKD010000081.1 GCA_947447115.1 Caulobacteraceae bacterium
CCCTTGCCGAGCATCCAGCCGCCCATCACATCGCCCAGCAGCTTCAGATAGGCCGCAGCCCCCGCCAGAGCGTCGGGCTGGGCATGGCCGCGTCGCTCGATCAGCCAGCCAGTGGCGGCCTGCACGGCGGCAATGCCGTTTTCCAGACGCGTGCCGACCGTGTGAAGCCAAGCATTGTCGTGGCTCTTGAGCGCCGAGGCGGTCGGCCAGATGTCGTTGATCAGTTGGCGCACCGCCTCGCCATTGCCCATGGCCAGCTTGCGGCCCATCAGGTCGATGGCTTGGATGCCGTTGGTGCCTTCATAGATCGGGGCAATGCGGGCGTCGCGATAGTGCTGGGCCGCGCCGGTCTCTTCGACAAAGCCCATGCCGCCATGGATCTGAACACCCATCGAGGCGACCTCGACACCCACATCGGTGGACCAGGCCTTGGCCACGGGAACGAACAGCTCTTCGCGCAGGCGCGCGGCCTCGCGCAGGGCTGGGTCGATGTCGAGTTGGGCCACATCCGCAGCGATGCCGGTAGCGAGGCAGATCGCGCGGGCGGCCTCAATACGCGCCTTCATCAGCATCAGCATGCGCCGAACATCGGGATGGTCAAAGATGCGGGCCGGATGCTCGCCGGTCCAGGCTGAGCGGCCCTGCTTGCGCTCGACCGCATAGGCCAGAGCGCCCTGATAGGCCCGCTCGGCAATGCCGACGCCCTGCATGCCGACATTGAGACGGGCGGCATTCATCATGGTGAACATGTGGGCGAGGCCCTGACCCTCTTGGCCGACCAGCTCGGCTCTCGCCCCTTCGAATAGCATGATGCAGGTCGGCGAGGCGTGGATGCCCAACTTATGCTCGATACCGCCGGGACGCACATCATTGGCCGCGCCGAGGCTTCCGTCTTCGGCGGTCAGATATTTGGGGGCGAGGAACAGAGAGATACCCTTCACACCCTCAGGTGCACCGGGCAGTCGGGCCAGAACCAGATGGACGATATTGTCGGCCACATCATGGTCGCCCCAAGTGATGTAGATCTTCTGGCCATAGAGCCGGTAGCGGCCCTCGCCATCCGGCTCCGCGCGGGTGGTCAAGGTGCCAAGGTCCGAGCCCGACTGTGGCTCGGTGAGGTTCATGGTGCCGGTCCACTCACCACTGATCATGCGCGGCAGATAGAGCGATTTTTGCCGCTCCGAGCCGTGGGCGTGCAAGGCCTCGATGGCCCCCTGGGTCAGCATGGGACAGAGGCCAAAGGCCATGTTGGCGGCGTGGATGGTCTCAAAGACCGCCAGTTCCAACGCCTTGGGCAGGCCCTGACCGCCATAGGCCGGATCGGCAGCCAGACTGTTCCAGCCCCCTTCGGCAAAGGCCTTATAGGCGTCGGCAAATCCGGGGGCGGCGGTGACCTTGCCATTGGCATAGAGCGCGCCGTGCTTGTCACCGATCCGGTTGAGCGGGGCCAAGACGCCCGTGGCCAGATCGCCCGCCGCTTCGAGAACCGCTGCCATCAGGTCGGTGTCGAAATCGGCAAAGGCACCGCCTTGGTTCACCTGACCGATATTGACCACATCGGTCAGGGCGAAGCTGAGGTCACGAAGGGGGGCGCGATAGGTCATTTGACAATCTCTGGGCAAGCCGTTCCGGCAAGGGGCGCTAGGTCTCTCTTTAAGATGATGGCCGGTTCGTGCCAAGTCGGTATGATGGGGGGAGTTTGTTGACCCAAGTCCATGATGCCACAATGGTGGCGTTATTAGACGGGCTCAACTGCAACTGAACATATTGCAATTAGGAGGTACCATGTTTCGCTCAATTCTCGTGGCCGCAGCGGCCCTAACCCTGATCACCGCACCGACCGCTATGGCGGCGCCGGGTGTGTCGTCCAAGGCCGTGGCGGACATGCCAGCGGGCACCTATGGCATCGATACGACCCACGCCAGCCTTGTGGCCAAGGTCGGCCATATGGGCTTCTCGAACTATGCCATGCGCTTCACCAAGATTGACGCGCGCTTCAGCTTCGACCCGGCGAACCCCACGGCGGCCAAGGTGACGGCAACGGTTGATCCAGCGTCGATTGATACGGGCAGTGCGAGCTTTAACGAGCAACTCAAGGGTCCGACGTGGCTGAACGCGGCTAAGTTCCCAACCATCAGTTTCGCCTCAACCGCTCTGGTCGTGACCAGTGCCAATACGGGCAAGATGACTGGCGACCTGACCTTCCTTGGTGTGACCAAGCCGGTGACGCTGGATGTGACTTGGAACGGCGTGGGCTCAGGCATGATGACCGAAACCCGCACGGGCTTTTCAGCCACCGGCGCGATTAAGCGGACCGATTTTGGCTTTGGCACCTATGTGCCGGTGATCGGCGACAAGGTCGATCTGATCCTTGAGATCGAATTTACGAAGAAATAGGGCGGTTCTCGGCCCGGCCCTTTGTTGCTTAAGCACAAGGGGTCGGGTCTTGAGACGCTGCTATGCGTCACATGGAGCAGGGGCTTGTTGGGGTGCTATGGCTTCAGCCTATGAGTCCCTTAGAATTTTCATGAGACATTTCAATGACCGATAAGACCCAAGACCGTTACACTTTGGTGGCCATTGTGCTCCATTGGCTGATCGCCTTGATCCTGATCAGCGCCATTTCCGTGGCTTGGCAATTTGACGATGCCAAGGGCTTGGCCAAGTTCCAACTGTTCCAGTTGCACAAGTCCTTGGGCATTACGGTTCTTGTCCTCAGTCTCGCCCGGCTGGGCTGGCGTTTGATCAACCCGGCTCCGGCTCCGCTCGCGAGCCTCAAACCTTGGGAGAAGGTCCTTTCCAAGGCCGTGCATGTCGGCTTTTACGTCATCATGCTCGGCATGCCCTTGACCGGTTGGTTGGTGGTTTCGGCCTCGCCCAAAAATATCCCGACCCTGCTCTATGGGATTATAGACCTGCCCTATCTGCCCTTCGTGCACGGTCTGGCTCAGGAACAGGCCCACAATCTGCAAGAGCTGTTCGAAGAGGTGCATGAGGCGATGGGCAAGGTGACCTATGCCCTGATCGTGCTGCATGTCGGCGCAGCGTTGAAGCATCAGTTCATCGACCGGGACAGCGTCCTGTCGCGGATGGTGCCCTTTCTCAAGAAGGTCTGACCTATGTCTAAACTCTCGGCCCTGACCGCCGTCGCCGTCCTGTCTGTGACCAGTCTTTCGGCAGGCGCGGTCCTGTCAGCCACCCGCTGGACGGTCGATAAGGCCGCATCACGTGTCGGCTTTGAGGCGGCGATGAACGGCGAGGGCTTTACCGGCACCTTCAAGCGCTACGATGCCCAAATCAGCTTTGATCCCAAGGACTTGAAGGGCTCCAAGGCGGTGGTCTCTATCGATATGACCTCGGCCTTCACCAATGAACAGACCCGTGACGAGTCCTTGCCCACCGCCGACTGGTTCAATGCCGACAAGTTCCCCCGTGCGACCTTTGTCACCACAGGCTTTACGGCCCTCGGTGGTGGAAAATATCAGGCGGCGGGGGATCTGACCCTCAAGGGTGTGTCCAAGCCCATCGTCTTGCCCTTCACCTTGGTCATCAGTGGTGATACGGCCAAGATGACCAGCGCCATCATCGTCAATCGGCTGGTCTTTGGCGTGGGGCAAGGGCAGTGGAAGACCGAGGAAGCCATTCCGGCCCGGGTTACGGTTCGCATCGCCCTGACGGCCGAGAAGGCTCCGTGATTACCACAACGGTAGAGGTTGCCGCTCAGGCCCTCAGCGACGGTTCCCTCGTCCTCTTGCCCACCGAAACGGTCTATGGTTTGGCGGCAGACGCCAGCAATCCCTTGGCCGTGGCGGCGATCTATCAGGCCAAGGGTCGGCCCAGTTTCAATCCTCTGATCGCCCATGTTGCAGACCTCGAGGCCGCGCAAGCCATTGCTGTGCTCGACGAGCGCGCGCTGAAGCTGGCCCGCGCCTTTTGGCCGGGACCCTTGACCCTTGTTGCATCGATCCGGGCACCCGAACTTGTCTGTGATTTGGCCCGGGCGGGTCTGGATACGGTGGCCGTGCGGGTGCCGGGGCATGATCTGGCCCGGGCTGTCCTGCGCGCCTTTGGCAAGCCGGTGGTCGCCCCCTCGGCCAACCGATCTGGCCGACCCAGTCCCACCAACCTCTCTGATGCTTTGGAAGAGACTGGTTTTGCAGTGGCCGCTGCCTTGGACGGCGGTGCCTGTACGGTTGGCTTAGAGTCCACGGTGGTTGCCGTGTTCGACGGAAAGGTGCGGCTGTTGCGGCCTGGGGCCGTCACCCGCGCCCAGATCGAGGCGGTCGTTGGCCCTCTGAGTGACGATCACGACGCAGTGGATGCCCATCGTTCCCCCGGACGCTTGGCTCTGCACTATGCCCCCGACGCGCCGGTGCGATTGAATGTGACCGAGGCTTTGCCGGGCGAAGCGTTTTTAGGGTTTGGTTCCGTCGGGGCGGGGGAGTTTAACCTCAGCCCGTCCCGCGACTTGACCCAAGCCGCCGCCAATCTGTTCGCCTTTCTGCGCGCGGCGGACCGGTTGCAACCCTCCGCCATCGCCGTCGCCCCGATTCCGCTAGATGGTCTGGGAGAGGCCATCAATGACCGGCTTAGTCGCGCGGCTGGGTTTGTGGGGTAGGGGTTTTTAAACAAGGCCCTCACCCAACCCTCTCCCACAGGGAGAGGGCTAAGACAGAACGGATAAGCCCTTACCCCCTTGGGTGAGAGGGTTGGGTGAGGGGGTCCCTTTCCGCCTGAGTAAAAGGGTCTGGGTCCCCGCCTTCGCGGGGAAAGCGGAAACAAGAAAACAAGGCCCCCTTCGTCGCTTCGCGCCACTTCCCCCAGAGGGGGAAGATTTAAACCTCTCAGATCTTCCCCCTCTGGGGGAAGTACCGGCGAAGCCGGGGTAGGGGGTTCTTTTGAGAAACAAATAAGCCTCTCATTCATCGTGACCTTAAGCCTATCGAAGGACGAGGATCTCCTCCAGCCCCCACGAGAACTGGTCATTTACCGTTCATCTTACCTATACTAGAAATTACTTTTCCAACGGGAGATAGACCCATGATCAAGGCGGCCCTTACGGCCCTAACCGCCAGTCTTGCCTTGGCGGGCGTAGCAATCGCTTCTGATGTCACCGGCGTGTGGCGCACGACCGAGCGCGGCGGACGAATTGAAATCAATAGCTGCGGCAACTCCATCTGCGGCAAGATCGTTGGTGGAACTGTTGGCGCGGGAGAAGTCACAACCGACGCGAAAAATCGGGACGCGGCCCTTCGCAATCGGCCTCTCAATGGCCTTGTGATCATGAAGGGCTTTTCTGGCGGTCCAAACGAATGGACCGGCGGCACGATCTATAATCCC
Source organism: Caulobacteraceae bacterium (assembly GCA_947447115.1). Classification (GTDB taxonomy): domain Bacteria; phylum Pseudomonadota; class Alphaproteobacteria; order Caulobacterales; family Caulobacteraceae; genus CAISGS01. Next base: position 5,341 of record CANFKD010000081.1, read on the forward strand.
AATGACGGCGGTACCTATAAGGCTAGCGTCAAGCTCGCCGCCGAGGACACGCTTCAGGTCAAGGGCTGCGTCGCGGCCATGATCTGCCAGACCCAGACCTGGAAACGTCTGAAGTAGGTGGGGCAACGCGCTCCTAAAGGGGCGCGCAGACGGCTTTCAGCCAGCCGGCAATCGGCGCTTCAAGCTGCGGTGCGATCACCTCGACCACGCGGGCGTGGTAGGCGTCGATCTGCGCGATCTCCTCGGCGGTCATCAGAGCCTTGACCATTAGGCGTCGGTCGATGGGCGCAAGGGTCAGTTGCTCAAAGCCGAGCATGGACCGTTCTCCGCCGGCGATCGGGCTGGCGGGGGTGACCACCTGAAGGTTCTCGATGCGGATGCCATATTCGCCATCCTTGTAGAAACCGGGCTCATTGGACACGACCATGCCGGGCTGCAGCGCGACATTGTTCGGCATTTTGGAGATCCGGTGTGGACCCTCATGGACGCCCAGATAGCTGCCAACCCCGTGGCCTGTGCCATGATCATAGTCCAGCCCCGCCATCCACAGGGGCAGGCGCGCCAGAACGTCCAAGGCGGAGCCCGTCGTGCCAACCGGGAAGCGTACGCGGCCCAAGGCCAGATGACCCTTCAGGACAAGCGTAAAACGCTCAGCCATTTCAGCAGACGGCTCACCAATCGCGACCGTGCGGGTCACATCGGTGGTGCCGTCCAGATATTGCCCGCCGGAATCGACCAGCAGCAAGGACCCAAGCTTGGCGCGCTGATTAAGGCGAGCAGAGGGGTGATAGTGACAGATGGCCCCGTTGGACCCCGCCCCGGCAATGGTGTCGAAGGACAGGTCCTTGAGCATGCCGGTGGCTTCGCGCAGACCCTCCAGCTTGGTGACGGCCTCCAACTCATCGGGCGGCGAGACCTGACCCTCTGTGGCCAGCCAGTAGAGAAAGCGGGTCAGGGCCGCGCCGTCGCGGGCATGGGCCTTGCGGCTGCCCTCGATCTCGACATCGTTCTTGCAGGCGCGGGGCAGGGCGCAGGGGTCCATGGCCCGAACAATCTTGGCTCCAGCGCTGGCCAGCCGCTCAAAATACCAGGCCGAGGACTGGGCCGGATCGATCAGGACGGTCTTGCCCTTTAGTCCATCCAGAGCAGCGGGCAGGGTGTCGGACGGCTGCAGAGCCACCTCATTACCAAGCCATGCGGGCAGGTCCTCGGTGACCTTGGCCGGATCAAGGAACAGCTGCGCTGTGCCATCGCGATTGAGGATCGCTTGGGCCAGAGGCAGGGGCGAGCGGATTACGTCGCCGCCGCGAATATTGAACAGCCAAGCCATCGAGGCTGGCGCGGTCAAGACGGCAACATCGGCCTCACCCAGAGCCGCACCAATGCGGGCCCGCTTTGCTTTGGAGTCTTCACCGGCATAGGCCAGAGGGTGCGGCACCACGGGCGCACAGGGCTGGGCAGGACGTGCGGTCCAAGCCTCGTCTAAAGGATTGGCTGCTACGGGCCTGAGGGTGGCCCCCACGGCGGCAGCAGCCGCTTGCAGGCGCTCTAGCGTTTCGGGGCTGTGCAGGCGTGGATCATAGCCGATCACCTGTCCGGCCGTGGCCACTTCGGTCAGATAGGCGGGTACGCCGCCCTCAACCAGATCGCGGATCTCGAACAGCGCGGCATCGACTTGGTCGCGCACCTGAATGGTGTAACGGCCATCGACAAAGACGGCTGCCTTGTCCTTGAGGATCACGGCGGCCCCGGCCGAGCCGGTAAAGCCCGTCGCCCAAGCCAGTCGGTCATTGGCCGCAGGCAGATATTCGTTCTGATGCTCGTCCTCGTGCGGCAGCAATAGCCCGTCGAGCCCTTGGGCGGCCATAGCCTGCCGGATTAGGGGGAGGTGCTTGGAGCCGAAAGACGGATCAGTGGATTCTTCAAAGGACTGGCGCATGGGGCGAGGGTATGACTTTCGCCGCCAGGGTGCAATCGGGGGGATGTGAAAAGGTAAGGAAACAAGGCCCCCTTCGGCGCTACGCGCCACTTCCCCCAGAGGGGGAAGATCTTGGAGCGCTAAATCTTCCCCCTCTGGGGGAAGTACCGGCGAAGCCGGGGTAGGGGGTTACACCCACTCCCCCATCCTAACCCCGCCGCAGAACCAGCGCGGCCCAAGCGTCTCTATGGATGCGACGTTCCAACTTAAACCCCCGCGACAGGTAGGCCGCACGGACGAGACGTTCTTGGCTGCGCAGGAGGCCGGACAGGATGGCAATGCCGCCGGGCTTCAGCGCGCCCTTGATGTCTTGAGCGAGGAATACCAGGGGCCTCGCCAAGATATTGGCAAAGACCAGATCATAGGGGGCATGTTCGCGCACGGCCCGGTGGCTGAGGCCAAAGGCGTGGACGAAGCGGGCATTGGTTTGGTTGACCTTGGCGTTCTCTTTCGAGATGCGGACCGAGACGCGGTCAATATCGGTGCCGACGGCCTTGACTGTGCCGGTGCGGGCCGCGGCTATGGCCAGAACGCCGGTGCCTGCGCCAACATCTAGCACGCGGCCAAAGCGCTTGGATTTCAAAAGCTGGTCATAGGCCAAAAGACAGCCAACCGTCGTGCCATGGTGGCCCGTGCCAAAGGCGGCACCGGCTTCGATGCGCAGATTGACGCTATTGACCGGCGCGCGGCCCCGGTCGTGGACACCGTGAATGAAGAACCGGCCAGCCCGCACAGGTGGCAGACCCGACAGGGCCATGGCCAGCCAGTCGGCATCGGCGAGCTTTTCACAGGTGACGACCAGTCCTTCAAAACCGCCCAGAACCGTCTGATATTGCGCGGACTCTTGCTCAGTCGTCGGGAAGGCATCGATACGCCAGACATCATGGTCCTCGTCCTCTTCGAGGATCGAATAGGTGGTGCTTTCTAGCACCGAGTCCTCGTCCACGGCGCGGGCAGCGGCCTCGGCAATCAGGCGCGGGCCCCTAGCGATGATCTGGTAGGCTGTGTCGTCGGTCATGGCGCTCTGGTTCACAAATCGAGGCTAGTAGGACTGCAGGGCGCGGACTTCCAGACCCTCCGGCGTGGCCAAGGCGATGGCCTGGGCGGCGGCGAGGGCTCCGGCGGTGGTGGTATAGTAGGGGATCTTCATCATCAGGGCCGAGCGACGGATCGAGAAGCTGTCCTGAATCGATTGCTTGCCCTCGGTGGTGTTGAACACCAACTGCACGTCACCGTTCTTCATGGCATCGACAATGTTTGGACGCCCTTCCAGCACCTTTTTCACCGCTGTGGCCGCGATGCCCTGCTCGCGCAGATAGTCGGCTGTGCCTGAGGTGGCGATGATCTTAAAGCCCTTGCCGATCAAAAGCCGGATGGCGTCGAGTACGAAGGGCTTGTCGCCCTCCTTGACCGAGACGAAGGCGGTTCCGGCCTCGGGCAGGACAACGCCGCCGCCGAGCTGGCTCTTGGCAAAGGCTCTCGCAAAGGCTGGGGCGAAGGTCTCGCCCTCGCGGCGCCAATCCAGACCCATCACCTCGCCGGTCGAGCGCATTTCTGGGCCAAGCAGCGTATCGACGCCGGGGAAGCGGGCAAAGGGGAAGACCGCCTCCTTGACCGCGACATGCTCATAGACCTTCTCGGTCAGGCCAAAGCTGGCCAGGCTTACGCCCGCCATGACCTTGGCCGCGATCCCGGCCAGCGGCTCGCCGATGGTCTTGGCCACGAAGGGCACGGTGCGCGAGGCTCTCGGATTGACCTCCAGCACAAAGATGCGCGGGGCGTCCGATAGAGGCTCTTCAATCGCGAACTGGACATTCATCAGGCCGCGAACATTCAGGGCCTTGGCCATGGCTTCGGTCTGGCGCTTCAACTCGTCGATGATGGCCGGGCTGAGCGAATAGGGCGGCAGGGAGCAGGCACTATCGCCCGAATGGACCCCGGCCTCTTCAATATGTTCCATGACCCCGGCCACGAACACGGTCTCGCCGTCGGCAATGGCGTCCACGTCCACCTCAGTGGCGCGCGAGAGATACTGGTCGATCAGGACAGGACTATCGCCCGAGACCTTCACGGCGTCGCGGACATAGCGGGTCAGTTGCTCATCATCGCGGATGATCTCCATGGCCCGGCCACCCAGCACATAGGAGGGGCGGATGACGATGGGATAGCCAACCGAATGGGCCCCGGCAAAGGCCTCTTCGACCGAGCGGGCAATGGCGTTGATCGGCTGAGCAATGCCAATCTTGTGCAGCAGTTGCTGGAACCGCTCGCGGTCTTCGGCCAAGTCGATGGCGTCGGGCGAGGTGCCGAGGATGGGAATGCCCGCATCTTCCAGAGCCTGAGCCAGCTTCAGCGGTGTCTGGCCACCGAACTGGACGATGACGCCGATCAGGGTGCCGTTGGAGCGCTCAACATCCAACAGTTCCAGCACGTCCTCCGCCGTCAGGGGCTCGAAATAGAGGCGGTCGGAGGTGTCATAGTCGGTGGACACGGTCTCGGGGTTACAGTTGACCATGATCGACTCCACCCCGATCTGGTCGAGCGCGAAGGCGGCGTGACAGCAGCAATAGTCAAACTCGATCCCTTGGCCGATCCGGTTGGGACCGCCGCCGAGGATCACGGCCTTGCGACGGTTCGAGGGCTCGGACTCGCAGCTTGGCACCTGACCCAGAGCCCCGCTTTCATAGGTCGAATACATGTAGGGCGTCTTGGCGAAGAACTCCGCCGCGCAGGTGTCAATGCGCTTATAGACCGGCCGAACGCCGAGCGCCTGACGGGCCGAGCGGACAGTCTTTTCCTCACCATCGGTCAGTTCGGCGAGGCGCGCATCGGAAAAGCCCATGGCCTTGATCTTGCGCATGGCATCGGCGTCGGTCGGCAGGCCGCTGGAGCGGATCTCGGCTTCGGTCGCGACGATGGTCTCGATCTGGCGCAGGAACCAAGGCTCGTAGGAACAGGCCCCGTTGATCTCTTCGACGCTGAGCCCATGGCGGAAGGCTTGGGCAATAACGCGCAGACGGTCTGGGGTTGGCTGGCCCAGCGCGCGAACAATGGCCGCCTTGCCGGTTTCTGGATCGCCAGCCCCCTCGATCTCGATCTCGTTAAAGCCAGTCAGGCCGGTTTCGAGGCCGCGCAGGGCCTTTTGGGCGCTTTCGGCAAAGGTGCGGCCAATGGCCATGACCTCGCCGACCGACTTCATCGAGGTGGTCAGATAGGGCTCTGCACCGGGATATTTTTCGAAGGCAAAGCGCGGTATCTTGGTGACCACATAGTCGATGGTCGGCTCGAACGAGGCCGGGGTCGCACCGGTAATGTCGTTCATCAACTCATCGAGGGTGTAGCCGACGGCCAGACGGGCCGCGACCTTGGCGATGGGAAAGCCCGTCGCCTTGGAGGCCAACGCCGAGGAGCGTGACACGCGGGGATTCATCTCGATGACCACCATGCGGCCGTCCTTGGGATTAACCGCGAACTGGACGTTTGAACCGCCGGTCTCGACACCGATCTCGCGCAGCACGGCGATCGAGGCCGCGCGCATCCACTGATATTCCTTGTCCGTCAGGGTCAGGGCCGGGGCGACCGTGATGGAATCGCCCGTATGGACGCCCATCGGATCGATATTCTCGATCGAGCAGACAATGATGCAGTTGTCGGCCTTATCGCGCACGACCTCCATCTCATATTCTTTCCAGCCGAGGACGCTCTCTTCGATGAGCACTTCGGTGGTCGGGGACATGTCGAGGCCGCGTTCCACGATCTCGCGGAACTCTTCCATATTATAGGCGATGCCGCCGCCGGTGCCGGCGAGGGTGAAGGACGGGCGGATGATGGCGGGCAGGCCGACAAAGGGCTGAGCCTCCAGCGCCTCTTCCATCGTGTGGGCGGCGCGGCTGCGCGGGCTTTCGAGGCCGAGCTTATCCATCGCATTGCGGAACTTCTGACGGTCTTCGGCCTTGTCGATGACCTCAGCATTGGCCCCGATCATCTCGACGCCATATTTGGCCAAGGTGCCATCGGCCTCGAGCGCCAGAGCGCAGTTCAGCGCCGTCTGGCCGCCCATGGTGGGCAAAAGCGCGTCTGGGCGCTCCTTTTCGATGATCTTGGCGACGATCTGCGGGGTGATCGGCTCGATATAGGTGGCATCGGCCACGTCGGGATCGGTCATGATCGTGGCGGGATTGGAATTAACCAGCACGATCCGATAGCCCTCGGCGCGCAGAGCCTTGCAGGCCTGAACCCCTGAATAGTCGAACTCACAGGCCTGCCCGATGACGATAGGGCCAGCGCCGATAATGAGAATGGTCTTCAGGTCAGTACGTTTCGGCATCACATCATCCAAGCGCGTTCGGGGCCTGCGCACAGAGATGCGGCCCGGAATCGATAATCCTGTAGGTTAAGGGCTTCGTTTAGAGGCCTGCGGGGCAGGGAGCAAGGGCGCTCACGGCCTTTGCGTAAAATTGATGACGGAGTGGCAGTCTTGGGCTGTGTTTTAGATTTCGCATTGCTCGATAGATTGGTTTTTATAACCCTTTTCCCTGCGGCAGCGGGTTGGGTGAGGGCCTTACTTGTATTTCCCGCGTCATTGCGAGCGCAGCGAAGCAACCCAGGGGACTGACCCAGACTTGAATTGATGTTCCCCTAGGTTGCTTCGGCGCGATGCGCCTCGCAATGACGCGGAAGAGAGCGGGTGAAAGCCCCAACCTCCGTCTTCCCCGCGAAGGCGGGGACCCAGAACCTTCCACTCAGGCAGGAAGGGGCCCGCTGGATTTCTGTTTTTGGGGAACGTGGCGGAGAGGGTCGTGGATGAACACCCCCCACTCCCAACCCTCTCCCCCTCAAGGGGGGAAAGGGCTAAACCGCGTCCATCAAATCGGCGAAGCGTTGGAAAATGTAGAGCGAATCTGTCGGTCCGGGGGAGGCTTCGGGGTGGTGCTGGACGCTGAACACGGGTTTGCCGGTGAGGGCGATCCCCGCATTGGTGCCATCAAACAGCGAGACATGGGTCTCCTCGACGCCTGAGGGCAGGCTCGCGCGGTCCACGGTGAAGCCGTGGTTCATCGACACGATCTCGACCTTGCCAGTGGTCAGGTCCTTGACCGGGTGATTGGCCCCGTGGTGACCCTGATCCATCTTGGCGGTCTTGGCACCGAGGGCGAGGGCCAGCATCTGATGGCCAAGGCAGATGCCGAAGACGGGCTTGCCGCTGGCCACCAAAGCTTGAATTTCCGGTACAGAATATTGGCCGGTCGCTGCCGGATCGCCGGGGCCGTTGGAGAGCATGATACCGTCAGGATTGCGGGCCAGAATGTCGGCGGCGCTGGTGTCAGCGGGCACGACCGTCACATGGGCGCCGATGCTGGTCAGGGCACGTAGAATGTTGCGCTTAACGCCATAGTCGATGACCACGACCTGATATTTCGGCTGACCCGCCTTGGCATAGCCCTCCGGCCAGGTCCAAAGGCCCTCGTCGAAGGTGAAGGGCTGGCGGCAGCTCGCATCCTTGGCCAGATCGAGACCGACAATGCCGCTCCAGGCCTTGGCCTTAGCGACCAGAGCCTCAAGATCGAACTGACCCTCAGGGCTGTGGGCGATGACACCGTGCGGCATGCCCTTATCGCGAATGACGCGGGTCAAGGCACGGGTGTCGACCCCGGCCAGACCGACCACGCCGCGCTTGGCCATCCATCCGGCCAGATCACCCTCAGAGCGCCAGTTGGCAGGCGGCGTAGGCACATCGCGGAAGATCGCGCCGCGCGCAGCGGTGACCGCGCCTTGGCCGAACTCTTCAAGGTCCTCGCCATTGACGCCGACATTACCGATATGGGGGAAGGTGAAGGCGACGATCTGAGCCATATAGGACGGATCGGTGAGGATTTCCTGATAGCCGGTCATGGCGGTATTGAAACAGACCTCGCCCAGAGCCTCCCCGACGGCCCCGACCCCGATTCCTTGAAGAACAGTTCCGTCGGCCAGAACCAAAACGCCCGTTGCGCCAGACATCAGCTTTGCGGTCATGTAACAAGCGCCTCCGGTTGCGACTGGGCACGGCAATGGGCGGCCAAAAGGTCGTCCTGACGGGCACTATGTCATGGAATCGGCAGGAAATCGCCCCGCCGGACAAACGGAGGCGTTACTAGGGGCGAGGCGGCCTCGGGTCAAGCCATGACGGGATCATTCGACTCTTCTATAAGGGCGGCAATAGGCAAAAGGCTTCCCCATGACCATCACCACAGTCGGCATCGATGCTGATGATAC
>CANFKD010000082.1 GCA_947447115.1 Caulobacteraceae bacterium
AATGTCGATGGCAGCCTGTAGTCTTGCGGTTGGGGTCACACACTGCTCGGATAGTTGGGGGCTTCGCGGGTGATCAGCACGTCATGGACGTGACTTTCACGCAGGCCAGCGCCCGTTATGCGGATGAAGCGCGCACGCTCTTGGAAAACAGGAATGGTTGCGGCCCCAACATAGCCCATCGAGGCGCGAAGGCCGCCAACAAGCTGATGCAAGATCGCGCCGACCTGGCCCTTGTAGGGGACCTGGCCCTCGATGCCCTCAGGCACGAGCTTGAGCGTGTCGGACACTTCCTTTTGGAAATAGCGATCCGCCGACCCGCGCGCCATGGCCCCGACTGAGCCCATGCCACGATAGGCCTTGTAGGAGCGGCCCTGATAGAGGAACACCTCGCCCGGAGCCTCGTCCGTGCCAGCAAACATTGACCCCATCATGACGGTGGAGGCCCCGGCCGCGATAGCCTTGGCCACGTCGCCGGAATATTTGATGCCGCCGTCGGCAATGACGGGAACACCGCTGGCCTTGGCGGCCCGCACGGCGTCGCTAATGGCGGTCAACTGAGGCACGCCCACGCCCGCGATCATGCGCGTGGTGCAGATCGAGCCCGGACCAATCCCGACCTTGACCGCATCGGCCCCGGCATTGATCAGGGCCATCGCCCCGTCATAGGTGGCGACATTGCCTGCAACGAGCTGGACGCGGTTATTCTCACGCTTGACCCGTTCAACAGCCTGAGCGACCTGAATGGAATGGCCGTGGGCGGTATCGATCACCACCACATCCACGCCCGCATCGATCAAGGCCATGGTCCGCTCAAAGCCAACATCGCCGACGGTCGAGGCGGCACCGACCAGAAGGCGGCCCTTCTCGTCCTTGGCGGCGTGGGGGTGAGCCTGCGCCTTTTCCATATCCTTGACGGTGACCAACCCGACGGCGCGATAGTCATCATCGACGACGATCAGACGCTCGATCCGATGGCGTTGCAGCAGGGCGCGGGCCTCTTCGGGCGCGATCCCTTCGCGAACCGTAATCAGATTGTCCTTGGTCATCAGCGCTGAGGCTGGTGTTTCCGGATCGGTTGTGAAACGCATGTCGCGATTGGTCAGGATGCCGACCAGACGGCCCGTCTCGCGCTCGACTACGGGAAAGCCTGAAATCTGACGCTGAGCGGTGATGGCCCGAACGGTCCCGAGGGTCGTGTCCGGATTGATGGTCATCGGATTGATGACCATGCCGCTTTCATAGCGTTTGACCTCGCGAACCTGATCGGCCTGTTCGGCGACGGTCAGATTGCGGTGTAGGATGCCGAGGCCACCGGCCTGCGCCATGGCTATGGCCAGCCGACTTTCCGTCACCGTGTCCATGGCTGCGGACACGATGGGAATGTTCAGACTGATCGCTTGTGTAAAGCGTGTGGCGGTGTTCACCTGCCCCGGCATCACATCGGATGGACCGGGTTCAAGCAAAACGTCGTCGAAGGTAAGCCCCTCGCGAATCTCCATAGGAACTCTCCGTTTTGCGGGCCGCGTATAGCGCAAGAAGCGCTATAACGATAGAGCGGAATGGCGAAAGTTAGACCGAGCGGCCTTTAAAGCCGGTCGCGACCAGATAGACCTCCGAGCTTTCGGCTCGGCTGGCCTTGGGTTTGACGTGTTTGACATCGGCAAAATTGCGCTTGAGGGACAGGAGCACCCCCTCCATCTCGCCGCCTTGGAAGGCCTTGGTCACGAAGGTGCCGCCGGGGCGCAGGGTCTCGAGCGTGAAGTCCACCGCCGCCTCGATCAGGCCGACAATGCGCAGATGGTCTGTCTGACGATGCCCCATGGTGTTGGGCGCCATGTCAGACAGGATCACATCCGGCGCGCCGCCCAAGAGCTCGATCAAGCGATCACCGCAGGCCGGATCGGTGAAATCCATCTGGATCATGGTCGCGGGCGGCATGGGCTCGACATAGAGCAGATCGACGCCAACCACATTGGACGCCCCCTTGGCCAAGGCCATCTGCACCCAGCCGCCCGGCGCACAGCCAAGGTCGATGATCCGCTGGCCCTGTTTGAGGAAGTGGTACTTCTCGTCCAGTTCTAGAATCTTGAACGCCGCGCGCGAGCGATAGCCCTTGGCCTTGGCCGCCGTCACAAAAGGATCGTTCAGTTGGCGAGAGAGCCAAGCCTGAGACGACTGGGTCATCTTATTGCCCTTGATCACCCGCACGGCCTTAGGTCGGGTTCCGACCTCCTTGCCACGGGTCGGGGCCTTGACCAGACGCTTACGCTCTTGCGGCGGGGTTTCGGGTTTATCGGTACTCATGGGGATCAGTCTAAGGCAGTTCGGTTCGGAAGCGAAGCAAAGAACCCCCTACCCCGGCTTCGCCGGTACTTCCCCCAGAGGGGGAAGATCAAAGGGCGATAAATCTTCCCCCTCTGGGGGAAGTGGCCCGAAGGGCCGTAGGGGGGCCTTGTTTTCTAACCACTCCCCCTCCCCCAAGGGGGCGAGGGCTTTTTTTCCTTAGCCCTCTCCCTGTGGGAGAGGGTTGGGTGAGGGCCTTATTACCTCGCGACCTCAAACCGCCTGCACAGCCTTGCCATGACGCGACCGGCGGCGGCGGGGGCGTTTTTTTCGGTTCTTGTCGGACATCAACGTCAATAACAGGCCTTCACGCAGGCCGCGGTCAGCCACGCGGACGCGGTCACAGGGCCAAACCTCTTGCACGGCCTGCAGGATCGCCGCTCCAGCCAAGACCAGATCAGCGCGGTCTGGTCCGATACAGGGCTGGGCGGCGCGTTCTGACGGAAGCTGCTTCAAGAGACTCATGGTCGCGACCTCACAGTCCTCGCGGCGCATCCACAGACCGTCAATCTGCGTGCGGTCGTAGCGGCGCAGGCCAAGATGCAGGCCCGCAAGGCCCGTTATGGCCCCTGAGGTTCCGACAAGATGGGCCTGGCCGCTGTCGAAAATGGGCCGCATGGGATCGGCATGGGTGAAGGCGGTGATGCGAACCTTGACGTCCTCGACCATGGATCGAAACCAAGCCTCGCCCTGATCAGGGCGCTCGGGGAAGCGCTCAGCAAGACTGACCACGCCCACCGGCAAGGAGATCCAAGCCCGGATGGGCAAGGCCGACGGCACAAAATCTCGCGCCCGAACATCCAAGGCCTTGTCGGTCAAATCGACCCACGACAGCTCGGTCGATCCTCCGCCTACGTCTATAACCAGAGCCGCCAGCGAATCGCGGTCGAACAGGTTTAAGCAGCCTGCGACAGACAGTTGTGCCTCTTCTCGCGGGCTTATGACCTGAAGCCGGATGCCAGTTTCCTTGGCCACGCGCTCGACAAATTCCGCGCCATTGCTGGCCGAGCGACAGGCCTGAGTGGCGATAGCCTTGACCCGCAAGGTCCGACGCCGCTTGATTTTCTCGGCGCAGATGCGCAAGGCGGCCATCGCCCGGTCCATCGCCCCATCGGCCAAACGCCCTGACTGGCTAAGGCCTTCGCCCAATCGGACAATGCGCGAATAGGACTCAATGACCCGAAAGCCGCCCAAAGACGGGGTCGCAATCAGAAGACGACAATTGTTCGTGCCCAGATCAACGGCAGCATAGAGCGGCGCCTCCACCGAGACAGGCTCGGCAGACAGTGGCTCGAGGCGGCCGACGGGATCGGCTGCAGGGGGTGGCGCCTTGTTCATGGCCCAACTCGCGGAAGAGACAGACGGGATCGTCGCCTCGGTTGAGGTGACTGTAGCAACTCGTGGCTCAATCACAACGGCTGGCTTGAACTCGTCACTTCTTGGCACTCACCCGCGCCTAAACATTTTGCGCGGGCCGAACTGGGTGTATGAATGGAATCATGACGTCACGACTTGCAAAATTTTCGATCGGCCAAGTGGTCAAGCACCGGATTTTCGCCTTCCGAGGCGTTATCTTCGATGTCGATCCGCAGTTCAACAATACCGAGGAATGGTGGAACTCCATTCCCGAAGAGGTGCGGCCGCGCAAGGACCAGCCCTTCTATCACCTGTTGGCTGAGAACGATCAGAACAGCTATGTCGCCTATGTGTCCGAGCAGAACCTCCTGCCCGACGAGACCGGCGAGCCTGTCGGCCACCCCCATACGGCGCTCATGTTCGAAGGGTTCAATGAGGGCCAGTACCGACCGCGCTCACGTATGGCGCACTAGCCCCAGCCCATTGGGTTACGGCCCCTTACGCCGCTCATCCTTGCGCCAGCGCACCGACAGCTTGCCGTCGCCCTGACTGGCCAATTTCGAGATGATCGCCAGACGACGACTGACCCGCCACTCGACCTGAGCCGAGGGGCCTTCGCGGCCGCCGCCGGTCAGTTCGACATAGATATTGTCGGTAACATATTTTCCGCCAGACACAGTCACGCCTGCTCCCGCCGTACCGCCCCCGAGGGCCAAGCGATCCAAACCGGCAAAGCTGCGAAGATTGCCGATCACATCCAGCCCGCCGCCCGTGGCGAGTCCCGTGACGGCAGAGGCCAACTGTGCCGCCTCTAGCGGCGATAGCTGTGAAGCAGAGCGACCAAACAGAACCTGAGACAGAACCTCGTCATTCGGCAGGACCGGGGTCGAGGTTAAGCTGATCAAGGGCTTGGCCGCGGTTCCCTTGATCACAATCACCGCCGTGAGGTTGGTGTCTTCACGGGTCGCGGTCAGGTCCAGCCGGATACGGTCTGGCCGTGTGGCCAGATAGATGGCGCCGCGATCATCGAAGGTGAACCGCTTGCCCGCAAAATCATATTCACCGCGAACGACGGTGGCCTTACCGCTCAAGACGGGAGCAGCGGTGTTCCCGGTTACCCGTGCGTCCATCGCCAGTTCCGCATCCAAGCCTCGGCCCCGAACAAAAATCCCGCGCGCAGCCTGCAGCCTTACATCAAGGGCCACCGCTGGAACCTTAATCGCCGCCTTCTCCACGACCTGTTCGACGACCGGTCGGTTGCGTTCGATCACATCCAAAGACACCACAGAGGCCGTGGTTCGGGCATCTCCGACCACCTCTGCATGATCGATGGTCAGATCACCGGTCGCAGTCGCTCGGCCATCGGCGGCGCGAATGATGGTGGCCGTGCCGCTGGCGCTCGCCTCAACCAACTCATTATCGATCAGCTTGAAGCGCTTCAGGGCCAAGGTCAGGGAGCTGGGGGTGTCCCGGCCCAGACCAACCAGCCCCTGCCCGGTTACAGTACCTCCCGAACCATCATTGGCGCTCAGGCTCTTGACGCTCACCTGATCGGCGGAGGCCTCAGCATGGAGGGCAAGGTCCCGCAGACGCAAACCTGCGGCCACATCATCAAAGGAGCCCTTGGTCAGGTCAGCCAAACCCTGAAACTGCGGCTTGGCCAGCGTCCCGCCAAGGGTGCCATGGGCGTCGACCAGACCCGCCACCGCCTGATTGCCACTGAAAAACAGGTCCCAGATCGGTTTGATCTCGCCGGTAACATCCACGCGGCCCGTCATCGGGCGATCTCGAACCAGCGCAATTCTGAACGGCTGAGCACTGGCCTGAGTGGGAAGGTTCACCTGCGTCACAGCCTTAAGGCCCTGACCATTGCTGGTCTGGGCGTCGATCGCCATTCGACCATTGTCGAGACGCCCCTTGACCCATCCATCAAGCGCTAAGGACAAAGGTGCATCGGCGGCCCTCGCGCCTGAAAACTGCAGGTCGCCCTGACCTGTCAGTTGATCCCCCCGCCCGGCTAGCGAGAGGGACCCTTGGACCGTACCAGCCAAGTCCTCACCCAGCGCCCCAAGGTCCACCTTGATCAGATTGAGTTGTGCCTTCAGATCTTGCCCAGAGCTGGAACCATCCACGCCGACCTCACCGCCCCCCAAACTCAGCCGTCCGTGCGCCGAACGTTGAGCCCCATCCCAACGGATCAGAACAGGCTCTAAGGTCGCGATATCGGCACCGCGCAGCTTACCTGTACCGTTAAAGGCCAGGCTTGACCCCTTGAGGTCCTGGAAGGAGGCCTGCCCCGAACCGGCCAAACGAACCGGAACGGCGCCAACGCGCCCGCGTCCATCAATTCGGTAGTCTAGCCCGATGAGAGGCCCTTGAGCCGTCAAACGCCCTTGGCTCAAGACCAGATCGCGAGATCGAAAGGCCGCCGCATCTGCGTTGACGAGGAGATCAATATTCGCTGCAGTTTCTCCGGTTTTTTGGTCAATCTTGAGCGTTCCATTGAGCTTTCCCGCGCGCAGCACGACACCAGGACCAATGGACAGGTTCAGATTGGCGGACGTTCTATGGCCACTGCGAAGGCTCAGATCACCCGCAAGCTTGATGCCCGCGCCGTCGGCCTTGAGGTCCTGCAACCCCAATCCATCTGGAAGCAGAGACAGTCCAGCCTTAGCCGAAACCGGCCCATAGCCGCTATTGGCTGCCAAGGCCGCTTGGCCCGCCCAGCCACTCTCCCCCGAGGCCAAGGTCAGATCCAACCGAGCCTCGGTCAGCGGCAGTTGCGGGATATCGACCTGCTCGATCAGCGCCGAAAGGGTCAGGGACGGGGCCGAAAGGCTCCCGGACAACTGCCCCTGCCCCGTCGCTGCGCCATCAATCACCAAGGGACCGAGGGGCAATGGCCCCTTGGCGCGCCAATCTATGGTGCCAGACAGACGTCCTTCAGACGCAATAGCGCCGAGCATCTGCGCGCTGCTGGCCGCACCGATCAGATCGATCTTCGCGCCCGAAAGGGTCCCGGCACCCATGTCGCCCTTGGCGGTGAGACGCGGCGTGTCTCCCAAAAGATGGTCCAAAAGGTCAATGCCCGTTTTAAAAGCAGAGCCCTTCACATCAGCAGTGACCGACCACGGTGCCTCTGCGCTGGCCTTGCGCGCTGTCCAATCGCCATTCAAGCTGCCCGAAGCCCCAGCGCGCGCGCGCTCCAGCCCCGTCAGCCGCGCCTTACCCTCGACAAAAAGCCCGCCCAGCAGAGCCCGGCGACCGGTTGCATCAACGACAATACCTGCGCCTGACAGGTTGAAACGCTTAAGCAGCCATTGGCCGTCAGCCAGCCGATCAAGCCGCGCCTCGGCCTTGGGAGCGGCGCCCATCAAGGCGGAAACCAGCCCAGTCCCCTGCCCACCCGATCCCATCAAGGACGACGACAGGATCAAGGCCTTGGCTGTGCGTTCTATCGTCAGCGGCCCTCGGGCCTGCTTGAGGTCATAGGTGGCAAACTTGACGGCATCGGCGCTGAAAATTCCATCAAGGCTCCAAGCGTCAGCCTTGCCGTTCAACTGCCCGTCAAATCGGCCCGTCCTCGCCCAAGGGGTGTCAAAACCGCGCGCCAGATCGGTTGCTCGGGCGGAGACCAGCAGGCCCTTTTCGATCTCCATCGGATCGCGCTTCACATCACCGGTCACATCGACCGCTAAGGTGTCTGTGCTCAAGCCCGCCGCGATCCGGTAGGTCGTCGATTTGATCAGAGCCCCCTTTAGGGTCAGCCGCGCCGACGGCCCCAGATGGCGGGCCAAGGCTTGGGTCAGGTTTGAGGCCTGCAGATCCACCGAGGCCTTGGCCGAAAGCCCCTGTAGCGACCACTCGGCATGGCCTTGGGCAAGCATGCGGTCGCCAGAGGTGCAGATTAGCGCGCCCTTACCCCCACCATCTTGCGCGAGGGCGTCGGCCTTCAAGACAAAGGGTTGATCGCCAGCGAGGCCTAAACTGCCCGCCAAAGCCCCGCCGTTAGCCTCAAAACCACGGATTGCGACGCGCAAGGGACCGGCATCAACGGAGGATATCTGCGCAGACAGACCGTCACCAAGATGGGTTAAACTATCGAGTTTAAACTCTGTATCTATTGATTTTTTAGGAGTCAGCAGTAGCTTTCCAACCGCCCTAAATCGCCCGTCAACTATGCTAAATGCCGGTCGGGTTTCGAGGATCAGATCGACCGTTTTGATCTCAATCGACAGTGATCCGCCACGTGCGCGCTTGCTCGGCAAAAGCTTGGGTCGGCGCACTATGACGACGCGACCGGCCCGGACCGACGCGATCTTAATGCGTCGGAGCAACAGAGCGCTCGCTTGCCAAGACAGTTGGACATTTCTCGCTTCAAGCCAGACGCCGCCACGATCCGAAAGGGTCAGGCGCTGGACCGACGGATTTGTGAACAGGTTCCCCTCTAACCCCTTGATCGACAGATAGCCGACGGGTCCCACGGCAAGCCGTTGCACCTGCCCCTCAATCAACCGGCGACCAAAATCGGTATTGGCCCCGCCCAGTCCCCCCACCACCGTCAGCAACAAAACTGCCAACACTGCGCCCGCCCAGTCCAAGCCCTTGAGCATGGTTGACAATCGCGGTGAGGTTTGCACGGCGGTGGGCTCAGCCATGGTCAAAAGCTCTGCCCGATGCTGAGATAGATTTGATAGGTCGGGTCTCCCGCCCGACTGGACAGCGGAACGGCTAGGTCAAACCGCACCGGGCCAAAGCCGAGGTCATAGCGAACCCCTAGCCCTGCCCCGGCCGAGACCGATCGGAAGTCTGGCGCTATGCCGTCGCTAGTCGATCCGGCATCGGCAAAGGCAACCACGCTCCAAAGCCCCTTAACCCTCTGACGCACCTCCAAAGAGCCATCCCAGACCGTCGTGCCGCCCTTTGGCGTATTGTCGGGCAAACGCGGCCCAACCCCTTGGTAGGAATAGCCGCGCACCGACCCACCACCGCCCGCATAGAAACGCCGGGCAACGGGAACATTGTCGACCGTAACGCCGACAATGGACCCGACATGAAGCCGTCCAGCCAACACAGTCCGGGCCTGTTCGCTCAGAGGCAGATAGATTGACCCTTGGGCTTGGCTCTTGAGAAAGCCCTGCCCTACCCCACCGCTAACACTCAAGATCGGTTCAGAGCGAACATCCAAACGCCACCCGCGGCGCGGGTTCAGCAAATCATCAGACTGATCGATATAGACCGCCCCCAGAAGGCTCAAGGTGGCCCCAGACACGCTGTTAGACAGGGTTGTAAGCGCCACGGCAGACTTTCCAACCGTGCGGGTCGCATCAAGCGCTGCACCAAAGGTGGTGTAGGAGGACCGATCGCGCGCTCGGGTCAGATCAAACCGCACCCCGGCGCTGGTTTCATCATAGGCGTCCGTGAACTGCTGCGTGACACCCACGCCATATTTCAAGGTCTGCCGTGGGCGATGCCAATGGGGGAATGAGAATTCAAAATCGAGACCACTTTTCAGCCTCGAGCCTTGGATCTTCAGGGTTCGGGTATCGCCGCGTCCTGTCCGATTGTACCAATTGACCTTGCCTTCGATACCAACCCCTTCGCTGGTGGCATAGCTTCCGCTGGCTTCAAGGCTGCGCCAAGGCCGGTCTGTAAGGCTCACCAACACTGGGCGCCGGCCCTGCTGATCTTGGTCCGGCGCCAAGGTCACGGTGATGCTGTCAAAGACCCCCGTATCGACCAAGCGTTGCTCAAAATCAGCCAGCTTGACCGGACTATAGATATCCCCCGGCTTCCACGGGATCAGACTGGACGCCCAATCCAAATTGGTTGGTCCCGAGGTCGAAACTCTTGCCCCATCAAGCCGAACCAGTTGGCCCGCTTCAATTCGGTAGGTCGGGCGTAAGGTGTGATCGGCATGGTCGACGATGACCTGACGGGTCAAGGCGCGCACATCCGCATAACCACGCTTTTCAACAGCGGCGAGCACGCGCCCTTCGGCATCGAGGACCTCAGAGGCTCGCCCCGGCGCGCCAATCTGCAGACCCATAGACGCTTCGCCCGCCAACTTGGCCCCCAACTGTGGAAGCGGACCCACCCACTCGACCTTCGGATCGGCAAATCCGAACGAAGGACCCGGATCGACGGTCAGAACAGCCTCAGGCACGGGCCCATCGGTGAGGTCTGAGCCTATAACTGAAGCATAGCGCCCCTCTGAGCGCAGGGTCGCTTCGACCAGGTCCGCCGCATCCTGTCCATGGCGCTTAGCCTCCATCCGGTTTTGGGCGGACGAGCGATTGCTGATGACCGCCGCATCAATCTTGGCCTTAAGGCTCTTTGGAAAACCTGCTGCATTGGGGGCAATCTTGATGAGAGCGAGCGGCTCTTGAGCGTGCACCACCGACGCGCAGAGGCTCAGCACCACCGTCAATCCAACGGCAGACCCGCAACGCGCACCCATGATCCAAAATCCCATAGGGACCTTCTAACCTGCGTCGGAAGATTCTTCCACGACAGGCCGCAATCCGCGCCAAAAGGATGGCGAAAATGGGGTGATCAATTTTTAGGCACAGGTGAAGAAAAACTGCGCCAAGGCCCGTTTTCGTCCTGCACATCAAACCGTCCGACCTAAGCATAGTCACCTAACGCCAGATCAAAAATGGCGATGGCCTGTTTCGGGGACTAAAAACGCGTGAACGACCGTGACCCTCTCGATAGACCCCTGTCGGCTGCCTACCGGCCCGGCGTCGCCTATGATGAAATGTACGATAAGGAGGCGGGCGTGCGGTCCCACTATGCCGCCTTACAATCGCGCATCTCGACACTTGGCGCAGGGGAACTGGCAGACCGGCAAAGGACCCTAGAACAGTCCTTCCTGCTCCAAGGCATCACCTTCACGGTCTATGGCGCAGAGACCTCGACCGAACAGATCATTCCGACCGATCTCTTTCCTCGGATCATTCCCGCTGCGGAATGGGCCAAGATCGAAGCGGGTCTGGCCCAGCGACTTCAGGCCCTCAACCTCTTCCTCGCAGACATCTATGGCGATCAGATCATCCTCAAGGATGGCGTGGTGCCCAGAGACCTTGTGCTCGGCGCACCGGCCTATCGGCGCGAGATGCAGGGCCTCTATGTCCCGCACAAGGCCTATGCCAATGTCTGCGGCAGTGACCTGATCCGCAACGAGGCTGGCGAGTTTGTCGTGCTTGAGGACAATCTGCGCGTCCCCTCGGGCGTCTCCTACATGCTGGCCAACCGCGACGCGGCCAAGCGCACCTTTCCGGGCACCTATCGCACCAGCGGCGTGCGCTCCATAGAGCGCTATCCGGACATGCTGCTCGCCACCTTGAAAACTCTGGCGGCGGAATGGAGGCCCAATCCGCAGGTCGTGGTTTTGACCCCCGGCGTCTATAATTCCGCCTATTACGAGCACGCCTATCTGGCCCGCTTGATGGGCGCGCCCCTCGTCGAGGGGCGTGACCTCGTGGTCCATGACAACCTCGTCTATATGCGCACCACGGTCGGTTTGAAGCGGGTGGATGTGATCTATCGACGGGTCGATGACGACTATATCGACCACCTCACCTTCCGCCGAGATTCTGCTCTTGGAGCTGCGGGGCTGTTCAATGCCTATCGGGCTGGCAATGTCGTGATTGCCAACGCCCCCGGAGCGGGTGTGGCCGATGACAAGGCCGTATATGCCTATGTACCGGAGATCATCCGCTACTATCTGGATCAGGAGCCGATCCTCTCCAATGTTGAGACCTACCTCTGTCGCGAACCGAAGCAACTGGGCTATGTGCTCGACAATCTGGACAAGCTGGTCGTTAAGGCCGTCGGCGCATCCGGAGGCTATGGCATGTTGGTGGGACCCCATGCGAGCGCCCAAGAGCGGTCAGACTTCGCCCAGCAGCTCAAGGCTGACCCCAGCAACTATATTGCTCAGCCAACCATCCAGCTGTCGACCGCGCCCTGCCTTGTGGACGGGGCCATCGAGCCGCGCCACGTCGACCTGCGCCCCTTTATCCTCTGCGGTGACAAGATCGTCGTTACCCCCGGCGCCCTTACCCGCGTCGCGTTGAAGCGCGGCTCGCTCGTGGTCAATTCCAGTCAGGGCGGCGGATCAAAGGACACTTGGGTCCTGACCGGCGAAAATGAGACCACCGCTGCCGGAGACCTGCCCGCATGATGCTCGCCCGCGTTGCCGACAGCCTCTATTGGATGGGGCGCTATATTGAACGGGCCGAACATGTCAGCCGCCTCAGCGATGTCATGCTCACCGCCTCACTCGATGCTACCGGAGACGCCCCCAGAGCGGCCAGAACCGCGCTCGGGGCCCCTGAAGATATTGATGAGGGCAAGACGGCCGTCGATGTCGCGCTCGGCCTGATCCTTGACCGCGAAGACCCCGGCTCGGTCATCGTTTCGGTCGCCCGCGCCCGCGAAAATGCACGTCAGGTTCGCGACCAGATCACCAGCGAGACCTGGGAGCGGCTAAATCTGCTCTTTCTTCGCATTACCAGCCCAGATGCCAAGCGCCAGTTCGACCAGCGGGCTGTGACCTTCCTGCATGAGGTCATTTCCGACCTGCACCTGTTCAAGGGCGCTGTCGACTCCACCATGAGCCATGGTGAAGGGTGGCGCTTTTTGATGCTCGGCATCTATCTGGAACGGGCGCAACTGATCGCGCGCCTCTTGGATGCCAGCTTTGGCGAGGCCGCTCAGGGCAGCCCCCTATCCGACCACCTGTCTCAGATGGGCCTGCTGCGCATGGCCTGCGCACTGGAGCCTTACCTACGGGTCTATACGGCCGACATTCAGCCGCGCCTGATCCAAGAGTTCTTGCTGTTCAACGAGGACTTCCCGCGCTCCATTCGCTTCTCCACGGCAAGGATTGAAGAGCATCTGCGGGCTCTGGCGGGTCACGGTAATGTTCAGGCCAGCGGTGTGCCGGAGCGGTTGGCGGGACGGCTCAGCTCTCGCCTACGCTTTGCTGACCTCGAAGAGACGGCCACCAGCGGCGCAGGCGGGCTTTTGGCCACTGTCAGTCAAGATTGCGGCCGCATCCACGAGGCGATCTACGGGGCCTTTGTCGCCTATCCCCTCGAACAACATCTCCCGACCTAGCGTCAGATCGAGCCCAGCCTATGTTCTTGGAAATTCGTCACGTCACCGAATATCACTATGCCGCCCCCGTGCGCGAAAGCGTCATGGAACTGTGGATGCAGCCCCAAAAGAGCGCGCTGCAGCGGCTGATCAGTTTTGACCTCGCTCTCGATCCTAATGCCCAGATGTTTTCCTATACCGATCCGTTCGGTAATGCGGTGCATCATTTCGATGTGCCTCAGCCCCACGACAAGCTGACCATCGAGGCCCGCGCGGCGGTTGAAACTACAGCCCCTCCGATCTTACCAATGCATCTGGATATGGGTGAGTGGGACCGCCTGCGCGGCGACTTCATCCGCGGTGAATATTTCGACTTCTTGCGCCCCCATGGCTTTGCGCGCGAGACAGAGGCCTTGAAGGCCTTTGAGGCCTCGCACGGCTTAAACGACCTGATGAAGACCGATCCGCTGACGGCGGTGAGAACCCTGTCAACGATCATCTATAAGGCCTTTGAATATCAGCCCGGTGTCACCGACGCCGATAGCCCGATTGATCTGGCGCTCGAGGCCAAGCGCGGCGTCTGTCAGGACTTTGCCCACATCATGATTGCCGTGTGCCGTCGCTGGGGCATCCCTTGCCGCTATGTCTCGGGCTATCTGTTCACCAATCGCGAGGAAAG